>NZ_DATIMC010000130.1:0-25629 GCF_035475775.1 Phenylobacterium sp. | reverse complement strand
CGAGACCGGATGCGATCCTCGAAAGCCCTTCTGGCCCTCGCGGCCGTCCTGGCGCTCGCCGCCTGCAAGAAGCCGCCGGTCAAGGAGACCGAGGCCGACCGCGCGCGCGCGTTCAACGTGGTGCGGGTCGAGAGCCGGCCGATCACCGGCGGCCTCTCGGCGTCGGGCGACCTGACGCCGCGCGAGGAAGCCGCCGTCCTGCCCGAGGTCACCGGCTATAGGGTCGCCGCGGTGCTGGCCGACGTCGGTCAGTTCGTCAAGAAGGGCCAGGTGCTGGTGCGGCTCGATCCGTCGCTGATCGAGGCCCAGATCGCCCAGGCGCAGGCGCAGTACGACCAGGCCGCCGACCAGGCCGCGCGGGTCAAGGGCCTGGATGGCCAGGGCGTGCTGGCCCAGGAGCAGATCGACCAGCGGCGGTTCCAGGCGCGGGCCTCGGCCGCCCAGCTGCGCGACCTGAAGACCCGCTACGCCAAGATGAACGTCACCGCGCCGGTTTCGGGGCTGATCCTCGAGAAGACGGTGCGCCCGGGCGACCTCTCAGCGGTCAGCACGACGCCCTGGTTCCGGATGGCCCGCGACGGCGAGATCGAGCTGCAGGCGCAGCTCGCCGAAGACGACCTGGCGAAGATCCATCCGGGCAGCCGCGCGCTGGTCACCCTGCCGGACGGGGCGACGGTGACCGGGGTGGTGCGCCTGATCAGCCCGCAGGTGGATGCGCAGACCAAGCTCGGCTTCGTGCGGGTGCGGCTGCCGGTCCGCCCCGACATCCGCGCCGGCGGCTTCGGCCGCGCGGTGTTCACGGAGGCGAGCGGGGTCGCGCTGTCCGTGCCCGACACCGCCGTCAGCTACGACGCCGACGGGGCGAGCGTCATGGTCGTCGACGCGACCAACCATGTGCGCCGGGCGATGGTCCAGACCGGCCAGCGCGGCGGCGGCTGGGTGCAGCTGATCAAGGGGCCCGCCGCGGGCGCGCGGGTCGTGCGCGCCGCGGGCGGCCTGCTGCTCGACGGCGATCTGGTGCGGCCGGTCGAGGCCGCCGCGGCGCCCGCGCCGGCGGCAGGCGCATCGCGATGAGCGACCCGATCCACCGGCCGCGGGTGCGGATTTCGGCCTGGGCGATCCGCAACCCGGTGCCCGTGGCGGTGCTGTTCATCGCCCTCGTGGTGGCCGGGCTGATCTCCTACACCGGCCTGGCGATCAAGCAGTACCCGAACGTCTCCTTCCCTGTGGTGGCGGTGACCGTCACCGAGAACGGCGCAGCGCCCGACCAGATGGAGACCCAGGTCACCCGGCCGGTCGAGGACGCCATGGCCGGCATCGCCGATGTCCGGGACATCCTCTCCACCGTCACCCAGGGCGTCTCCACGACCTCGATGGAGTTCGAGCTCGGCGAGGACCTGCAGAAGAAGACGGACGAGGTTCGCCAGCGGGTCGCGCAGGTTCGCGCCCAGCTGCCGCGCGACATCGACGAGCCGATCGTGCAGCGCGTCGAGATCGAGGATCGTCCGATCCTCACCTACGCCGTCGCCGCTCCCGGCATGAGCGATCAGGATCTGTCGTGGTTCGTCGACGACGCCGTCTCCCAGACGCTGCAGGCGCTCGCCGGGGTGGCGGGGGTGAGCCGGGTGGGCGGGGTGACGCGGGAGATCAACGTCATCCTGGATCCGGAGCGGATCGCGGCGCGCGGGCTCACCGCCCCACAGGTGAACAATGCGCTGCGCTCGATCTCGCTGGACGCGCCGGGCGGACGGCTGGACGTGGGCGGGCAGGAGCAGACGCTGCGGGTCCTGGGTTCTGTGAAGACCCTGCAGGCGCTGAGAGAACTCTCCATCCCCGTGGGGACCAACCGCTACGTGAAGCTGACCGATGTGGCCGATATCGGCGACGGCTCGAGCGAGGTCCGCGGCTTCGCCCGGCTGAACGGCCGTCCGGTGGTGGGCTTCAATCTGTCCAAGACCAAGGATTCGAGCGACGTCACCGTCGAGAACGAGGTCAAGGCGGCGCTGGCCAGCCTGGCGGCGGCGCACCCCGGCGTGAAGTTCACCCCGATCGCCCGCCCCGGCCAGGGCGTCACCTTCGCGAAGATCTTCTCGTCGGTCGACGAAACCCGGGCGAGCTACAATGCGACCCTGCACGTGCTGGCCGAGGGCATGGCGCTGGCCGCCCTGGTGGTTTTCCTGTTCCTCAGGGACTGGCGCGCGACCGCGATCGCCGCCATCGCCATGCCGGTCTCGTTGATCCCGACCTTCTTCGTCATGAACCTGTTCGGGTTCTCGCTGAACGTCGTGACCTTGCTGGCGCTGACCCTGGTGATCGGCATCCTGGTCGACGACGCCATCGTCGAGATCGAGAACATCGAGAAACGCGTGGCGATGGGCGTGAGGCCCTTCCAGGCGGCCATGGAGGGCGCCGACGCCATCGGGCTGGCGGTGGTGGCCACCACCATGGCCATCGTGGTGGTGTTCACGCCCGTGAGCTTCATGAAGGGCATGGCCGGGCAGTTCTTCAAGGAGTTCGGCCTGACCGTTTCGGTGGCCGTGCTGTTCTCGCTGCTGGTCGCGCGCCTGCTCACGCCGCTCATGGCGGCCTATCTGATGAAGCCCACCGCGCGCCCCCACGCCCGCAAGCCCTTCGAAGGCTTCTATCGGAAGGCGCTGGATTGGGCGCTCGACCACCGCATCGTCGCCACCGTGCTGGGCGGGGTGATCTTCTTCGCCTCGATGACCCTGGTGCCGCTGCTGCCCAAGGGATTCCAGCCGGCGGGCGATCCCGACTATCTCTATGTGAACATCCAGGGCCCGCCCGGCGCCACGGCCTCTGACATGGAGGCCGTCGCCAAGCGGATCGATGCGACCTTCCGGGGCGATCCCACCATCACCGGCGTGTTCGTGCAGGTGGGCTCGACCGCCAGCCAGGGCTTCGGCCCCGGCGGCGGGGGCGGCGGCGGAGGCGATCTGCGCAGCGGCACCGCCACCATACTGCTCAACCCGAAGCGCCACCTCAGCGGCGACCAGATCCGCCTGAAATACCGCCAGGCGCTACGCGAGATCCCCGACGCCCGAGTCGATTTCCTCGACTTCCAGGGCCAGGCCGGCGTGCAGCAGATCCTCTCCGGCAACAATCCGGTCTCGCTGGACCGCGCCGCGCTCGAGCTGCAGCGCGAGATGCGCACCCTGCCGATCCTGGTGAACCCGAGGCCCTCGGTGCCGCCCAGCGGCCCCGAGGTGGTGATCCGCCCCAAGCCGGCCGAGTCCGCCCGCCTGGGCGTCTCCGCCGACACCATCGCCTCCATCGCCCGGGTCGCCACGGTGGGCGACGTCGACGCCAACGTGCCGAAGATGGACGAGGGCGAGCGGCGCATTCCGATCCGCGTGCGCCTGCCCGCCGACGCCCGCGTCGACCTGAGCCGCATCGAGGGCCTTCGGCTGCCCACCGCTTCCGGCGGGACGACCCGGCTCGACGAGGTGGCCGACGTGGGTTTCCAGGCCGGCGCGGCGCAGATCTCCAGGCTCAACCGCAAGCGGCAGATCACCATCGAGGCGGGGCTGAACGGGGTCGAGCTCGGGCAGGCCACGGCGGCGATCCAGAAGCTGCCGATCATGAAGCACCTGCCGCCCGGCGTGGGGCCGGCCGACATCGGCCAGCAGCAGGCCATGCGGGAGCTGTTCTCCTCATTCGGCCTGGCCATCTTCGCCGGGGTCTCGATGATCTTCGCGGTTCTGGTGCTGCTGTTCCGCTCGTTCTTCAAGCCGGCGGTGATCCTCTCGGCGCTGCCGCTGGCGGTGGGCGGCGCCTTCCTCGGCCTGCTGATGTTCCGGCTGTCGCTGTCGATCCCCTCCTTGATCGGCTTCCTGATGTTGCTGGGGCTGGCGGCGAAGAACTCGATCCTGCTCGTGGAATACGCCATCGAGGGCGAGCGGGCGGGGCTCTCGCAGCGCGAGGCGCTGCTGGAGGCCTGCCGCGAGCGGGCGCGGCCGATCGTGATGACCACCATGGCCATGGCCGCCGGCATGCTGCCCACGGCGCTCGCGCTGGAGAAGGGCGCGGAGTTCCGCCAGCCGATGGCCGTGGCGGTGATCGGCGGGCTGATCACCTCGACCATGCTGTCGCTGGTGCTGGTGCCGGTGGTCTATGAGTTCGTCGACGATTTCGAGCAGTGGCTGAAGCCGAAGCTCGCGCGGATCATCACCCCGCCGCTTGCGCCCGCCGCCGCCGCGCCCGAGGACCGCCTCTGACCTCCCCGGTCGTCCCGGCTTGGCGGCCGACTACAGCTCGCCCCGGATCACGCGGGCGTAGAGGTCTGGATCCACATTGGCCCCGGAAAGGACGACGCCCACCGCACCGCGCGGCTTCAGCTTGCCCGCCAGGAGCGCGGCCAGCGCCGCGGCGCCGCCCGGCTCGACCACCAGCTTCAGGGTCGCGAAGGCGTAGCGCATGGCCTCGGCGACCTCTGCGTCGGTGACCGCCGCGGCGCCGGCCAGGTTGCGCTTCAGGATCGGGAAGGTGATCTCGCCCGGGAAGGGGCTCTCCAGGGCGTCGCAGAGCGAGCGGCCCTGTGGCTTGATCGTCACGCGCTCGCCGGCTTCGAGCGATTGGCGCAGGTCCTCGAAGCCGGCCGGCTCGACCGCCCACAGCTCGGTGGCGGGCGAGAGCGCCTTCACTGCGAGCGAGATCCCCGCCAGCAGCCCGCCGCCGCTCGCGGGCGCCGCGACCAGGTCGAGGCGCGCGCCGATCGCCTCGGCCTGCCGGACCATCTCCAGCCCGACCGTGCCCTGGCCGGCGACGATCATCGGATCGTCGAACGCCGGCACGAGAACCGCCCCGCGCTCGGCGGCGATTTGGGCGGCGATCGCCTCGCGGCTCTCGCTGAGCCGGTCGTAAGGCCGGATCTCGGCCCCGTACCCGCCGGTGGCCGCGACCTTGATGGCCGGCGCGTCGGCCGGCATGACGATCAGCGCCGGCATGCCGAGCAGCCTCGCCGCCAGCGCCACGCCCTGCGCGTGGTTGCCGGAGGAGAAGGCGACGACGCCGCGCTTGCGCTCGTCCGGCGAAAGCTGGGCGAGGCGGTTGTAGGCGCCGCGGAACTTGAAGGCGCCGACGCGCTGCAGGGTCTCGAGCTTGAGCAGGCACCGCACGCCCAGCCGCTCGCTGAGCGCAGGGCTCTCGATCAGCGGCGTGACCACCGCCTGGCCCGCGATCCGCGCCGCGGCGGCCTCGACGTCGGCGAAGCTGAGGGCGGGCGCGCCGCTCACCGGGCGAACACCATGGAATCCGCGGCGAAAGCCTTGAACTCGAGCGCATTGCCGGAGGGATCGAGGAAGAACATGGTCGCCTGCTCGCCGGGCTCGCCCTGGAAGCGGACCTGCGGGGCGATGGCGAAGCTGACGCCGGCTGCGGTCAGGCGCTCGGCCAGCCGCCGCCACTCGGGAAGGCCCAGGATCACGCCGAAGTGGCGCACCGGCACGGCCTCGCCATCGACGGCGTTGGTGGCGCCCGACCGCTGCTCGGCCGGGGCGAGGTGGGCCACGATCTGGTGGCCATGGAAGTCGAAGTCGACCCACGCGTCGCTGGAGCGCCCCTCCGGGCAGCCCAGCAGCCCGCCGTAGAAGGCCCGCGCCTCGGCGAGGTCGCGCACCGGGAAGGCGAGGTGGAAGCGGGGAAGGTCCATGCCCGCCTCATAGACGAAATGACCGCCGCCGCGCGAGAGCCCTTCCGCGCGCCCCGGGACCCGCTAAGCTCAAGCCTTCGGGGGAGGGTTCATCATGCTGTGCAAGCTGGCCGCGACGGCGGCGGCGCTCGCGGGCCTCGGCCTGGCGGGCCCGGCGTTCGCCGCCGAGCTCATGCTGGGGGCCTACGCCCACGACGTGAGCTTCCTCGGGAGCGCCATCGGCTCGGGCGCCGCCGACCGGGAGAAGGGCGCCGATCTCGAGCTCGGCCTCCGCTCGGGCCGGATCGAGGCGCTCCGGCTGATCGGCGCGCCCCAGGCCCACGCCTTCGTCTCGGTCAACACCAACCACACCAGCGACTTCGTGGCCGCGGGGCTCTCCTGGCCCGTCCGGCTGACCCACCGGCTCTATCTGCGCCCGGGCCTCGGCCTCGCCTATACCGACGGCAAGGCGGGCCTGCCGCCGGTCAACGCGCCGGGGCTCACGCCGGAAGAGATCCAGCGGCGGCTGCATCTGTTCCAGACGCGGATCGATTTCGGCTCCCGGCTGCTGTTCGAGCCGGAGATCGCGCTGGGGGCGCATCTGTCGCCGCGCTGGAGCGCCGAGCTCTCCTGGGTGCACATCTCCAACGGCGAGGTCTTCCATCACGGCAAGAACCAGGGGCTTGACGACGCCGGCGTGCGGGTGATCTACGCCCTCGGCGCGCCGGCCCCCTAGGTCCGCGCCCAAAATCGATCCACGGTCTCCCCGCCGAGCACCTGTCGAAGGGCGGGCATGATCCAACCCCGGCAGGTTGGAGGATCGTATCCATGGCCAATGTGACGGTGGTCGGCGCCCAGTGGGGCGACGAGGGCAAGGGCAAGCTGGTGGACTGGCTGTCCAACCGCGCCGAGGTCGTCGTGCGCTTCCAGGGCGGCCACAACGCGGGCCACACCCTGGTGGTCGGCAACCAGACCTACAAGCTCTCGCTGCTGCCGTCCGGCGTCGTGCAGGGCAAGCTCTCGGTGATCGGCAATGGCGTGGTGGTCGATCCCTGGCACCTGCTGGAGGAGATCGAGAAGGTCCGCGGCCAGGGCGTCGAGATCACGCCGCAGATCCTGGCGCTCGCCGACAACGCCTGCCTGATCCTGCCGCTGCACAAGGACCTCGACCAGGCGCGCGAGGCCGCCGCCGCCAACAAGATCGGCACCACCGGCCGCGGCATCGGGCCGGCCTACGAGGACAAGGTCGGCCGCCGGGCGATCCGCGTCGCCGACCTCGCCGACCGCGAGGCGCTGGAGGCCAAGATCGACCGGCTGCTCGCCCACCACGCCCCGCTCCGGCGCGGCTTGGGCTTGCCCGACGCCGACCCCGCCGAGCTGCTCGCCGCGCTGCAGGCGGTCGCGCCGCAGGTGCTGGCCTACGCCCGCCCCGCCTGGCTGCTGCTGAGCAGGGTGGTGAAGGCCGGCAAGCGGGTGCTGTTCGAAGGCGCGCAAGGCGCGCTGCTGGACGTCGACCACGGCACCTATCCCTACGTGACCTCGTCGAACACCGTGGCCGGCCAGGCGGCCGCCGGCTCCGGCCTCGGCGCCAAGGCGACAGGCTATGTGCTGGGCATCGTCAAGGCCTACACCACCCGCGTCGGCGAGGGCCCGTTCCCGACCGAGCTCGAGGACGAGATCGGCCGCCGGATCGGCGAGGTGGGCCGCGAGTTCGGCACCGTCACCGGACGCGCGCGGCGCTGCGGCTGGTTCGACGCAGTGCTGGTGCGCCAGTCGGTGGCGCTGAACGGCATCGCCGGCGTCGCGCTCACCAAGCTCGACGTGCTGGACGGCCTGCCGAGCCTGAGGATCTGCACCGGCTACCGGCTGGACGGGCGCGAGCTCGACCACCTGCCGGCCGGCCTCAAGGCGCAGGGCCAGCTCACGCCGGTCTACGAGGAGGTGGAGGGCTGGCGCGAGAGCACCCACGGCGCGCGCAGCTTCCGCGACCTGCCGGCCAACGCGGTCAAGTACGTCCGCCGCATCGAGGAGCTGATCGGCGCGCCCGTCGCCCTGCTCTCCACCAGCCCCGAGCGCGACGACACCATCATGATGCACGACCCGTTCGCGGATTGAGCCTCCTACGGCCGCCCGGCGTGAGCCACGTCGACCGTGGCGACCTCGATCTGGCCGTGGGCGGTCTGGCCCACCTCGTCGGGCAGCGAGGAGCGGGCGGTGAGCATGAACAGCGTGCGGCCATCGTCGCCTCCGAGCATGCAGGCGAAGCAGGGCATCTCGGTCGCGATCACCTCCAGCACCTCGCCGCCCTCGGCGATGCGGGCGCATTCCGGGGCGATCGGGTTGGCGATCCAGACGGCGCCCTCGGCGTCCAGGCAGATGCCGTCCGGCAGCCGCGGCCGCAGCGAGGCCCATTCGCGGCGGTTGGAAAGCGCCCCGTCCGCGGCGATGTCGAAGGCGGTGAGGCAGCCGCCCAGGGTCTCGCCGACGATCAGGGCCTTGCCGTCGGGCGTGATCACCGTCCCGTTCGGGAAATGCATGTCGGCGGCGGCTTCATGCACGCCGCCGTCCGGATCGACCCGGGCGAGCTTGGCCGCGACGTGGTCGGCGATCACGCTTTCGGCGCCGCGCGCGGTGAGCTCGCGGTCTAGGTCGAAGCCGAAGTTGCCGACGTAGGCGCGCCCCTGGCCGTCCACGACCATGTCGTTGCAGTGCCAGGTGGCGATGGGATTCAGGTCGGCGTGGGTGCGGATCTGCCCGGCCGCATTGCGGCGCAGCAGCAGCCGGCGCGTCATCGAGACCACCAGCAGGTCGCCGTCGGGCATCCAGCCGAGGCCGGAAGGCTGGTCGTCGAGGGTGAGCTCGGTGCGCACCTCGCCCGCGGCCGAGACCGACTTCACCGCGTGGGCGTAGAAGTCGCTGAACCACAGCCGCCCGTCGTGCCAGCGCGGCCCCTCGCCGAAGTAGATGCCGCCGGTCAGGACCTTCGCTGCTCTGGCCATTTCGCCGCCCCCGATCTCTCGCACGCGCTCACTTCGAGCCCCCGTCCGGGGCTGCGTCAAGCCGTCGCGCAACGGCCACGGAACGCGGGTCTCGTAACCGGCTCTTTACCGACGCGGCCCTAGCCATGGGGCCGACGGGAGCGACGGGCTTGTTCGACCGCGACAGCAAGACCATCCAGGCCATGGCGCCGCTGCTGCAGCGGGTGCTGATCGTCGACCCGCAGGTCGCCAACGCCAAGCTGCTCGGCGAGCTTATGCGCAGCATGGTGCGGTGCCAGGTCTGGGCCGCGGCGACAAGCGCGAAGGCGCTGAAGCTGGCGGGCGCCGTCGGTCCCGATCTGATGTTCGTCGAGCTGGCGGGCGAGGGCCTCGACGGCGTCGACTTCACCCGCCGGCTGCGTCGCTCGACGCTCGCCTGCCGCGATGCGCCGGTGATCATGGTGTCCGGCCAGGCGACCGCCGCCGCGATCCTCGCGGCCCGCGACGCCGGCGTGCACGAGTTCATCCGCAAACCCTTCACCGTGAAGGACCTCACCCGCCGGCTGGAAGCGGTGACCCTGCATCCGCGCGACTGGATCGAAGCCGTGGATTACGTCGGGCCCGACCGCCGGCGGTTCAACTCGGGAGATTACGCCGGCCCGCTGAAGCGGCGCTCCGATGCGCCCCCGGCCCTGGAAGCGGCGCGAACGGCCCAGGCGCTGAAGATCCTCCGCTCCGCGATCGGCGCGGTCGAGCGCGACCCGGCGCAGGCCCTGCGGGCGATGCAGACCCAGCTGCGGGACCTGCGGAAAGCGGCGGCCCAGGCCGGCGACATGAGACTGACCACCGCGGTGATCGAATTCGCCCGGCACGTCGAGGCGATCGAGCACGGCGGCGGCGCACAGCGTGGCGATCTCGAGCGCAAGGCCGCGGCCCTGCTCGCCTATCTGCCACGGGAAGACCAGAGCCCGCAGGCGGCCTGAGCCCGCTCAGGCGGCGGCGGTCTCGAACGCCGCTTGGTAGTAGTCGGCCAGGGCCTGCAGCTCGCGCGCGCCGTCGCCGGAGAAGCACGAGCCGTGCATCACCGCCAGCGTGCGGGGCGCGAGTCCGGCCAGCCGGCGGATCGTCGGCGCGGTCTGCGGCGTCAGCGAGGTGGAGCGGAACATGGCCTCCGTCGCGGCCGCGGCCGCGACCAGGCTCTCGTGGGTGAGGGCGGCGCCGTCGCCCACGTGGGTGAAGAGGTCGCCCGTGAACAGCGTGCCGGTGGTCTCCTCGAAGATCAGCCCCGATTCCCAGGCGTGCGGCACGTGGGGGGTGTCGATCCAGCGGATGCGCCGGCCGCCGAGGTCGAGCGTCTCGCCATCGGCGAGAATTCGCGGCGGCCGGTCGGCGAGGTCGTTCAGCGAGACCATGCAGGCGGTCGCGCCGTGCAGCACCTGCGCCTCGGGCGCCGCGGCGAGCCACAGGTTCATGGAGCCGCACTCGTCGGACTCCACGTGCCCGAACGAGAGCCAGCGGAGGCTGGCGACCGGAAGGATCCGCGCCATGGCGGCCGAGACGGCCTGGTACATGTGCCGCGGGCCGGTGTGGAACAGCAGCGGCTGCTCGGCGTCGATCAGGTACTGGTTGAAGGTGAAGCCGGCGGGCGCGGCGATCTCGGGCACGTAGCTCGAAAAGCGATAGATCCCGTCGGCGATCTCAGCGGTCCGCACGTCCATCTCGGCTCTCGCGATTGGGAAGGCTGGCGCGTGTTCTACCTCAGCCGCTCCCGGCTGTTCAGACACAACCGCGCGAGAACGAGCGATTCCCCGCGCGGCCGGCGCGGGGACCCAGCTCCGCCGGCGGCTCAGGCGTTGACCAGGTTGCGCTCCTGGGCGGCGGCGCGCATCGCCTTCTGCAGCTTCTCGAAGGCGCGGACCTCGATCTGGCGCACGCGCTCGCGGCTGACGCCGTATTGCGAGGCGAGCTCCTCGAGCGTGGTCGGATCGTCCTTCAACCGCCGCTCGGTCAGGATGTGCCGCTCGCGGTCGGTGAGCTCGGCCATCGCCTCCTCCAGGAGGCCCATGCGGATCGAGCGCTCCTCGGACTCGGCGACCACGTGCTCCTGGTTCGGCGTCTGCTCGTCGACCAGCCAGTCCTGCCACTCGCTCTCGGAATCGGAGCGCAGGGGGGAGTTCAGCGAGGCGTCGCCGCCGGAGAGCCGGCGGTTCATCGAGATCACTTCCTCGTCCAGCACGCCCAGCTTGGTGGCGATCTGGCGCACCTGGTCGGGGTGCATGTCGCCCTCCTCCAGGGCGGAGATCTCGCTCTTGGCCTTGCGGAGGTTGAAGAACAGCTTCTTCTGCGCCGCGGTGGTGCCCATCTTCACCAGGCTCCACGAGCGCAGGATGTATTCCTGGATGGCGGCGCGGATCCACCACATGGCGTAGGTGGCCAGCCGGAAGCCGCGGTCAGGATCGAACTTCTTCACCGCCTGCATCAGGCCGACGTTGCCTTCGGAGATCACCTCGCCGATCGGCAGGCCGTAGCCGCGGTAGCCCATGGCGATCTTGGCGACCAGGCGCAGATGGCTGGTGACCAGCCGGTGGGCGGCTTGCGGATCCTCATGCTCCTGCCAGCGCTTGGCGAGCATGAACTCCTCGTCCTTGTCCAGCATCGGGAACTTGCGGATCTCGGACAGGTAGCGACTGAGGCCGCCTTCCGGCGACATGACGGCGAGCGCGTTGGCGGCCATGGATCATCCCCTCTTGGTTCCCGGACGTTTCGGGCCGTGGCGCGTGACGCGCACAAGGACCATCCGCCCCCTCCAACCTATGAGATAGGATCGGGGTTGCGGCGGCGGTAGGTCGCGGGCGGGGAGGCGGCGACCCGAATGTCCGACTGCTCTAGTGGGTTATTTCTAAACCTCGAACGCGGCGCCTTCAAGGCAAGCTTTCTCACAGAGGCTGTTAGCTGAGCTTGCGCTGCGGCTCAGCGCGGCAGCGCGTCCAGCCGCCGCTCCAGTTCGGCCATGTCGGCGGGCGGCGGGCTCTCGAAGCGCAGGGGCGCGTCGCTGACCGGATGGCGGAAGCCCAGGACCGCGGCGTGCAACGCCTGGCGCGACAGACCCGCCGCGGCGATGGCGCGGCGCACCGGCTCGGCGGGCGGCCCGGAGCCATAGAGCGGATCTCCGAGGCACGGGCAGCCCTTCGACGCCAGATGCACCCGGATCTGGTGGGTCCGCCCGGTCTCCAGCCTGCAGGCGAGCCGGGCGGCGAGCGGCTTTGCGTCGGGTCCGAACGTCCGTTCGGTGAGGTAATGGGTCGTCGCCGCGCGCCCGCCGGACCTGACGAGGGCCATCTTCTTGCGGTCGTGGGTCGAGCGGCCGATCGCGCCATCGATGCTGCCGCGGCGAGGCGTCGGGGCGCCGCGCACCAGGGCCACATAGACGCGCTCGATGTCATGGGCGGCGAACAGCGCCGAGAGTCCCTGGTGCGCCTGGTCCGTCTTGGCGGCCACCACGATCCCGGAGGTCTCCTTGTCGATCCGGTGCACGATCCCGGGCCGCGCCACGCCGCCCACGCCCGACAGGGTCTCGCCGCAGTGGTGCAGGAGGGCGTTGACCAGGGTCCCGCTTTCGCTGCCGGGGGCGGGATGCACCGCCATGCCGGCCGGCTTGTCGACGACGATCAGGTGGGCGTCCTCGAACAGCACCTTCAGCGGGACGGCCTCGGCCCGCGGCTCGGCCGGCTCCGGCGGGGGGATCTCGATGCGGTAGAGCCCGGCCTCGGCGCGGCCGGAATTCCCGGTGAGCGGCGCGCCGTCGCGGCTGACCCGTCGCTGCGCCAGCAGCGCCTGGACGCGGGCGCGGGAGAGCTCCGGCAACAGCCCGGCGAGCACCTTGTCGATGCGGCCGCCGGCGTCCTCGGGCGCGACCTCGACGATCCGCACATCGTCGTCTTCCGCCGGCTCGCGGGCGGGCTCCGGCGCGCGCACGGCTAGCGCCGCTCCAGGGCCAGCCGCACGCCGAAGCCCATGAACACCCCGCCGGTCAGCCGGTCGAGCCAGCGGACGACGCCGGCCCGTCGCAGCAGCTGGGAGATCGGCTGCGTGGCGCCGATCAGGATGGCGAACCAGATGGCGCCCAGCACGTCGTGCAGCATGGCCAGCAGGAACATGAACGGCGCCGCGGGCACATGGGCCGGCACGAATTGCGGGAGGAACGAGACGTAGAACACGCCGGCTTTGGGATTGAGCAGGTTGTTGAGCGCGCCGCGCGAAAGCCAGGCGAGTCCGCTTCTGGGCGGGGGCGCGGCGCCGGCGACCTCAAACCGGTCGCGGGGCTTCAGGATCAGCCGCAGGCCGAGCCAGAGGAGATAGGCGGCTCCGGCCCACTTCAGAACGAGGAACGCCATGGGCGACGTCGCGAGCAGCGTGCCCGCCCCAAGCGCCACGAGCGCGCCCCAGCCGAGCGTTCCGATGAAGATCCCGATGGCCGCGAGCCACGCGGTCTTCGGCCCCTCCACCGCCGCGGTCCGGAGCACCAGGGCGGTGTCCAGCCCGGGCGTGAGGGTGAGCAGGCCGGCCGCCACCGTGAAGGCGATCAGCGCCTCCGGCACGGTCACGGCGCGGCCCTCAGCTTGCCGTTCTCGATCACCCGGTAGAAGCAGGAGCGCGCGCCGGTGTGGCAGGCGCCGCCGTCGCCCTGCGGCCGCACCTTGAGCCAGACGGCGTCCTGGTCGCAGTCGATGCGCGCCTCGACCACCTGCTGGACCTGGCCGCTGGTCGCGCCCTTGCGCCAGAGCTCGTTTCGCGAGCGGCTGAAGTAGTGCGCCTCGCCGGTCGCCAGCGTCTGCGAAAGCGCCTCGGCGTTCATCCAGGCGAGCATCAGCACCTCGCCGGTTTCGGCGTGCGTGGCGATCGCCGCCACCAGCCCGTTGGCGTCGAACCGCGGCGCCAGCTGATCGCCGTGCTCGAGAGCCTCGGGGGTGGGGGCGGTGGGGAACGACGGCTCGGCCATTCCCCTCCTTAGCGCCTCAGCGCTTGTTGACGAAATCCAGGAACCGCTGGCGGAGCGTCGGGTCGGTCTTGAAGACGCCGGTGAACTGGGTGGTGAGCGTCGACACGTGCCGGTGGTGCACGCCGCGGGTGGTCATGCACTGGTGGACCGCATCGATCAGCACCGCGACGCCTGCGGGCCGCAGGCTGTCGGTGATCGCATCGGCGATCTGCTGGGTCATGGTCTCCTGGGTCTGCAGGCGGCGGGCGAAGATCTCCACCACCTTGGCCAGCTTGGAGATGCCGACCACGCGATTGGTCGGCATGTAGGCGACGAACGCCTTGCCCAGGAACGGCGCCATGTGGTGCTCGCAGTGGCTCTCCACCTCGATGTCGCGCAGCATGACGATGTCGTCGTAGCCCTGCACGTCCTCGAAGGTGCGCGACAGCTCGACGGCGGGATCGAGGTTGTAGCCCTCGAACCATTCGCCGAAGGCGTCCACGACGCGCTTGGGGGTGTCGATCACGCCTTCGCGGCGGGGGTCGTCCCCGGCCCAGGCGATCAGGGTGCGAACGGCCGCCATCGCTTCTTCGCGGGTGGGGCGCTTCACGGCTTCAAGATCAAGGTCGGTGTCGGAGCCGACCAGGGTTCGGTCGCGGATGGCGTCCATGTCTGAATGCGGGTCTTTCCGGGGCTGAGTTGCGCCGGGACGAAGGTCCCGGAAATGACGCGTGGCCACCCCTTTCACTTGGACGGAAAATGGCCGCCGGGGTTCCCGTGGCGTCCCATCCAGGCTGCCTGTATATGGGCTGCCCCCCTTCGGGGGCAACCGTTCCGCAGCGTAAGAGATCGATGGCTCTCGCCCTCTACGACACCATGGCGCGCGCCAAGCGCCCCTTCGTCCCGCGCGATCCCGAGCGGGTGACGATGTATGTCTGCGGGCCTACGGTCTATAACTTCGCCCACGTCGGCAACTTCCGCCCGGTGGTGGTGTTCGACGTGCTGTTCCGGCTGCTGCGCCATGTCTATGGCGAAGACGCGGTGCTCTACGCCGCCAATGTCACCGACGTCGACGACAAGATCAACGCCAGGGCCGCCGAGGAGGGCGCGCCGATCGAAGCGGTGACCGACCGCTACCTCGCCGCCTACAATGAAGACGCGGCCCAACTGGGCGCGCTCGCGCCCACCTTCCAGCCGCGCGCGACGCGGACGATGGATGCGATCATCGCCATGATCGGCCAGCTCGTGCGCAACAACGCCGCCTACGCCGCCGAGGGGCACGTCCTGTTCGACACCCAGGCCTACGCCGACTACGGCCAGCTCTCGGGCCGGCCGCTGGACGAGATGATCGCCGGCGCACGCGTCGAGGTGGCGCCCTACAAGCAGAACCCGGCCGACTTCGTGCTGTGGAAGCCCTCGAAGCCCGGTGAGCCGGTCTGGGAAAGCCCCTGGGGCCCCGGCCGGCCCGGCTGGCACATCGAGTGCTCGGCGATGATCGAGCAGACGCTGGGGCTGCCGATCGACATCCACGGCGGCGGCGTCGACCTCGTCTTCCCGCACCACGAGAACGAGCGCGCCCAGGGCGTCTGCGCCACGCACGAGCCGACCTACGCCCACTACTGGCTGCACAACGGCTTCCTGAACTTCGGCGAGGAGAAGATGTCGAAGTCCGTCGGCAACGTGGCGCTCGCCCACGATCTCCTGCGGCGCTACCCGGGCGAGGCGATCCGCTGGGCGCTGCTGGTCGGCCACTATCGCGCGCCCTTGGAATGGAACGGGGAGCTGATCGAGCAGGCCAGGCGCTCGCTCGACCGGCTCTATGGGGCGCTTCGCCGCGCCGCCGACGTGGCCCCCGAGAGCGAGCAACCTTCGGCCGGCTTCCTCGCCGCGCTCGACGACGACCTCAACACCGCCGCCGCGATGGCCGAGCTCTTCGCGCTCGCTGCGAAGCTGGAGAACGGGTCCGCGGAGGAAAAGCGCCGGGCGAAGGGCGAGCTCCTGGGCTCCGCGGGATTGATGGGCTTCCTCGCCGCCGATCCGGAGCAGTGGTTCCAGGGCGGCGCGGACGAGGGCCTGAAGGGGCGCATCGAGGCGCTGGTGGCCGCCCGCGATCTCGCCCGGCGCGAGAAGGACTGGCCCGAGGCCGATCGCCTGCGCGCCGAGCTCACCGCCCTGGGAGTCGAGGTGATGGACGGTCCCGCCGGCGCGACCTGGCGGCTCAAGGCGCCGGCATGACCGGCCTGCGAGCTGCGCCTAAGGCCTTGCAATCGCCCAACTCCTCGGGCCTCGTTGGCGGGTTATGCCGATCGCCCCGCCGCCGCCCCTGAAAGTCAGCCCCTTCGGCCGCATGGGGCCGCCGAAGCCGAAAGGCGGGGCCGCGCCGAAAGCGCCGGCCGGCCCGCGCGGCGTCCGCATCGAGCACCGCATCGGCGTCCAGGCCCCGGCCGAGGCGATCTGGGACGTGCTCTACGATCTCGAGAGCTGGAGCGAGTGGAACCCGCTCTACCCGAAGGCCTCCGGCGTGATCCGCATCGGCGCGCCGCTCTCCCTGACCCTGGCGGTGCCGGGCCAGCCGGAGCGCGCCATCCAGCCCACCGTGCTGGAGTGGGTGCCCAACGAGCAGTTGCACTGGCGGCTGTCGCTGATGGGCGGCCTGGTCAAGACCGTCCGCTACATCGAGATCGATAGCCTCGCGGAGGAGAGCTGCATCCTGAACAACGGCGAGATCTTCGGCGGGCTGATGGGCGCTTCGGTGGTCAGGCAGTCGGGCCGCGCCATCCACCGCGGCTTCCAGGCCATGGGCGAGGCGCTGAAGGCCCGCGCCGAGGCGCAGTGGCAGGCGCAGAACGGCGCGGCGCGGCTCACGGCGGATTGAGCGGCGACTCGCGCGGGACCGTCGCCCCAGGGCGGGGCACGTAGAGCTTGTGGCACTCGTTGCAGGCGTCGTAGAGCCGCCCGCCCATCTCGAAGGCCTTGGCCGCGTCGTTTGCGCGGACCGGCGCCTCGCCCAGGCGCGCCACCTCGATCATCAGCCGGGCGTCGTCGTTCCAGCGCCCGGAGCGCGTGAATGGCGGTCGTTGGAGGGTTTTTCCCCACGCCTGCATGGCCTTCGCGCCCTTCAGGGCGGCGGCCCAGCGCAGCTTCGCCTGGGCCGGGGTCTCGCTCTCCGGCGGATCGTTGCCGGCCGCCCAGAACGCCAAGGCGGCCGGATTCACCTGGCCCGCCATGATCATCTGCATCGTATCCCCCCGCGCCAGCGCCGCCGGCGCGACGGCGATGAGGGCGAGCGTGAGGACAAGACGCAGATGCATGAGGGAAGCTTGGCATGACGTGCGGCGCCCGCGCTACCTCCCCTGCGGGGGAGGATTTGAAAGCGCGTGGCATCGTCTGATTGCCCCCGCCGGGCCTGCGCCCTACATCCCCCGCATGATCGACGATCTCTACTCGGCGAAGGTGCTGGCCCTGGCGGCCAATCTTCCGCGGCTCGGGCGGCTGGCGCATGCCCAGGGCTCGGCCGAGAAGATCTCCAAGCTGTGCGGCAGTCGGGTGCTCGTCGACGTCGCCATCGACGGCGACCGCGTGGCCGATTTCGCCCAGGAGGTGAAGGCCTGCGCGCTGGGTCAGGCCTCGGCCTCGGTGCTGGGGGCGAATGTGCTCGGCGCCTCCGTTCACGAACTGGAAAGCGCGCGCGATCAGTTTCGTGCTATGTTGAAGGAAGGCGGCTCCCCGCCCGACGGACGATTTGCGGACCTGGCGATGCTTGCGCCTGTGAAGGACTATCCGGCCCGCCACGCCTCGACGCTGCTCGCGTTCGAGGCGGTGTGCGAGGCTGTGCGCAAGGCGATGGCGCGAACTAGCCCCGCCGGCGCGGCTTGATCCTCTCGTAGGCCCGGCGTAAGCGCTCGGACCGTTCCTCAAATCCGCTCACCGGCATGACCCTTTACGAGAGCTGCGTCAGGGGCGCGCTTCGCGCCTACAAGCTGACGCTTTCGCCGCTGATCGGGCGGCAGTGCCGGTACCTTCCGACCTGCTCGGAATATGCCGCTGAAGCCCTGATCGGCCACGGCCCGTGGCGCGGGAGCGGTCTCGCGCTGCGCCGGCTGTGTCGTTGCCATCCCTGGGGTGGATCAGGGTACGACCCGGTCCCGCCCCCGCGCCGCAAGGGAAAGCCCCCTGCCGCGCGAACGTGGACGTGTGAGACATGATCGACCTGATTTTTCCCGACGGCTCCAAGCGCCAGTTCGACGACGGCGTCACGGGCCGCGACATCGCCGCCGGCATCTCCAAATCGCTGGAGAAGAAGGCCGTTCTCGTGAAGCTCGACGGCGAGCTGCTCGATCTCGACCGCCCGCTCGCCAAGGGCGGGCGCTTCGAGATCCTGACGCGCGAGAGCCCTGAGGCGCTGGAGACCATCCGCCACGACATCAGCCACATCATGGCCGAGGCGGTGCAGGAGCTCTATCCGGGCACGCAGGTGACCATCGGCCCGGCGATCGAGGACGGCTTCTACTACGACTTCGCGCGCGACGAGCCGTTCAGTCTCGACGACCTGCCCAAGATCGAAGCGCGGATGAAGGAGATCGTCGACCGCGACGAACCGATCCAGCGCGAGGTTTGGGACCGCGACGAGGCGGTCCGCCACTTCGAATCCATCGGCGAGCGCTACAAGGCCGAGATCATCCGCGACCTGCCGCTGGGCGAGGAGATCAGCGTCTATCGGCAGGGGAGCTGGAAGGACCTCTGCCTCGGGCCGCACCTGCCGTCCACGAAGGCGGCCGGCAAGGCGTTCAAGCTGACCAAGCTGGCCGGCGCCTACTGGCGCGGCGACCACCGCAATCCGCAGTTGCAGCGGATCTACGGCACGGCCTGGGCCAGCGAGGCCGAGCTGGAAGCCTACCTGCACCGCCTGGAGGAGGCCGAGAAGCGCGACCACCGCAGGATCGGCCGCGCCATGGACCTCTTCCACATGCAGGAAGAGGGCCGGGGCATGGTGTTCTGGCATCCCAAGGGCCTGACGCTCTGGCGCGTGATCGAGAGCTACATTCGGAGAAGGCTGGACGCGGCGGGCTATGCGGAGATCCGCACGCCGCAGGTGCTGGACCGGGTGTTCTGGGAGAAGTCGGGCCACTGGGAGAAGTACCGCCCGAACATGTTCGTCTGCGAGACGGAGGAGGGCGAGGAACTGGCGCTGAAGCCGATGAACTGCCCGGGCCACGTGCAGATCTTCAACCAGGGCATCAAGAGCTACCGCGACCTGCCGCTGAGGCTCGCCGAGTTCGGCGCCTGTCACCGCTACGAGCCGTCCGGCTCGCTGCACGGCCTGATGCGGGTGCGCGGCTTCACCCAGGACGACGCCCACATCTTCTGCCGCGAGGACCAGATCGAGGACGAGACGGCCCGCTTCATCGAGCTCGCCAGCTCGGTCCACGCCGACTTCGGCCTGGAGCGGGAGCATGTCGCCCTGGCGACCCGGCCAGAGCTGCGCGCCGGCAGCGACGAATTCTGGGACAAGGCCGAGGCCCAGATGCTGGCCGCCGCGCGCAAGGCCGGCGTCGAGCCGGTGATCGCCGAGGGCGACGGCGCCTTCTATGCGCCGAAGCTCGACTTCATCCTGCGGGACGCGATCGGCCGCAGCTGGGCCTGCGGCACGATCCAGCTCGACTATGTGCTGCCCGAGCGGCTCGACGCCAGCTACATCGGCGAGGACGGCCAGAAGCACCGGCCGGTGATGCTGCACCGGGCGATCTGCGGCTCGCTCGAGCGATTCATCGGCGTGCTGATCGAGCACTATGCCGGCGCATTTCCGCTCTGGTTGGCTCCTGTTCAGCTTGTTGTGGCCACAATCACCTCTGACGCTGACGACTACGCGCGCGAGGCGGCCGCGGCGCTGCAGGCGAGGGGGCTGAGGGTGGAGCTCGATCTCCGCAACGAGAAGGTGGGCTACAAGGTCCGCGAGCACAGCCTCGCCAAGGTGCCGGTGATCGCTGTCGTCGGCCGCCGCGAGGCTGAGCAGCGGCAGCTCGCCTTGCGCCGCCTGGGCTCGGACGGGCAGCAGCTGATCGGACTGGACGAAGCGTCAAATGCGCTTGCCTCTGAGGCGAGTCCGCCTGATCTTGCGAGGCAGGTGGCGGGCGCGCCGGCGCCTCGCACGGCGGTGGTCAGGGAGGCTGGATGAACGGCGTCGCCGCACCCATCGTCGCCGCGGAACCCGCGGAGCTCGCGGAGTTCCTCAAGCCACGCCGCGCCGTCTCGGTGATCATGGTGGTCTACATGACCGGCGAGGCCCTCCAGGAGAGCCTCGCGTGCGTGCTGCGCGACCCGCTGGTCGACGAGTTGGTGGTGGTGGACAACGGCTCGAGCGAAGCCGAGGCGCACGTGCTGCGCAGCCTGGCCGCGCGCGATCCGCGTGTGGTGTTGCTGGGCGGACACGGCAATGTCGGATTCGCGCGTGGCGCGAATCTCGGCGTGCGCAAGGCGCGCGGCGACCTGCTCGTGTTCCTGAACCCCGACGCCTTCCTGCAGCCCGGCTGCGTGGCCGAGCTGGTCCGCGAGATCGAGAGCCGCCCGGCGCCCTGCCTGGTCGGCGGCCGGGTGCTGAACGCCGACCGCTCGGAGCAGCGCGGCGGCCGTCGCGGCGACATCACCCCGATGAGCGCGCTGCTGTCGCTCAGCCGCCTGGCGCAGCGCGTGCCGGGCTGGCGGCGCTTCGAGGTTCACTGGGAGGACGACGCCGAGCCCGAGGGCGTCTCGCTCGTCCCGACCATCTCGGGAGCCTGCTTCTGCATGCGTCGCGAGGACTTCGAGGCCGTGGACGGCTTCGACGAGGGCTATTTCCTGCACGTCGAGGATGTCGACCTCTGCTGGCGGGTGCGCCGCCAGGGCGGCCAGGTGCTGTTCCATCCGAAGGCCGAGGTGATCCACCTGGGCCACACCAGCCAGACCAGCCCGTTGCGCGTGGAGTTCCACAAGGGCGTCGGGCTCGCCCGCTACTTCCGCAAGCGGGCGGAGACCTTGCCGGAGCGTTTGGCGGCGTGCCTGCTGTCCCCGCTGGTGGTCGGGGCGGCGCTGGCCCGGCCCCTGCTCTGGCGGCTAACCGGCCGCGCGACTTAGGGGGAAGCCCCCCGCCCGGCTCACCGATGCCGTCGGCTGCTTGCCGAGAAGGCCCGTGACCCAATCGGCGGTCGCGATCAGCGCCTCGAGGTCGTAGCCGGTCGAATAGCCCGCCCGCTCGAGCATGTAGACCAGGTCCTCGGTGCCGATGTTGCCGGTGGCGTCCGGCGCGAAGGGGCAGCCGCCCAGGCCGCCGCAGCTGGCGTCCAGCACCTCGACGCCCGCCTCGACGCTGGCGAAGGCGTTGGCGAGCCCGGTGTTGCGGGTGTCGTGGAAATGCATGCGCAGGCGAAGGCCCGGGGCGGCGGTCCGCGTCGCCTCGATGCGCCGCCGCACCAGCCACGGATCGGCCACGCCGATGGTGTCGGCGAGGGCGAGCTCGTCCACCTCGGCCTCCGCCGCAGCGCGCACGATGCGCAACACCTGCGCCTCCGAGACCTCCCCCTCGAACGGGCAACCGAACGCCACCGAGATGGTCACGGTGATCGGCGGGCCGCCTTCGGCGTGCTTGCGCGCGGCGATCTTCCGCATGGCGGCGACCTGCTCCTCGACCGAGGCCCCCTGGTTGCGGATGCCGAAGCCGTCGGTCGCGCAGACCACCACGTTGGCTTCGTCGCAGCCGGCGGCCAGGCAGCGGTCCCAGCCGCGCTCGTTCAGCACCAGGCCGATCCGCGAACGGCCCTCGGCGTGCGGCAGGGCGGCCGAGATTTCTTCCGCGCCGGCCATCTGCGGAACCCGCTTGGGATTGACGAAGGAGACGGTCTCCATTCGGCGGGCGCCCGCCCGCTCCAGGCGCTGGATGAGCTCGATCTTCTGATCGATCTCCAGCAGCGCCTTCTCGTTCTGCAGCCCGTCGCGCGGGCCCACTTCCACGATCTCGATGCGGCGGCTCATGGCTGGCTGTCTCCCGGCTCGGCCCCGTTCGGCGCGTCGGGCGCCTTGTAGACACGTAGGGAGAGCTTGTGGCCGGTTGAATAGTCCACGCCGTCGATGCGGGCGACCGGGATCGCGGCCGCATGGTCGGCGGCGAGCGCCTTGCGGAAGGCGGGCTCTTCGCGGGCCTCCACCACGGCCGGGCGGTGCTCGACCATGGCCGCCGCGGCGTCCTCGGCGTCGCCCAGCTCGGTGTCGGTGCCGAGCTCGAAGACCAGGCTGGGCTCGGCGTAGCCGGCGACGGTCACCGGGGCGTCGGCGAGCCCCTGGCTGGGCAGCAGCTGCGCCCGGGCCATCGCATCCTCGACCCGCTCCGAGAGCCAGAGCGGCTGAAGCCTGGGCGCGAGCCCGGCCGCGAGCGCGGCGTGGCCCAGGAGGCCGAGGCCGAGCCCCGAGACCGCCGCCTTCAGAGGCGCCCGGCGGACCAGGAGGTAGGCCGCGACCAGCCCGGCCGCCGCGAGCAGCGCCGCCGTCAGCACCGCTTCCGGCGCCTCTGCGCCCGTCCCGTAGAGCTTCATCAGGTAGACCACCCCGGCCGCCAGTATCAGCCCGGCCAGCGCCTGCAGCGCCGCGCCGAGCCACCTCGCCCGGGCGCCCAGGGGCTGCGCCAGGGCCGCGCCCGCCAGCCAGGCGAGGGCGCCATAGGCCGGCAGGGTGTAGTGGACGAGCTTGGTCGGGAGCGCCTCGAACACCAGCCAGGTGGGGATCAGCCAGGCCAGGGCGAAGCGGACGCCGGGTTCGCCACGCCGCCGCCACGCCGTGACGGCGGCGGCCGGCAGCAGCAGCGTCATCGGGAACGCCAGGATCGGCGCCAGCAGCGTGTGGTAGCCCGGCGGCGCGCCATGGGTCTCCTGGCCGCCGGCCAGCTTCGGCGCGAGGTCGCCCGCCACCGCGCTCGACCAGAAGCCGCCGTCGGTGGCCACCGTGACCGCCCCGGCCCACGGTCCGACGATGATCAGGAACAGGACGAGCCCCCAGTAGGCGTCGAGCCGGGCGAGCCAGCCGGCCCGCCGCTCGGCGACGACCAGAGCCAGGACGGCGAGCGCCGCCACCATCGGTCCGACGGGGCCCTTCACCAGGGTGGCGACCCCCAGCCCCGCCCAGAACGCCATGGCCGCCGCGCGCCCGGCCGGCGGCCCGCCGCGCGCCGAGGCGTAGATCCTGCCGAGCGCCGCCATGGCCAGCGTCGTCGCGCCGCAGAGCACCGCGTCGGTCTTGGCGATGAAGGCCTCGGTGGAGAGCAGAAAACTCGCCCCGAGCATGGCGCCGGCGAGCAGTCCGGCCTCGTCGCCGAAGAAGCCCGCGGCCCCCCAGGCGCAGGCGGCGGCGGCCAGCATCGCCCCGATCAGCGAGGGAATGCGGTAGGCCCAGATCTGCCGCGCCTCCGGGCTGGAGAACAGGCTGACGCTGGCCGCCTGCAGCCAGTGGATGCCGACCGGCTTCTTGAAGCGCGGCTGCTCCTGATAGCGGATGACCACGAAATCGCGGCTCTCCAGCATCTGCGCCGTCGCCTGGGCGAAGCGGGATTCGTCGCGGTCGAGCGGAGGCACGGCGATCAGGCCCGGCAGCCCGGCCAGGAAGGCGATGAAGGCCGCCACGGCGGGTCCGCGCCATCCCCGGCTCCACCGCGCCAGTTCCCCCTCGAGCGTCATGTCATCCTGATAGCATGATCCTTCCACGGACCAGCTTTTCGGCTATGCAGGCGCCATGGCCCGCCGCCCCGCCGCCTCCGCGCCCCAGGTTTCGATTGTCGTGCCCGTCTTCGATGAGGCGGGCGCGGCGCCCGCGCTCGCCCGCGAGATCGCGACCGCCTTCAAGGGCCGCAGCTTTGAAATGGTGTTCGTCGACGACGCCAGCCGCGACGGCACCCGCGCCGGGCTAGAGGCGCTCGAGCGGGATATGCCGGAGCTGCGGGTGCTGGCCCACCGCAAGAACGCCGGCCAGAGCCGCGCCATCCGCACCGGCGTCCTGGGCGCGCGCGGCGAGATCATCGTCACGCTCGACGGCGACGGCCAGAACGACCCGGCCGACGGGCCGAAGCTGGTGGACGCGCTGCTGGCCGGCGGGCCCGACCTGGCGCTGGTGGGCGGCGAGCGGGTGAAGCGCCAGGACAGCCGGGCCAAGAAGATCGCCTCGCGGATCGGCAACGGGGTGCGCAAGCGCCTGCTGCGCGACACCGCCAACGACACCGGCTGCGGGCTGAAGGCGTTCCGCCGCGAGGCCTTCCTGAGGCTCCCCTATTTCGACCACATCCATCGCTACCTGCCGGCGCTGATGGTCCGGGAGGGCTACCGGACGGCGTTCCTGCCGGTGAACCACCGCCATCGCACCACCGGCCGCTCGAAGTACACCAATCTCGGCCGGCTCTGGGTGTCGCTCTCGGATCTGCTCGGGGTGATGTGGCTGCAGTCCAGGGCGCGCGATCCGGCCGGCGTCGAGGAGCTCTAGGTCAGGGCGCTGAAGATCAGGGCCACGAGCGCGAGGTCGAAAGCGCGGCAGACGAGTTGCAGCATGCTGGGCCCATGGTCGATGGTCTCGATCGCGGTCAAGCAAGACCGGCGCCACTCGGCCTGGAGCTCCATGGCCCTGTTCTTCGATGTCGACTGGTTCGAGGCGCGCCTCGCCGAACGCGGGCTGTCGCGCGAGGTGCTGGCGAGCGCGAGCGGTCTCAGCGAGGCCGAGCTCGCCCTGGTCTTCAAGGACCAGCGGGAGCTTTCCGCCGAGGAGGTGGCGAAATTCGCCGAGCTCCTGGGCGCGCCGGCGGCTGAGGTGGCCTTGCGGGCCGGCGTTTCGACCCCGGCGCCCGGCCAAGGAGACGTGGCGGGTCGGATCGCCGCGCTCGAGCGGCGCATGGCGGCGCTCGAGGCCGAGATCGCCCGGCTGAAGCGCGGTTAGACTTCGGCGCGGGCGTTGGCGCCCCGGCGTGACCTGCGGTCCTTCGAACCTGACCATTCGGTGCGGTTATAGAGGTTGTTGGCCGCATCGAATGCTGCGGGGCCGGCGCGCAGGCCGCGCTTGGCGCCGTCCTGGCCGATCAACTGCGCGGCGAGCTCGGCGCGCCCGCTCGGGCGCTCCGAACGGGGCTCGATCGGCGGCGCGCGAGTCACCGGGACCGGCAGGCGCGCGGGCCCGGCCTCGTCAGCGGCCTGCGGCGCGCCCGGATCTGCCGTCTGGGCGCGGCGCGGAAGGTCCGAACGACGGATCGGCTCGATTCGGGACATCATGCTTAAGCGGCTGCAAACCCTGAGCCAGACGCCTGTGACGTCAGCGCTTGGTGGCGAGCTTGTCGATCTGCGCCTGCATCTCCTCCATTTGCCTGCGTAGCTGGGTCAGCGCGTCATCGCTCGCCGGCGGTTCAGCCTTCGGCCCGGCGGGGGCGGGTCCCTGGGCCTTGGCATCGGCGAACGGGGTGAACATCTTCATCGCGCGGTCGAACAGGGCGAGGTTCTGGCGGATCTGCTCCTCGTAGGCGTTCATGCCGCCGGCCGCGCCCAGCGCGGAGATCTGGCTGCGCATCCGCTCCTGCTGCTGGGTGAAGGCGGCCAGCGACATCTCCAGGTAACTGGGCAGAAGCGACTGCAGCGAATTGCCGTAGAAGCCGATCAGCTGCCGCAGGAACTGGATCGGCAGCAGCGACTGGCCCTGGCTCTCCTCCTCGAAAATGATCTGCGTCAGGACCGAGCGGGTGATGTCCTCGTTGGTCTTGGCGTCATAGACCACGAAATCGACGCCCCGCTTCACCATGTCGGCGAGGTGCTCGAGGGTCACATAGGATGAGGAGGCGGTGTTGTAGAGCCGCCGGTTGGCGTATTTCTTGATGACCACGCGCTCGCCCTGGGGCGCGTCCTTACCCGGGGTGTCAGCCATCCCAAACCCTTGCGCCGGACGCCCGCTGCGGCGCCGCGTTTCTGCACCGCAGTATCGCGGATGCGAGGCGATTAGCAATTGCGGCTGCGAATTTGCGCGATGCGGGGTTGCGGAAC
>NZ_DATIMC010000129.1:0-5075 GCF_035475775.1 Phenylobacterium sp. | reverse complement strand
CCGAGCTCGAGCGGCCGCCCGCCGCGACGGCGTCCCAGTCGCCGAGATAGCTGAACAGCGGCCTCGCCCCGGCCGTCTGGGCCAGCGCGCGCACCGGCGCGGCCATGGCGACGACGGCGAGAAACACGGGCAGCGCGCGTGGGCTCACCGGGCCTCCTCGGCAGGCGCGAACGCCGACGAAACAAAGCATGACCGAATCACTGACTCGGCTCGATTCGGCCTTTGTTCACCGCAACATATTGTATCTGAAGGGGGAAGAGGCACAATCGGGCAAGCGTGCGGGCGCCTGCCGCCGCGCCGCGCCGCGGGCGGCTCGCCTTGACGGCCGGCAAGCGCTTCCTCTATATCGCCCGCTCCCGCGGGCCCTGCCCGCCGTACTCCAATTCCCGCGAAGGTCTTTCGCCATGTCGCGCCGTTGCGAACTCACGGGTGTCGGCCCGATGGTCGGCCACAACGTGAGCCATTCGAACATCAAGTCGAAGCGCCGCTTCCTGCCGGCGCTGTCGCCGATGACCCTGCAGTCCGAGGCGCTCGGCCAGTCCTTCACCCTGCGCATCACCAATGCGGCGCTGCGCACCCTCGACTTCCGGGGCGGGCTCGACGCCTTCCTGCTCAAGGCCGGCGACGAGGAGCTTTCGGCCCGCGCGCGGAAGATCAAGCGTCAGCTCAAGGCCAAGCTCGCCGAGCAGCCGGCGGCCTGAGCCCTCGTCATCGCCAGACTGGAAAGGCCGCTCGCGAGGGCGGCCTTTTTCATGCGCTCAGTACTGGAAGCGGCACTGGGCGATCTCCAGCTGCTGGGCTTCGCCCTTTCGAGCGTGATCCGCCGCGACCACCAGCCCTCGAGATCGCCGCGCAGCGGCTCAGGCTTGCCGGTCCCCTGGAAGGAGTTGCGCTGGCATTCTCGGATCAGCCCGTTCAGCCGCTCCAAAGTGTTCGGGTCCGCCGCCTGCCAATGGAGGTAGTCCTCCCCGGCGCGGTCGGCGAACACCAGCCTCACGGCCCGATCAGCTCACGCTCCGATCCGCCGCCCGCGTCGAGCTGCCGCACGGCTTCTGCAAGCCGCTGCGCGTTCGCCGTATCGTACAATTGCAAGCCGGGGCTGGCGCTCAGGCCGCCACCTTCTCCTTCAGCGTCTCATCGAACAGCCGGATCAGCTCCTGCCAGTGGCGCTCGGCGCCCTCGGCGTTGTGCACCGGCATGTCGGCGGGCACCCAGCCGTGGCGGCAGCCCTTCCAGATCGAGACCTGGGCGTCGACGCCGGCCTCGGTGAGCGCCGCGTCCAGCCGCTCCTTCTGGGCCTCGTCGAAGCTGCCGTCCTCGTCGGCCCCGGCCACCAGCACCTTGGCCTTGACCTTCGGCGCCAGCAGGTGCGGGCTGGACGAGGCGTCCGTCGCCATGTTGCCGCCGTGGAAGCTCGCCGCCGCGACGATCCGGTCGGGGAAGGTCCCGGCCGCCCTGAGCGCGATCGAGCCGCCCATGCAATAGCCGGTGACGCCCACCCTGTCGGCCTTGGCCTGCGGCTGCTTGGCGAGGAAGTCGAGGCAGGCCTTGGTGTCGGCCATCTGCTTCTCGATGTCGGTCGAGCCGCGCAGCTTCTGGAACAGCGCCCCCATTTCCGGGTCGCCGGCCCGGGCCTTGGCGATATCGAGCGGCGGATAGGGTCCGGCCCGCCAGAACAGGTCGGGCAGCAGCACGTAGTAACCGGCGTCCGCCAGCCTCTGGCCCATGTCGAACAGCGCCGGGCGGATCGCCGGCGCATCCATGAAGATGATCGCCGCCGGCCAGGGTCCATCGCCCTGCGCCGGGGTGAAGACGAACGCCCGCATGTCGCCTTCCGCCGTGGGGATCGAAACGTCCTGCCGCATGGCCATCCTCCGCTGTCTTTCCGCTCGCGGAAGGATCGAATAACCGCGGCCCGCCGCGTGCAACCACAGAATCTCTAAAGGCCCACTGCGCCGCCCTTCAAACCGCAGAAAACGCGGAACACCGCGGAAGCTCAGGCTTTCTGCGGCTTTCTGCGTTTTCCGCGGTTTCTTTCAAGCCACCGCGCGGCGGACTTCCTTGAAGGTCGAGCGGCGCAGCGTCGGCTTCGGCCCTTCGGTGTTGGGCGGCGGCTGCAGGAGGCCGGCCGAGCGGCGCGTCAGCCGCTCCGGCTCCTCCTCGAAAAGTTCGGCGAGTTGGTCGGTGATCGCGCCCGCCAGCTGCTCCACGTCGACGATGGTCACGGCGCGGCGGTAGTAGCGGGTGACGTCGTGGCCGATGCCGATGGCGATCAGCTGCACGGGGCTGCGGCTCTCGATCTCGCCGATCACTTCGCGCAGGTGCCTCTCGAGGTAGTGGCCGGAGTTCACGCTCAGCGTGGAATCGTCCACCGGCGCGCCGTCGGAGATCACCATCAGGATGCGCCGTTGTTCGCTGCGGCCCAGCAGCCGCTGGTGCGCCCACATCAAGGCCTCGCCGTCGATGTTCTCCTTGAGCAGGCCCTCGCGCATCATCAGGCCGAGGTTCTTGCGCGCGCGCCGCCAGGGCGCGTCGGCGGCCTTGTAGATGATGTGGCGCAGATCGTTCAGCCGCCCCGGCTGCGGCGGCTTGCCGGCCTTCAGCCAGTCCTCGCGCGCCTGGCCGCCTTTCCAGGCGCGGGTGGTGAACCCCAGGATCTCCGTCTTGACGCCGCAGCGCTCCAGCGTGCGGGCCAGGATGTCGGCGCAGACCGCCGCCACCATGATCGGCCGCCCCCGCATCGATCCGGAATTGTCGATCAGGATGGTCACCACCGTGTCGCGGAACTCGGTGTCGGCCTCCTCCTTGAACGACAGCGGCGAGGTCGGATCGACGATCACCCGCGTCAGCCGCGCCGCGTCCAGGATTCCCTCCTCGAGATCGAAGCTCCAGCTTCGATTCTGCTGCGCCAGGAGTTTGCGCTGCAGCCGATTGGCGAGGCGGGAGACCACGTTGGAAAGGCTGGCGAGCTGCTGGTCGAGGTAGGCGCGCAGCCGCCCCAGCTCCTCGCCGTCGCACAGTTCCTCGGCGGCGACGATTTCATCATGGGCGGTGGTGAACACCTTGTAGGTGACGACCTTGCCTTGGCCGGAGAGCTCGGGTCTCGCGGGCTGCTCGCCCTCGCCCATGTCGGGCGGCTCGTCGGTGTCCTCGGCGTCGGGGTTCTCCTGCGCCTCCATCATCTGGGCGTCGGCGTCCTCGCTTTCGCGGTGGCTCGCCTCGCTCTCGTCCATTGCGGCCTGCTGGGGGGACTTGCCTTCGCCGTCGCCCTCGTCCTGGTCCGAGGCCTCGGGCTCGCCCTCTTCGCCGTCCTCGTCCTGGTCTGGCTGGTCGGGGGCGTCGGAGAGATCGTCGCCCATCTTCAGGTCGCGGATGATGGCGCGCGCGATCCGCGCATACGCCTTCTGGTCGGCGATGCTGGCCGCCAGCTTGTCGAGGTCCGGACCGGCCTTGGCCTCCACCTCGTCCCGGAACAGGTTGACCACCGGCTGGGCCATGGCCGGCGGCTTTTCGCCGGTCAGACGTTCGCGCACGATCAGGCCGACCACGTCGGCGTACGGCGGACTGGCGAGCGCCTCGATCTGGTTGAACGATCGCTTGGCCCAGGCCTGCTCCAGCACCGCCTTCAGGTTCTCGCGCACCCCGCCCAGCGCGTTGGCGCCGATCGCCTCGATGCGCGCCTGCTCGATCGAGTCGTAGATCGGCGCGCCGAGCGCCGAGCCGGGACGGACCTTGGCGTGCGCCGCCGGATCGTGGTGGGCGAGCCGCAGCGCCATCTGGTCGGCGAGGCCGCGGATGCGGGCGGCGTCGGCGGGCGTCAGATCCCTGGGCGGATGCGGCAGCACCGCGCGATTGCCGGTCAGCTGCGGTCCCTCGCCGGAATAGACGATCTCCAGATCCGGAGTCTCCGCAAGCGAGCGGGCGGCGTTGGCCAGCGCGCGCTTGAAGGGCTCCAACGGGCTTTCGGGATTCTTGGCCATCTGCGGTGTCGTCTTAGATCAGCACGTTCGGTCCGTGAAACAAGGTTTCGTGCGCGCGGTGACGTGGACGGAACGGCGCGGCAAGCGCGGCGTTGTCGCGGCCGAGGTCGAAAAAGGGCCTTCGTCGCGGTTAGGAGAGTGAAATGCTCAAGTGGGCTCTGATCTTCGCGGTTATCGCGCTGATCGCCGGGGGGCTCGGCTTCACGGGAGTCGCGGGCGCCGCCGCCGGCGTCGCCAAGTTCCTGTTCTTCCTGTTCCTGGTCGGCTTCGTGATCTTCCTGATCCTGGGCTTTGTGGCCGGGCGGAAGATCGCCGGAGACTAGGCCGCCGCCGCCGCCTTCACGGCGCGGGCCTTGCCGCCGGGCGCAGCGACCATCATCGCCACCAGCGTCTCTGTGACGTTCGGCTCCAGTCCCTCGGTGTGGCCCTTGTCCTTGCGCACCACGTCGGCGATCAGCCGGCCGCCGCGGGCGTTCGGATAGACGAAGACCTCGGCCACGCCGGCCGCGGCTTCAGCCCCCAGCCGGGGTTCGAGCGGCCGTCGCGCAGGGTGTCGTAGATCTGCCCCGGCTGGTCGTCGACCACGTCCGGGCGCCGCTCGCGCGGGCCCGCGCCATACTTCTCGGCCCAGGGCGAGGTCGCGGGCAGGGCGGCGATCTCGTGCTCGCCCACCGCGAAGATGAAGGAGAGATCGGCGTCCGGCCAGGGACCGCCCGGCGGCCGCGGCGGCGGCGTCATCGGCGGGCGCCCCAGCAGCGGTGGGGCCCCGAAGCCGGGCGCGCGCTCGGCGGGCCCGATGCGGCCGCCCGACAGCGACAGCCAGCCGTCCACCCGATCCTTGAAGAAGCCGTCCTCGCTCAGCAGCCGGTTGGATGTCATCCCGCCCTGGCTGTGCCCGGCCAGCCAGAACGAGCGCACCGCATCGCCGTACCTGCCGAGCACGAGGTCGACGATGTTGCGCAGGTGCTGGTCGTCGGCTTCGCCCACCCAGCGCCGCGACGGCTCCTTGGTGGCGGCCGAGGGGGTGGCGATCACCAGCCGGTGCTTCTCCTTGAAATCGACCGCCGGGAAGTAGGCGCGCTGCCACGCGCCCAC
>NZ_DATIMC010000128.1:0-2401 GCF_035475775.1 Phenylobacterium sp. | reverse complement strand
TCCGGCCGCCTCGCAGTGCTGGGTGGCGGGCTATTCGTTCGGCGCCTGGATCGGCATGCAGCTCCTGATGCGGCGGCCGGAGACCGACGGCTTCATCGCCGTCTCGCCGCCGACCAACGCCTACGACTTCTCGTTCCTCGCGCCCTGCCCCGCCTCCGGCCTGATCCTGCACGGCGGAAACGACACCGTGGTGCCGGCGATCGAGGTGGAGCGCGTGGTCTCGAAGCTGCGCACCCAGAAGGGCATCACCATCGACTACGAGGTCGTCGAGGGCGCGAGCCACTTCTGGGTCGAGAACCTGCCCGACCTGGAGAGCCGCATCGGCGCCTACCTGGACAAGCGGCTCGCCGCCCAGCCGGCGTAGGGGCGCGGGGCCCCGCGCGCAGGTTGCTCGGGGCGGCTACGGGGCGCCGGCGGAGTCGAGCGCGATGAGGTGATCGCGCACCAGCTTCAGGATGGCGTTCGAGCGCGCCGGGTCCGCCACCACCCGAGACAGCGCGAGCGCTCCGACCATGGCGCTGACCGCCACGACGGCGCGCTCCTCGTCCCCGTCGAGCGTTTTCGCGACGGCGGCGATGAACGATTCCACGTGCCGGGTCATGATCGATCGGGCGTCGTCGTCGGCCCGTGCGACGTCCGAAACCAGCGCCGCCACCGCGCAGCCGCTGTCGCGCGCATCGCGGTGCGTGCGGCTGAGATAGCTGCGCACCATATCTGAGAGGCGCCCGGACGCGGCCGAGGCCTGCGCATTGGCCTCGCCCTCCTGCAACGCCCGCTGCAGGGCTTCGGCGAGCAGCGCCGAGCGGCTCTCGAAGTGCCCGTAGAAGCCGCCGTGCGTCAGGCCGACGCTCTTCATGAGCGCTCCCACGCCCACCGATTCGAGCCCGTCGCGGCGGACCTGCTGCGAGGCCTCGGCCAGGATGCGTTCGCGGTTCCGCGCCTTTTCCGTCTGCGAATGCCCCATCGTCGAATCTCCAGGCTTGACATCAGCATGATAAGCATCATTCTCCTGCATGACAATCATCATCCAGAATGATGAGCAGTGGACCCGCGCCCCGAGGAGCCGAGATGAGCGAGACCGTTGCAACGGAAGGCCGGGTCCGCAGCGAGCGCCACGGCCACATCCTGAAGATCGTCATCGACAACCCCGCCAAGAAGAACGCCTTCGTCCCGCAGATGATGGTCCAGCTCGCCGCCGCCATGACCGAGCTGGACCGCGATCCGGACCTGTGGGTGGGCGTGCTCTGCGCCGATGGAGAGCACTTCACCGCCGGCCTCGACATGCCGAAGTTCTTCGGTCCCGGCGCCGCGCCGAGCGAGATCCCCGAGGACCACGTCGATCCGTTCGGGATGCGCAACCGGTGCCGCAAGCCGGTGGTCACCGCGGTGCAGGGCATCTGCTTCACGGTCGGCATCGAGATGGCGCTGGCCGGCGACATCGTCGTGGCCGCCGACGACGCCCGCTTCTGCCAGATGGAGGCCAAGCGCGGCATCGCCCCGCTGGGCGGCGCGCACTTCCGCTACATCACGCGCGCCGGGTGGGGCAACGCCATGTACCACCTGATGCTGTGCGACGAGTTCGGGGCCGCCGAGGCCTACCGGATCGGCCTCGTCCAGGAGGTCACGCCCGCCGGGCGGCAGGTGGAGCGGGCCATGGAGCTCGCGCGGATCATCGCCGCCAATGCGCCGCTGGGCGTCCAGGTCACCAAGGAAGCCGGCCGCAAGTTCACCGAGGCCGGCGAGCGCGCCGCCGTCGAGGCCGTCCCGGCCATCCGCCAGCGCGTCATGGGCACCGCCGACGCGGCCGAGGGGATCCGCTCCTTCGTCGAGCGGCGCGCCGCCGTCTTCCAGGGCCGATAGGCGCCCGCAAGCGAAAGGAGGCCGGCCATGGCCGCTCTCGACTTCTACTTCGACTACCGCAGCCCCTACGCCTATCTCGCCCAGACCCAGGTGCGCCGCCTGGGCGTCGACATCGCCTGGCGGCCGTTCGAGATCCTTCAGCTGATGGATCAGGTCGGCAACGTGCCCACCAGCATCACCTGCAAGCCGAAGGGCAAGTACCTGGGCGTCGACCTGATGCGCTGGGTGGCGATGTACAAGGTGCCGTTCCAGCGTCATCCCCAGGCTGCGGTCATCGACGCCCGGCGGCTGCTGCGCGCGACGCTGGCCGCGGCGGAGCTGGGCCGGTCGGACGCCGCGGTCGGGGCGATCTTCGGGGCGTACTGGGGAACCGGCGCGCCGCTCGCGACCGCCCAGGACCTCGTCGCGCTGCTCGAAGGCGCGGGCGTGAGCGGGCCGGATCTCGCGGCGCGGATCGACGATCCGGCGCTGGATGCGGCGCTCGACGAGGCCACGGACGAAGCGGCGGCCCGCGGGGTGTTCGGCGCGCCCACCATGTACG
>NZ_DATIMC010000127.1:0-18006 GCF_035475775.1 Phenylobacterium sp. | reverse complement strand
CGGCGCGGGATCGGTCGGGCGGATGGAATCCCGCGGCTCCAGGTTCGGCGCGCCGCCCAGCCAATGGATCGGCAGCCGGATCCGGCTGAACTCCTCGGCGATCTTATCCAGCGACTGCTTGAAGCGGTATTCGTTGCACATTGGAGGCGTCGCGCTCGAACGCCCTTCCCCTCGATGGGGAAGGGTTGGGATGGGGTGTGGCCAGGCGAGCGGGTGAATACCGCCATGCGGCGCCGGCGCCCACCGGCGATCCTCTCGTCGGCTCGGCGGCCGCAGCTCCCCGGGCGCGGTCCATGTCAGGGCGCGGCCGGAGGCGCCATCGCGCCCACCTGCACGGCGTCGGCGCAGTAGGGTCCGGCGTAATAGGGGCCGCGGTAGCCGTCCGCGTAGGGGCCGCTCATCACCCAGCGCCCGCAGGCCGGCGCGGCGGCGCGCGGGTGGGGATCGAACGGGCTCACGTAATGTCCGCGCGGCCCGGCGTAGGGGTCGTAGTCGTAGGCGTAATAGGCCTCGCCGCACGCCGAGAGGCCCAGCGCCGCGGCGATGACGAGGAGGCGCGCCTTCATGGGCTCCAGGGTTAGCACGCCGCCGCCCCGCCCCGCACGGCGTCTCCCCTCAGGCGCGAGCGCGACGCGGCGGCGCGTCTGTGCTAGGCTCCATCGAGCAGAGGAGCGTTCGTGCACTGATCCGTCCCAGGCCGCGGCTGGCTGGCCGCCGACCACCTGAGGGCCCGCGCTTGCGGGCGCGGCGCCTTGCGCCTGGGACAAGAGATCGATGCCGAGCCTTTCGAACCGGCCCCCACCCGGGGCAAGCCTCACCCGCGAGCAGCGCGCCCAGTTCCTGGAAGAGGGAGTCGTGCGCCTTCCGGGCCTGATCCCCCGCCGTTCGGTGGACGCCATGGCCGAGCGCCTCTGGGCGGACCTCGCCGCCCGCTATGGCGCGCTTCGCGACCGGCGGGAGACCTGGCCCGACCGGGCCTTCCAGTTCCGCGAGCTGCGCCGCGCGGGGGCCTTCGCGCCGCTGCTGAGCGAGGGTCTCGCCGCCGTCCTCGACGGCTTCTTCGGCGGGCGTGGCTGGGCGCCGCCGCCTCATCCGGGCCTGCCGCTGGTCACCTTCCCCAACACGGCCGAATGGAGCCTGCCGCACCAGTCGTGGCACCTGGACATCGCGCCCGGCGTGGTGCTCGAGCCCTGGCCGGACCATGTGCGCGTCTTCGCCTTCCTCGCGCCCGCCGAGCCCGGCGGCGGCGGCACGCTCTACGTGGCGGGCTCGCACCGCGCGAGCCTGCTGATGATGGCCCAGGCGCCAAGCCGCAGCTGGATCCGCTCCGCCGCCGTGCTGGGCGCGCTGAAGGCCCGCTCGCCCTGGATGGCCGGGCTCTGCGCCCCCGGCGAGCCGGCCGAGCGGCTCCGGCGCTTCATGGCGGGCGGCGGCGCGCTCGGCGAGGTTCGCTTGCGGGTCGGCGAGATGACCGGCGCGCCGGGCGACGTGATCCTGATGCATCCGGGCGTGGTGCATGCCGGGGCGCCGAACGCGCGGGCGACGCCGCGGCTGATGCTCGCCGAGACGATCGACGCCAAGGCCTGAGCCTCAGCCGGCCGGCTCCGGGCGCGGCGCGGGCGGCCAGCGCCGCTCGTAGAGCCGCAGCAGCACCGTCCCGCCCACGTGGTAGACGAGGTCGGCGGTGAAGTGGGCGAGGATCGCCGCCTCGACGCCGTAGGTCCAGAACAGCCAGCCGCAGGCGAGGCCCACCACCCCGTTCAGCACCAGGCTGCGCCCGAGGATCAGCGGCGTGATGCGCCCGACCATCGCCTTGGCGGCCGGCAGGTGGCCGAGCCCGAACAGCAGCGCCATGATCACGATGGCGGCCCAGGCGTCGGCGGCGGTCGGCGCGCCGGCGGCGTTGGCCCAGATCCGCGCGAGCAGCCAGGCCGCGCCGGAGACGCCCAGCAGGCGGGTCAGCAGCTCCTCGTTTATCCCGCCGTAGAACGAGGCGGCGAAGTTCTCGACGAGCGTGGTCCGCCGCGCGAGCTCGCGGATCTGGGCCGGCAGCCAGGGCAGCAGCAGGAGGTCCAGCGCGGTCAGCGCCACGCCCGACACGGCGCCCACGATGATCGCCATCCGCAGCATCGGCCCGACCAGCGGACAGGCGGCGAACCCGCCCAGCGCGGCTTCGAGGTAAGGCGCGCCCCGGCCCACCGCATGGGCCGCGATCAGCCCGAGGCCCACCACCGGGGCGAACAGCACGGCGGTCTGCAGCCAGCCCGCCAGCGCCAGCTGCGGGGCGCTCAGCCGCGGCTTGCGCCCGCCGCTCGCCTGCGCCGCGAGCCGCAGCAGGTAGGGGATCAGGCCCAGCGCGCCCAACAGCGCCGCGCCGTAGAGCACCGCGAATTCCGCCCAGAATCGCGCCATGCGCCGATGCTAGCCGATCCGGCCGCCCAGGGCTTCACCCCGCCTGGTCGGGGCTCTCCGGCGGCCTGTCGGGCCACGGCGAGAGCGGGATGTCAGGCGGCTCCGGCGAGTGCGGCAGCTCCGGCGGGATCGGCGGCTCGACGGGGTCGGGCGGCAGGGGTTCGCTCATGGGCGCCTCCGGGACACGGCGTAGCGGCGCTCATCAAGTCGTCGGGCCCCCGCCGGGGTTCCGGACCCTAGTCGCCGGCCACCTCGTCGTCGGCATGGCGCAGGTCGGCGTCGGCCTGGCGGTTCGCCTTGCGCTCCTCGGCGCGGGCGTCGGCGCTCGGCCGCAGCGCCTGGATCGCGTGGCCCAGGCTGACGGCGTTGTCGCCGGTCATGCGCGCCTTGAGCGCGTCGAAGCCGCCCGGCAGATCGAGGTTGCTGGCCACGTGCAGGGCCGCCACGCAGCCGCCGAGGTTGCGGAACCCGGCGCAGGCGGTCTTCAGGTCGCCGCCCGGCACGGCGATCCCGCCCTTGGCGAGCGCGTTGGAGAGCGAGCCGTCGAGGTGGCTGTTGCGGTCGAGCACCGAGGTCGAGGTGTGCGATCCGACCTCCGGGCGCGATGTGGGGCCGCCGTTGTGGCCGAAGCCGCCGCTCAGGCCGGGCGGCCCGCCGCCGCCGAAGCCGCCGCCGTGGCCCATGCCGCCGCCGCCGAAGCCGCCGCCGCCTCCGCCGCCTCCGCCGCCCCCGCCCGGGTGGGCCAGGCCGGCGCCGGCGAGCGCCAGGCTTCCGGCCAGCGCCGTAAGCCCTGCTAATCCACGAAGATTCATGAGGTTGTCCTTCCCGTCAGCCTGCGCAGCCATGCGACACCCCGGCGGCGGCTTCGTCAATCGCTTGACGCCCGCCGCGTCATCCGCGCCAATCTCCGCCGCCCAACACGGGATGCGCCATGACCATCCGACCTGAGATCGCCGAGATCGTGGGCGAGATCGACTTCGATCCCGACGCCCTGCACGAAAAGTACCTGGCGGAGCGCGACAAGCGCCTGCGCCCCGACGGCATCTCCCAGTACGTGGAGGTGACGGCCGAGTTCTCGCACTTCGTCGAGGACCCCTACGTCGAGCCGGGCTTCACCCGCGAGCCTTTCACCGACGAGGTGGAGTTCGCGATCATCGGCGGCGGCTTCGGCGGCCTTCTGATGGGCGCGCGCCTGCGCGAGGCGGGATTTCAGAAGATCCGCATGGTCGAGGCCGGCGGCGACTTCGGCGGCACCTGGTACTGGAACCGCTATCCGGGCGCGATGTGCGACGTGGAATCCTACGTCTACCTGCCGCTGCTCGAAGAGCTGAACTACGTCCCCCGACACAAGTATGCCTTCGCCCCGGAGATCCTCGAGCACAGCCGCCGGATCGCCACCCGCTACCGGCTCTATGACGACGCGCTGCTGCAGACCAAGATCATCGGCCTGACCTGGGACGAGGCCGCCCGGCGCTGGATCGTCGAGACCGACCGCGGCGACCGGTTCCGCGCGCAGTACGTCGCGATGGCCAACGGCCCGCTGAGCCGGCCGAAGCTGCCCGGAATTCCCGGGATCAACGCGTTCGGGGGCCACACCTTCCACACCAGCCGCTGGGACTACCGCTACACCGGCGGCTCGTCGGCGGGTGGGCTGACGGGCCTCTCCGACAAGCGGGTCGGGATCATCGGCACCGGGGCCACCGCCATCCAGTGCGTGCCGCACCTGGGCGAATGGGCGAAGCAGCTCTACGTCTTCCAGCGCACGCCCTCCTCGGTCGATGTGCGCAACAACGCCCCCACCGATCCGGAGTGGGTGAAGACGCTCGAGCCCGGCTGGCAGCGGCGGCGGATGGAGAACTTCAACATCCTGGTCTCCGGCGGGGATCAGGACGAGGACCTGGTCGCCGACGGCTGGACCGACATCTTCCGCAACCTCACCGGCACGGCGGCCAAGCACGCCGCCAAGAAGCTCGGCCGCAGGCTCACCTCCGAGGAGCGCGCCGAGCTGATGACGCTCGCCGACTACCGCAAGATGAACCAGGTCCGCGCCCGCGTGGACGCGATCGTCGAGGACCCCCAGACCGCCGCGCTGCTGAAGCCCTGGTACCGCCAGTTCTGCAAGCGGCCGTGCTTCCACGACGAATACCTGCAGACCTTCAACCGCCCGAACGTCAGCCTCGTCGACACCCACGGCAAGGGCGTCGAGCAGCTCACCGAGACCGCCGTGGTCGCCAACGGCCGCGCCTACGAGGTCGACTGCCTGATCTTCGCCACCGGCTTCGAGGTCGGCACCTCCTACACGCGCCGCGCCGGCTACGACATCACAGGCCGCGGCGGCCGCACGCTCTCGGAGCACTGGGCCGAGGGGCTTCGCACCCTGCATGGCCTGACCAGCCACGGCTTCCCGAACTGCTTCTTCCTGGGCTTCACCCAGACCGCGGTGACGGTCAGCGTGCCGATGGCGCTCTACGAGCAGGCCGATCACGTCACCCACATCGTCACCGGCGCGAAGGCGCGCGGCGCCGAGGTGATCGAGCCCACCGCCGAGGCGGAGGCCGACTATGTCGCCGAGGTCAGGAGCCTGGCGCGCATGGGCCAGCGGTTCTACGCCGAGTGCACGCCGGGCTACTACAACTCCGAGGGCGCGAGCGGCAACCGCCAGGGCTTCTTCTCCGACATGTACGGCGCGGGGTCGATCGCCTTCTTCGAGAAGCTCCGCGCCTGGCGCGCCGCCGGCGACCTGCCGGGCATCGCCCTCGGCTGATCCCCGCGGCTAAGGCGCGGGCGAGCTGGCGACCGGCGTCTCCTGCGGCGCCCCGGCGCGGCGGGCGCGGTGCGGGGCGAGGGCGTGCAGCACGAGCGTGGCCGCCAGCGCCACGGCGGTCCCCATCGCCCAGCCCGCCAGCACGTCGGTCGGCCAATGGACGCCCAGATAGACGCGGCTGACCCCGATCGCGAACACCAGGGCCGCCGCCCCGCCCAGGATGACGGCCTTGGCCGCGCGGTCGGGCTCGCCGGCGGCGAGGATCCCGGCCAGCGTGAAATAGACCACCGGCGACATCGCCGAGTGGCCGCTCGGGAAGCTCGAGGAATAGACCTGGTCCAGGTGCGGGACGAGGTCCGGCCGGGCGCGGCCCATCAGCTGCTTCACCAGCTCCGCCAGGCCCTGGCCCAGCAGCACGGCGGCCAGCAGCACCCAGGCCTGGGCTCGCCGGCGGTGGATCAGCAGCAGCGCGAAGGCCGCCGCGACCACCAGCGCCAGCACGGTGAAGCCGCCCAGCGCGGTGACGTCGCGGGCGGTCTCCTGCAGCCAGCGCGGCCCGATCGGGACCTGCAGGTCGCCCGGCCGGCGCAGGGCGAGCAGCAGCGCGCGGTCGAGCCGGTAGGTGTCGCCCTCGCGGACCTCGCCCATCACCGAGAAGAAGCCCCAGACCGCGATGCACACGCCGGCCAGGCCGATCAGCAGCCGCAGCTCCGTGCGGACCAGGTGCGCCAGGAGGGCTCTCACGGTCTGCGGCGCGGCTCGGATCGCCATGGCCTCGTAAGCACGAGCGGCAAATCAGGTTCCGCGCCGCGGCCGTGCGAGCGGCGGCGAGGTTCCGGCGTGGGCCGGCGCACCCCCGCAAAAGAAAGCCGCGCCGGGCCCGAACTGCGCAGCCCCGGCGGTGGTTGTCGGGGGCGTCTCCCACTGCGTTGCAAGCCCAGCCGGTCCCGCCGGTTGGCGGCGCGTCCGGGGGGAGTTCAATCCTCGAGAGGGCCCCAGATGGAAAACGAAGACAGAAGCTTCGGCAAGGACGAGGGCCGCCCGGCCATCGACGAGACGGACCGCCTGATCGCCTCCGACAAGGTGGAAGGCACCACGGTGTTCAATCGCCAGGGCGAGAAGCTGGGCTCGATCCACAACTTCATGGTCGACAAGGTCTCGGGCGAGGTCGAGTACGCCGTGCTCACCTTCGGCGGGGTGCTCGGCATGGGCGAGGACTACTATCCGCTGCCCTGGGAGGTTCTCGACTACGACACCCAGAAGAAGGGCTATGTCGTCGACATCGACAAGTCGACGCTGGAGAAGGCCCCCCACTTCGGCCGCGAGGAGCCGACTTTCGATCGCAACTACGGCGAGCGCGTCTACGGCGCCTATGGCCTGACCTATCCCTACTGATCGGCTTCGCGCGCCCCCTCCTCCCCGGCGGTGGAGGGGGCGCCGAACGGCGTTGTCCCGCTTCCGCCCGCCTGCTAGCACTCGCGCAGGCAGGTGAGGGTCCGGCGATGTTCAAGGGTGTCGATCACGTGGTGATCGCGGTGAAGGATCTCGACGCCGCGGTCGCCCGCTACGAGACGATCTACGGCATGGGCGCGAGCGAGCGGCGCGAGGCGCCGGCCGCCGGCATGAAGATGGCCTTCTTCCGCTTCCCGGAGAGCTTCATCGAGCTGGTCTCGAACCTCGGCGACGAGGGTCCGATCGCCAAGCGGCTGGAGGAGCGCGGCGAGGGCGTCCACCTCGTCGCCATGCAGGTCGACGACCTCGAGGCGACGCTTGCGGGGTTGCGCGCAGGCGGCGTCCGCCTGGTCGGCGATCCCGGCCCTGGCAATCCGGTGAAGGGCCAGGTCTTCATCCATCCGTCGATGACCGGCGGGGTGCTGACCCAGCTCGTGCAGAAGTAGCCGCGGCCTCCCAGCCTCACCCCGCGCGCGGCCGGCGGGTGCGGTATCGGCCCCAGACGGGCTCCGCCAGGAAGGTCAGGAGGGCGAGGCCGAGGCTGCCGTTGACGAGATAGCCGGCGGCGATTGGCCCAAGGGGGGTCCAGCCGAGCGCCACCAGCGCGGTCGCCGCGGCGCCCAGCAACAGCACGGGCGCGGCGAGGAAGCAGTGCAGCCTGCGGCATCGGCGGGCGTTGAGCGCGCAGCCCACGCCCATCCAGGCCAGCGCCGCGGCCCAGACCAGGGTCTTGTCCGGCGCTGCGATCGGCAGGGCCTCGCCCGTCCACCCCGCCGCCAGCGGAAGCCCCCACCAGAAGGCCGCGCTCAGCGGATTCCTCAGGAAGTCCGCGGAGCCTCGCCCGGTTCGCTCTTCGGACGTCATGCGCCGTCGCCCGCCTGCATGGGGGGGCAGGGCGCATCGCCGTAGGAGCAGAAGACGCAGCAATCGCCGGGCTTCGGCCGAAGCACCGCGCCGCAGCCCCTGCAGTCGTAGAAATACTGGCAGGCGTCGGTCGGCATGGCTTCGGTCGCCCGATGGCCGCAGTGGGGACAGGTGAGCGTCGAGCGCGTCCGGATGGGGTCTGCTCGCGGCGCCGTCGCGGCGGTCATGGCGTGGTCTCCTGGCCTATTGCGGCGCAGGATGCCATCTGTAGCGACTACAGACTCAAGCGCTCATTTGCAGGCGTCCTCACATGCCCGAGCAGACGATCCCGATCGGTGAGCTTTCCCGGCGAACCGGCTGCAACATCGAGACGATCCGCTACTACGAGCGCATCGGCCTGCTGCCCGCGCCGCCGCGGCGCGGCCGCTACCGCAGCTATGGCGGCGTGGATGTCGCCCGGCTGGGGTTCGTGCGCCGGGCGCGCGAGCTGGGCTTCACCCTGGACGAGGTGCGAGCGCTGCTGGGCTTGGCGGCCGGCGGCCAGGCGGCGTGCGCCGAGGTGCGGGACCTGGCCGCGCGACATCTGAGCGACGTCCGCGCGCGCATCGCCGACCTCAGGCGCATGGAACGGGCGCTGACGGCCTCCGTGCGCGCCTGCGACGCGGGCGACGATCCGGGCTGTCCGCTGATCGAGGCGCTGTACGCGGAACGCTCCGCCGGCGCGGGCGGCGGTTAGCCCACAGGCGCCAGCAGGTTGGCGTCGCGGGTCAGCCGCCAGCGGCCGTCGGCGCCCTTGCGGTAGAGCGTGAGCGTATAGCCGTAGCGGCGCAGCGTCTCAGCCCCCGGCGGCGTGATCGTCAGGTCGAGGCGGTTGCGGCTGAACGCCCACTCGCCCAGCACCTGGAGCTCCACGATCTCGCTGGTCCCGTCCATCTGCGGGCCCGCTGCGCCGGCCGCGGCCTCGAACGCCTCGCGGCCGAACGGCTCGCGGCCGGGGACCATGAACACGACGTCTTCGGTCATCAGCGACAGCACGGTCGCCGCATCGCCCGCGCGGCTCGCCCGAATCCAGGTCTCGACCACCTCGCGGATCGCCCGCTCGTCGTCGGTCATCTTCTCCTCCCGCAGGGTCCAGGCGCCGATTAGACCAGAGGCCGGGGCCGCCTTCCACATCGGCCGGCGCGCCCCCCGACGCGGCGGCCCATTCATATCGTGTCACGATATTAATTCCGAACTCCATGGCCGGTTGGACCGTTGATCGTCCGCTGGGAGGGCCCGGAGACGCCAGTGACCGATGCGCCCATGCCCGCCGAACCCGGCGGGTCCTCGACCAAGCGGGACTTCCTCTACATCGTCACCGGCGCGGCCGCCGCCGGCGCGGTGGCGACCATGGCCTGGCCGTTCATCGACCAGATGAACCCGGCCGCCGATTCCCTCGCGCTCGCCACCATCGAGACCGACTACGACAAGGTCGTGCTCGGCCAGCAGATCGTGGTGAAGTGGCGCGGCAAGCCGGTGTTCATCCGCCACCGCACGCCCAAGGAGATCGCCGAGGCGGTCGCCGGCGACCACGCAGACCTGCGCGACCCCGCCACCGACGAGAGCCGCCACAAGCCCGGCATGGCCGAGTGGCTCATCATCATCGGCGTCTGCACCCACCTGGGCTGCGTGCCCACCTTCGGCCTCGGCCAGTACGGCGGCTGGCTGTGCCCCTGCCACGGCTCGGTCTACGACACCTCCGGACGCATCCGCAAAGGGCCGGCGCCGAAGAACCTCTACCTGCCGGACTACAGCTTCCTGCCGGGCGGCAAGGTCAGGCTCGGCTGAGCCGGCGCGCCGCTGGTTGCCCGGGCCCGCGTCGCGACCTAGCCTTCCCGCCAGACATGCTCGCCGGGGCCCGCGCCCGCGCCGGGCGCCGGTTTCCAGAGGAGTTCACCTGTGCGGCCGAGCGTCCACGGCCTCGATCTCGATCCGCAGTCCCGCTGCGCGCACTGGCATGGCCCGCTCGACATCGTCGCCATGAAGATGCGCTGCTGCGGCGCCTACTACGCCTGCCGGGAATGCCACGACGCGCTGGCGGACCATCCCGCCCAGCTCTGGCCCGAGGCCGAATGGGAGCGGCCCGCCATCCTCTGCGGCGCCTGCGGGAGCGAGCTCACGGTGCGCGAGTATTTCGCCTGCGCCAGCCGCTGCCCGCGCTGCGCCGCCCCGTTCAATCCCGGCTGCGAGGCTCACCGCCACCTCTATTTCGCCGTGCCGGCCGCAGTCCCCGCCGTCCCGGCTGACACGCCCCCGCCGCCCGCTCTATAGCAGGCCGGACGAGGGCCTCAGGAGGGCGCGATGGCCGACAACGAGAGCTGGGCTCCGGCGAGCCTGGCGGCCCAGGCGCTGGGCTGGACCGACGAGGCGGCGCACGGCCTGATCCCGCCGATCCACGTCTCCACCACCTATCTGCGCGAGGCGAATTATCAGCTCGCCGGAGGGTTCAACTACACCCGGATCGACAACCCCACCTACGGCCAGCCCGAGGCCCTGCTGGCCCGGCTGGAGGGTGGCGAGGCGGCGATGCTCTTCGCCTCCGGCCTGGCGGCCGCCAGCACGGTGTTCCTGGCGCTGAAGCCCGGCGACCACGTGATCGCGCCGAAGGTGATGTACTACGGCCTGCAGCAGTGGCTCAGGCTCCATGCCGTCGAATGGGGACTGGCCGTGGAGTTCGTCGACGCCGCCGCGACCGAGGCCGTCGCCGCCGCCATCCGGCCGGGCCGCACCCGGCTCGTGTGGCTGGAGACGCCCTCCAATCCGATGTGGGAGGTGAGCGACATCGCCGCCTTCGCCGAGCTGGCGCACCGGGCCGGCGCCAGGCTCGCCGTCGATTCCACGGTGGGCGCGGCGACCATCACCCATCCGATCGCGCTCGGCGCCGACCTCGTCATGCACTCGGCCACCAAGTACCTGAACGGCCACTCCGACGTGCTCGCCGGCGCGCTGGTCACCTCGGTGGAGGACGAGCTCTGGGAGCGGATCGGCTTCCTGCGCGTGCACCAGGGCGCGGTCCTGGGGCCCATCGAGGCCTGGCTCCTGCTGCGCGGCATGCGCACCCTTCCGCTGCGCGTCGAGCGGGCCTGCCGCTCGGCGCAGCAGATCGCCGAGCGGTTCGCGGCCGACCCGCGCGTCGCGGCGGTGCTCTACCCCGGCCTCGCCAGCCACCCGCAGCACCAGGTGGCGCTGCGCCAGATGCAGGGCGGCTTCGGCGGCATGCTGAGCCTCAGGGTCAGGGGCGGCGAGGCCGCCGCGCTCGCCGTCGCCGCCCGCGTCAGGCTGTGGAAGCGCGCCACCTCCATGGGCGGCGTCGAGAGCCTGATCGAGCACCGCGCCTCGGTCGAGGTCGGCGCCACGACCCCGCGCGACCTGCTGCGCCTCTCCACCGGCCTGGAAGACCCCGCCGACCTCATCGCCGACCTCGACCAGGCGCTGGGGAGCTAGGCTGGACGGGTTCAAATGTTCACTATACGTTTCCTTCTCCCCTTGTGGGAAAAGGTGGCCCCGAAGGGGCGATGTCCTGACGCGTATCCTGCAAGCCGTGGAGGTTCCGCGCTCAGCCGGATGCGAGAGGTCGCTTGGCGCGACCCCTCATCCGTCAGCCTCCGGCTGACACCTTCTCCCGCAAGGGGAGAAGGGCGCCGGCATCACTGGCTCGCCCCCCTGGCCTCGATCGGGACCACGTCCTCCAGCACCTCGCCGCGCACCAGCCACAGCAGGTCGTAGCGGTCCATGGTCGGGTCGATGTGGCCCGGCGCGAACTCGACCCGCTCGCCGCGTGCGACGTCGCGCCCCTCGGGGCGCATCAGCAGACCGTGCTCGTCGCCGAAGAACCGGTAGCCGCAGCCCGCGAACTTCGCCGTGACGGCGGCGGGCAGGGGCCCGTCGGTGGAGAAGGCCTTCAGCCCGGCGTCCACCGTCACCCAGCGCGGGTGGTTCACGCTGATCACCGTGGCCGCGATCGTCAGGGCCTGCTCGAAGTCGCCGTCGGGGTCGTCCTTCAGCGCCTCGCGGTACTCGCGGTCCATGAAGGCGTAGGAGCCGGGCTGCACCTCGTTCAGCACGCCTTGCGCGGCGTCGGCCTCGAAGGTGCCGGTGCCGCCGCCGGTCACCACCCGGATCTCTGCGCCGGCCTGCCTGAGCGCCGAGACCACCGCCGACAGCCGCGCCATGCCGCCGGCCACCGCCGAGGCCCGCGCGTTGGCGCCCTCCAGGTGCTGCCAGTGGCCCCCGTAGCCCTGCACCCCGATCAGATTCAGGTTCGGCTGGGCGGCGACCGTGCGGGCCACCTCGAGCGCCTGCTCGACGCCCGAGACGCCGGTCCGCCCGGTGCCCACGTCGACGTCGATCAGCACCTGCATCGGCGAGGCCGCCGCCTGGCCCAGCTCGGCCGCGCCGTCCGGATGGTCGATGACGATCCGGAAGTCCTCCAGCGATCCCGCCAGCGCCGCCGCCCGCCTGGCCGCAGCTTCGCCGACGATCGGCGAGGTGACGTGGATCGCGCCGATCCCCGCCGCCGCCAGCGCCTCGGCCTCGGCCAGCTTGGCGCAGCAGATCCCGATCGCCCCGGCCGCGATCTGCCGCCGGGCGATCCAGCCGCACTTGTGCGATTTCGCATGCGGCCGAAGCGCCAGCCCCGCCGCCCTGGCCCGCGCGGCCATCAGCGCCAGGTTGCGCTCGAACGCCTCCACCTCCAGCACCGCCGCCGGCGTCGGGATCGCCTGCCGCGACCCCGGCGCCCCGATCAGCGCGCGGGCGGCTTCCATGTGGGGGCGGGTGAACGGGTCCATGCCGCGGCTCTACACCAGCCTCGAACCACGAAAGACACGAAAATCACCAAAGGCGCTCCGCGCGTGAACCACGGAAAACACGGAAAACACGGAAGGCGGCAGTGATCTCCGGGGCGGGGAATTCTCGATCGCGCCCTGGCGGGATCCGCATGAACGGCCAGGCCTCCGACAACTCTCCGGCTTTCCGCGTCTTTCCGCGTTTTCCGTGGTTCCCTCTTTCGTGGTGAACGGGTCCACGCCGCGGCTCCACACCAGCCTCGAACCACGAAAGACACCAAAATCACGAAAGGCGCTGCGCGCCGGAACCACGGATTTCACGGATCGAGGCTGGTCGGCGCTCGTATCCAACATCGATCGCGCCTCGGCGCGATCATTCGATCCATGCTCGGGCTCTCCGATCCGTGAAATCCGTGGTTCCCTCTTTCGTGGCCTTTCGTGTTTTTCGTGGTCGCCCAAAACCGCCTTCACCTATGGTGGCCGCCGCAAACAATGGAGGGCGCGAGATGGGCAAGCTGGTCGAGGTCACCGACGAGGGGCACGTCAGGACCATCCGGCTGAACCGGCCGGAGAAGAAGAACGCGCTCAGCCAGGCGCTCGCCTGGGGCGTCATCGAGGCGGTCGAGGCCGCAGCGGTCGACGATCGTGTCTGGGTGGTGGCGCTCACCGGCTCGGGCGACGCCTTCTGCGCCGGGCTCGACCTGTCGCCGGCCAATGAGCCCTATCACCCGAAGACGCCGATGGCCGCCCAGCTCGACGACATCGGCTGGGTCGGCGAGTTCCTGCTCGCCATCCGAAAGCGCTGCGACAAGCCGGTGGTGGGCGGCATCAACGGGGTCGCGGTGGGCGCGGGCCTGGGCCTCGCCATGGCCACCGACGTGCGGCTGATCGCCAGGTCCGCCCGGCTGATGGCCGGCTACACCCGGATCGGCGGCTCGCCCGACGCCGGCCTCACCATCACCCTGCCGCAGGCCATGGGCTACGAGCAGGCCATGCGCTTCATGATGGAGAACCGCACCGTTCTGGGCGAGGAGGCGGTGGCGCTCGGCATGGCGGGCGAGGTGGTCGACGACGCCCGGTTCGCCGGCCGCCTGGCCGAATACTGCCACGCGCTCTGCGCCTGGTCGCCGATCACGCTTCGGCTGCTCAAGCGCGGCATGGCGCGCGCGACCGAGGCGGTCGAGCTGGAGAGCCAGCTCCGCTACGAGGTCGCCAACATCGGCCGCGCCTTCCGCAGCGAGGACGGCCAGGAAGCCCGCCGCGCCTTCCTGGAGAAGCGCCCGCCGGTGTTCCAGGGGCGGTGAGCCGGACCGAAGGGGACTTGCCGAGATGATCACGGTGTTCGGCGAAGGCAGGGGCTTCCGGGTCGTCTGGCTGCTGGAGGAGATGGGGCTTGCCTACCGGTTGCGGCCGGTGGACCTGCTGGCCGGCGTCGAGAACGATCCGGAGTATCTGGCCATCAACCCCGCCGGCTTCATCCCGGCGATCCGGGACGGCGAGGTCACCATGGTCGAGTCGATCGCCATCATGGAGTACCTGATCGCCCGCTACGGTCCGACCCCGCTGGCGCCGGACCCGCACGATCCAGCTTTCGCGGCCTACCAGCAGTTCCTGCACCTCGGCGAAGCGGGCCTCGCCGGCTCGATGTATTTCGTCGTCGTCAGCCGCAACCTCGCGCCCGAGGCCGAGCGTCGGAACTGGGGGGCCCGCAAGGCGCTGGAAGTCTTCGAGAGCCGGCTGGGGCTGGTGACCCGGCAGCTCGCGCGTTCGCCCTATCTTGCCGGCGACAGCTTCACGGCGGCCGACATCTCGGTGACCTACGCCCTGGAATTCGCCCAGCGAAGCGGGTGTTTCGCGCTCGGCGAGGCGGAGCAGGCCTATGTGGCCCGCACGAGCGGGCGCGACGCCTACAGGCGGGCGATGGAGACCTGCCACGCCACGCGGGCCTGGGCCGCCGAAGCGGCCCGCCGATGACGTTCAGGCCGCGGCGGGCACGGAGTGGTGCTCGTGGGCGATGCGCCACTCGCCGCCGGTCTTGCGCAGGCCGACCGTCAGGCGGAACAGGAAGCCGTCCTTGTCCGCAGGGTCGCTGGAGGCGTCGGGCCCGCACCACATGATCGCCGCCGCGAAGGCGACCTCGGCGCCGGCGGTCACCGCGAGCTCGCGGAAGTCGAACGCGGTCCCTGGCCTGTGGTAGCGGAACAGCAGATCCCAGGTCTGTTCGTAGGCCTCGATCCCGCGGCACTGCAGCGGCGGCGGCAGGTCGAACATCAGCATGTCCGGCTCGTGGTGCGCCAGGATGGCGGGCACGTCGTGCCGGCGCACCGCCTCCGCCCAGGCCTCCAGCAGGGCCTCGATCCGCGCGACTTCGGGATTTTCGGTCATCGGTCCCACTCCGCGTGCGCCCCCAGGACGGGCGAAGGCGGCCGAGTCCGACAGGCCCGATTCCGGCGCTCGCCACCGGCGGCCGTACACCACGAGCAAGCCCAGCACCGTCGCGATCATCGGATCAGCTCCCCCAAGCTGAGCTGGGGATGCCCTGCCGTATGTCAACGCTCCCGCGCGCCGCGCCGGGGGAGGGGAAGCTAACCGCCCCCATACCCCGCCCACGCCCACTCCAGCGCCGAGGGCAGGGTCGCCTCGAGCACGCGAAGGTCGCCGTGGCGGCCGCCGAGCGAGAAGGTGAAGCGGTGCTCATAGCCCTTGGCGGCGAGCGCCTGGGCCATCCGCCGGTTGGCGAGCGGCCAGTTGTGCCAGCTCTCCTCCGGGTCCTCGTGGTGCAGGTCCTTCTCGCCCACCTCTAGCCAGACGCGCAGCGGCTTGCGGGGCGCGGCGGGGATCAGGCGCGCGTGGTATTCCCAGGCGCCGCGCGGCGTCGCGGGGTCCGGAGGCGAGGCCTGGTTCACGAAGGTGCCGGACCAGCAGAGCACGCGCCGCCACCGGTCGGGCCGGAACCAGGCCATGGTGAAGGCGCAGGCGGCCCCGGAGCTCACGCCCATGGTCGCGCGGCCGTCCGGATCGTCGCTCAGCGCGACGCCGGTCGCCTCGCTGACGCGCGGCAGCACCTCGGTCTCGATGAAGTCCGCGTACACGCCGGAGAGCGTGTCGTACTCCAGTCCGCGCTCGGAGCCCTGCGCATCGCCCCCGCCGCTCTCGACCATCACCGCCACCATCGGCGGGATGCGGCCTTCGGCGATCAGGGTGTCGAGCACGCGCGGCAGGTGGTTCAGGTAGAGCCGCCCGTCCTGCGCCACGATCAGCGGGGCGGGGGCATCCTTCGCGAGCTGCGCCGGCACATAGGTCCAGACGGTGCGCAGATAGGGGTCGGCGGCGGACTGCTCGTGCGCCTCGGCGGCGATCCGGTTGCCCCAGGCGTCGCGCCGGCGTGTGACGTCGTTCTCCAGCCGCCGGATGCCCGGGTAGATGGCGCTGTCGCGGCTGTCCATGACGAAGGCGCCGACCGCGCCGCGCGGCCTCTCCGGCTCAATCGCATACTCCGGCGCGGTCTCGAACTCCGGCCCGATGACGGCGTGCGCCGCCTCGCTCATGCGGCCTTCGCGAGCGCCGCGCGATAGGGCGTCAGGTCCCAGCCGGGATATCGCGCCTGGGCGCGCGCCAGCGTGGTCTCGGTCCAGAACGGATGCCCTGGCGGCTGCACGCCGAAGCAGGCGAGCTGTTCGGGGCTGGCGTGGTCGAAGATCCTCGCCCACGGCTGGGTATGGTGGAACGGCCAGGCGTGGAAGCCGATCGCCTCGTCCCCGGCCTTCTTCCAGCAGCTCATCAGCGCGAAGCGCCGCCCGTTCGGCGCGGTCAGGTTGGTGCCGCGGTGATAGACGTCGATGGTGTAGGGGACGGCCGATCCCGCCGGCGCCGCGCTCGAGCGCTCATAGGCCGACAAGCCCGCCTGCAGCTCCGCCTGGGCCTGCGGATCGGTGTTCAGGGTGGCGTCCGGCCCCGCGACCTTGGCGCTGTCGGTGCGCGGCACGTAGTGCATCGCCCCGTGCGCGTCGCTGACGTCGGTGAAGTAGCAGAGGATGGTCACCGAGTTCCGGGCCTCGTCCTCCGAGGGCGCCGTCAGGGTATGGTTCGGGAAATCGCAGTGGAACGGCTGGTCGTAGTCGCTCTCGCCGGTGAACTTGGCCCACGCCTGGCATTGGTAGACATGGACGGCCTCGGCGTTGAGCGCGGCCTTGGCGAAGGCGATCAGCGCCGGGTGCACGCCGATCAGGTTGAGCGCCGGCGAACAGGGCAGCGGCACCGGGGCCACGCCCTTGAACTGCGAGGGATGGAACCGCCCGACCCTGCCCTCGGCCTTGCGCTCGAGCGCCTCGGCCGCGCCGGCGGAGCGGCCGAACACCGCCTCGAAATCGGCGACCACCGCGGCGGTCTCCTGCGGCGTGAAGAAGCCGGGGATCACCACCGCCCCCTCGCGCCGCCAGGTCTCGACGTCCTCAGGCCGGAACCTCTGGTCCGACGCCAGCGCCATTCCGTCCGCCATCCGCCCGTCTCCACCGTCAGGGCCGGGCACGTCCCGGCCACCATGAGCGCCGAGCGCAGGCGCTCTTGCGGAGCGAGCTTCGCGTCTATGGCCGGCCGCGACAAGCCCCCGCCATCATGCGGAAAGCGGCTGCGAACCGGCCATGTAGCCCGGCAGCCAGGCCTCGTGCGCCTGGCGGAGCTTGGCGAGCGGCAGGCTGAAGACGCCCGGCGCCGCCAGCTCGTCGCCGCCCGCCGCGCCCACGATCCGCGCCGGAACGCCCGCCGCCTCCGCCGCGGCGAGCAGCGCATCGCCCGCCGCCGTCGCCACCAGATAGCGGCCCTGGTCCTCGCCGAACAGGAAGCCGTGCAGCGGCAGATCCGCCGGCCGGTCGAGCTGCGCCCCGCAGCCCGAGGCCAGCGCCATCTCCGCGACCGCAGCGATCAGGCCGCCGTCCGAAAGATCATGCACGACAGAGGCTTGCCCGGACTGGATGGCGGTTCGGATGAAGTCGCCGTTGCGCTTCTCGGCCGCCAGGTCCACCGGCGGCGGCGCGCCGTCCTCGCGGCCCGCCACCTCGCGCAGGAACATCGAGGCGCCGAGCTCGCCCCGCGTCTCGCCCAACAGCACCAGGTGCTGGCCGGCGCGCAGGCTCGCGAAGTCCGCGCGCCGGGCGTAGTCGGCGATCAGGCCCACCGCGCCCACTGTCGGCGTCGGCGGAATGGCCTGCCCGTTGGTCTCGTTGTAGAGGCTGACGTTGCCGGAGACGACCGGGAAGGCCAGCGCCCGGCAGGCCTCGGCCATGCCCTCGATGGCGCGCACGATCTGGCCCATGATCTCCGGCCGCTCGGGATTGCCGAAGTTCAGGTTGTCGGTGATGGCGATGGGCTCGGCGCCCACCGCGGTCAGGTTGCGCCAGGCCTCGGCGACCGCCTGTTTGCCGCCCTCGAAAGGGTCGGCGGAGACGTAGCGCGGGGTGCAGTCGGAGGTGACGGCGAGGGCCTTCCGCGTCCCGTGCACGCGCACGATCCCGGCGTCGGCCGCGGTGGCGCTGTCAGCCAGGGTGTCGGCCATCACGTGGCGGTCGTACTGCTCCCAGAGCCAGCGCTTGGAGGCCATGTCGGGCGTGGCCATCAGCTTCAACACCGCCTGGCCGAAGTCGGCGGGGGCGGGGACGTCCGCGGCGGTCAGGACCGGCCGCGGCGGCGTGG
>NZ_DATIMC010000126.1:0-20268 GCF_035475775.1 Phenylobacterium sp. | reverse complement strand
GCTGCGCCGCTGGCCGCGACGGCGTTCGCCCAGACCCCCGGCGCGCCGACGGCCGCGACGGCGAGCCCGCCCACCAACGGGGCGACCGAGACCGAAAGCACGGGAACCGTCAGCGCCGGCTCGCCGGCCACGCGGCCGGGCGCCGCGCCCGGGACCGTCGGCGCGGGCGGGCTCACCACCACCAGCCGCGGGGTGGTCGGGACCACCACCGATCCCCTGCCGCCGCCGCTCGCCGCCTCGCCGAGCGGCGCGGCCCGGCCCGCGGCGGCCCGCGTCGCGAGAGCCGCCGCGACGGGGCCCCGTCACGCGGTCCGGCGCCATCACAGGCATCGGCGCAGGCCGCGCGCCTGATCAGCGCCAGCTGAGCACCAGCAGGAACAGCGCCCCGGCGGTGAAGCCGCAGCAGGCGAGGAAGGCGGCCACCGCCCAGCGCGAGGGCTGCGCCCCGCGGGTCACGGATCGGCCGACGATGTCTTCCTCGGGCATGGCTTGGTAACGGCCAGGCCGCGGGATCGTTCTCTTGCCCCGATCGGGCTAAGCTGGCGCGACGTCCCTGCCGGAGCCGCCCGCGTGGCGAAGATCGTGCGCATGCCGCCCATCCCGAAGCCCGGCCGCCGCGTCGCGCCCGCCGCCGGCTACGCCGCGGCGCTGGCGCTGGTCGCAGCCGCCGCGCTCGCGGGCTTCATCGTCGAGCACCTGGAGCCCACCTCCAGTATCGCCCTGGTGTTCGTGCTGCCGGTGCTGGCGGCGGCCCTGAGCTTCGGCTGGGGCCCGGCGCTGCTGGCGGCGCTGGCCGGGGCGCTCGCCTTCGACCTGTTCTTCACCGAGCCCAAGGGCTCGCTCACCATCGCTTCGCCGGCCGACGTCTGGGCGCTCAGCCTCTTGCTGGTGGTCGCCGCCATCGCGAGCACCGTCGCAGCCGAGTCGCGCCGCCGCCGCCTGGCCGCCCAGCTCGCGGCGGATCGCGCCGAGGCGCTGAACGGCCTGGCCAGGCTGGTGATCGAGGGCGCGCCGCGCCGGCGCATCCTGCAGGCCGCGGCCGAGGCCCTGTTCCGCATCTGCGGCGCGCCCGCCGTCGTCCTCCTGGAGCGGGCCGACCGCCTTGAGGTCGCGGCCATGGCCGGCGGGGCGGAGCTGAGCGCCTTCGACGGCGAGGCGGCGCGCTGGACGCTGGCGCATCGCCGCGCCACCCGCGCCCAGGCCTTCCCGTTCGACGCCGCGGAGTTCGACCTGTGGCCGATCGGCCGCCGGTTCGGCCAGGGGCTGGCGCTGGGCGTGCGCAACCCCTCCGGCGAGGGCAGGCTCAGGGACGAGCGCGCGCCGCACGTGCAGCTGGTGGGCGCCTATGTCGCCGCGGCGCTCGCCCAGGCGCCGGCCGCCGTCGGCTCCGCCGGGAGCTGAGCTCGATATCGCTTGCTGCGGCGCAGCATCGGGCGTAAAGCGCCGCCGCCGCGCCCGAAGCGGGCGCTCTGGAGCGCGAGTCGCATGGCGGACGACACCACCGTCGCCGCGTCTCAGCCGCAGGATCGAGAGGCAGTGACCAACCACCCGGCGGGCCGCGGCCCACCGACGGGCGCGCGCTTCTGGACCCTGGCCCTGGCCAGCGCGGGCGTGGTGTTCGGGGACATCGGCACGAGCCCCCTCTACGCCTTCAAGCTGGCGCTCGCCGAAGCGGCCCAGAACGGCGTCACTCGCCCAGCGATCCTGGGGGTGCTGTCGCTGGCGCTCTGGGCGCTGATCCTGGTGGTGACCATCAAGTACGTCCTCTTCCTCATGCGGGCGGACAACAACGGCGAAGGCGGCGTCCTGTCGCTGATGGCGCTCGCCCAGCGCAGCGTGCGGGCCCGGACGACGCTGCTCTTCGCGCTGGGAGCGATAGGCGCGGCGCTGTTCTACGGCGATGGCATCATCACGCCCGCGATCTCGGTGCTCTCCGCGGTGGAGGGCCTGAAGTCGGTGAAGGGCTTCGCGGGCTGGTTCGGCGAGGAGGAGGTGATCGTCGTGGCCCTCGTCATCCTGACCGCGCTCTTCGCCTACCAGTCGCGGCGCACGGCCAAGGTGGGCCGCATCTTCGGGCCGGTGATGGTCGTCTGGTTCCTGGTGATCGGCGGCCTGGGGGTCTGGCGGCTGATCGGCGATCCGAGCGTGCTGGCGGCGATCTCGCCGACCTATGCGGCCGGCTTTCTGCTGCATCACGGCGTCGTCGGCTTCCTGGTGCTGGGCGCCGTCTTCCTGACCGTCACCGGGGCCGAGGCGCTCACCGCCGACATGGGCCACTTCGGCCGCGGGCCGATCCAGCTCTCCTGGCTGAGCCTGGTGTTCCCGATGCTGGCGCTCAACTACTTCGGCCAGGCGGCGCTCGCCTCCACGGCGCTCGCCCACGCCCAGGCCGCCCACCACCGGCTTGCGAATGACGACTGGTTCTTCCTGATGGCGCCCGGCGACTGGCGCATCGGCCTCGTCCTGCTCTCGGGGCTCGCCACCATCATCGCCAGCCAGGCGGTGATCACCGGCGCCTTCTCGCTGACCCAGCAGGCGGTGCAGCTCGGCCTGCTCCCGCGCATGGACATCAAGGTCACCTCCGCCACCGAGGCAGGCCAGATCTACGTCGCCTCGATCAACTGGCTGCTCTACGCCGGCGTGGTCCTGCTGGTGCTGTCGTTCCGCTCGTCCGACGCGCTCGGCCACGCCTATGGCATCTCCGTCACCGGCACGATGGTGGTCACCACCTCGCTCGCCTTCGTGGTTGTCCGCAACTACTGGAAATGGAGCCTGCCGCTGTCGCTGGCGCTGATCGCGCCGCTGCTGACCCTCGACCTCACCTTCTTCGCGGCCAACATGCTGAAGGTGCTGACCGGCGGCTGGGTGCCGCTGACGCTGGGCGGGGCGCTGTGCCTGATCATGGCCACCTGGGTGCAGGGCTCCGACGCGTTGCGGGCGAAGATCACGCGCGACGGCCTGCCGCTCGACGACATGCGCAAGATCATCGCCGCCCGCTCTCCGACCCGCATCCCCGGCACGGCGGTCTATCTCACCGGCGATCCCGAGAGCGCGCCGCCCGCGCTGATGCACAGCCTCAAGCACTACCGCGTGCTGCACGAGCGCAACGTGATCCTGAACGTCGTCAACGAGCCGATGCCCTACGTGCCGGAGGAGCGCCGGATCGAGGCGCGCCAGCTCGACGAGAACTTCTGGAGCGTGACCCTGCACTACGGCTACATGGAGACGCCGAACGTGCCCCGCGCGCTCGCCGCCAGCCGCAAGGTGGGGCTGAAGTTCGACATCATGGCGACCTCCTTCTTCCTCTCGCGCCGCTCGCTGGTCGCCGGCGCCGCCTCCGTGATGGCCGCCTGGCGCGGGCGGCTGTTCCGGTTCCTGGCGAGGAACGCGGCCGATCCCACCACCTATTTCCACCTGCCGCCCGGCCGCGTCGTCGAGCTCGGGACGCAGATCACGCTGTGACGCGCGGCGGGGCGGCGCGGAACCAGCCTGGTGTCCGCCGGTTCGCCGACGGATGCCGTTCGTCTTCCGTCTGGAGCAGGCCGCCGGCGCGGCGCTGACCGCGGTCACCCTGGCCGACGTGTTCCTCAACGTGCTCTACGCCCGGGCCGGCATCGCCATCGTCAGCAAGCCCCTGGCGCACGCAGTGCGCGACCTGTTCCTGGTCCTCGGCCGCCTGGCCGGGCGGCATCGGCCGCGGGTGCTCTCCTTCTGCGGCCCGACGCTGGTCGTGGCGCTGCTGGTCACCTGGGCCGCCTCGCTGGTGGTGGGCTCGGCGATGATCATCCATCCGGTGCTGGGCGGGGCGGTCCGCGCCGACGTCCCCGGAGCCGGGCGCGATTTCGTGACCGCGCTCGACGTGGCCGGCGGCACGATCGCCTCGGTGGGCCCGGCGCCGTTCTTCGCCGCCACCGCGCCCTACAAGCTGGTCCTGCTGTTCGATTCCTTCCTCGGCATCTCGGTGATGACCCTGGCCATCACCTACCTGATGCAGCTCTACGCGGCGCTCAAGGCGCGCGACGAGCTGGCGCTCAAGGTGGAGCTGATGACCCGGCAGACCGGCGACGCCGCCCGCCTGGTCGCGGGACTCGGGCCCGAGGGCCGCTTCGAGACCGGCTATGGCGTGCTGGCGGAGCTCGCCGCCGAGCTGTCGCGGGTCAAGGAAGCGCACCACCTCTACCCGGTGCTGTTCTACTTCCGCTTCCCCCAGGCCTATTACGAGCTCTCCCGCTTCACCCTGGTGCTGCTCGACGCCGCCGCCATCATGCGCGCCGCGCTCGACGAGCGGGCGGCGGGCTGGCTCAAGCGCTCGGCGGCCTTCGAACACCTGGAGCGCGGCGGCCTGGTGCTGATCGACACCCTGCGCCGGGTCTATCTGAGGGACGAGGGCGCGCCGCCGGAGCCTCCCGACGCCCGGCAGGCGGCGGCCTGGCGCGGCCGCTTCCAGCGCGCGGCCGCCCACCTGCGCGCCGCCGGCCTGCCGGTGCGCCGCGACCTCTCCCGCTGCGCCGGCGAGTACGTCCAGCTCCGCAGCCGCTGGAACGACCCGCTGTTCCGCCTCGGCGGGGCGATCGGCCACGAGCCGCAGGAGATCGATCCGGCCCTGCACGAGCCCGACCGCCGCCCGCCGCCGCCGCAAGCCGCCACCGCCGTGGTGCTGCACTAGCGCCCCAAGGCCCCGCTTCCCGGAACGGCGATATCGTGCCTATCGTTGACTCCGCGAGGCCAGTTTATCGGGAGGAACCGCATGGCTGCCGGACGTCCGTCGACCCCCAATCCCAGCGACCAGGCGATCCTGGCGCACGAACGCACCTACAAGACGTTCAACATCATCCTGCGCTGGTGCATGACCCTGCTCGCGGCCGTGATCGCCTTCACAACCCTGTGGTTCGCCACCGACGCCGGCTTCGTCTGGGGCGCGATCGTGGGCCTGATCATCCTGTTCGTGGGCTACAACTTCCTCGTCAAGCACGAGGAGCATCAGCCGCTGGACGTCTGGACCGAAGGCCGCTGAGCGCAGGTCCGGGAGCCTGCGGCCGCCCTGGCGGGTTCTAGGGCCCGGATGAGCGATCCGACGCCGAAGCCGCCCGCGCCGCTGCGCAAGAGCGCCGAGCGCCTGGCCGACAGCGCCCGCGTGCTGAAGAGCAGCGCCGTCGAGCAGACCGACGCCGCCGACCGGCGCACGGTGCTGGCGGGCACGCGCACGGTGCTGGCCGCCGAGCGCACCTACGCGGCCTGGGTGCGGACCGCGCTCGCCGCGCTCGCGTCCGGCGTCGGCGCCCCGGCGCTGCTGGGCGCCCTCATCCCCCACTGGCTCGCCCGCGCCACCGCCTCGGTGCTGATCGTCTTCGCCGGCTTCTGCCTGGTCGCCGCGGTATGGCGCCAGATGTTCGAAGGCGTGCCGCCGCCGACCCCCGACGTGCGGCCGATCCCGCACGGACTGCTGGTGGTGCTGAACGGCTTCCTGCTGCTGGTGGCGCTCGCCGCCCTGGTCGGCGTGTGGGCCGCCGACCTCAGGCATCCGTCGCTGGGCTGAGCCCTCGGCTCACGCCGGCTCGGGCTGCGGGGCGGGGAAGATCGGGCTGGAGCGGCCGATCTGCGCCTCCTCGGGCGACATCTCCAGCGCAATGTCGGCGAACAGCGGCGTCGAGAGGTAGCGCTCGCCGGTGTCCGGCAGCATGGCCAGGATGTTGGCGCCGGGCTTGGCCTCGGCCGCGACCTGCAGCGCGGCCGCGAAGGTCCCGCCTGAGGAGATGCCGCAGAAGATCCCTTCCCGGCGCGCCAGCTCCTGGCTGCAGCGGATGGCGTCGGGCCCGGCGACCGCCAGCACCCGGTCGATCAGCTTCTCGTCCACCGCCTCGCTGGTGATCTCCGGGATGAAGTCCGGCGTCCAGCCCTGCATCGGGTGCGGCTTCCAGGCCGGGTGCTTGGCCGAGGGCGTGCCGTCCGGATTGCGCGCCTGGCCCTCGCCGGAGCCCAGCAACTGGGCGTCGGCCGGCTCGCAGACCACGATCTTGGTCTTCGGGCTCTCCTTCCTGAGCACGCGGGCGACGCCGGTCAGCGTCCCGCCGGTGCCGTAGCCGGTCACCCAGTAGTCCAGGCCGTCCGCGCCGAAGTCCTTGAGGATCTCGCGGGCCGTGGTGCGCGAGTGCATGTCCGGATTGGCCTCGTTCTCGAACTGGCGGGTCATGAACCAGCCGTTGCGCCTGGCGAGGTCGACGGTCAGATCGACCATGCCCTTGGCGCCCATCGCCGGCGGGGTCAGCACCAGCTTGGCGCCCAGGAAGCGCATCAGCTTGCGCCGCTCCGCCGAGAAGCTCTCGGCCATCACCAGCACCAGCGGATAGCCCTTGGCGGCGCAGACCATGGCCAGGCCGATGCCGGTGTTGCCGCTGGTCGCCTCGATCACCGTCTGGCCGGGCTTCAGCTCGCCGGATTTTTCGGCGGCCTCGATCACCCCCAGCGCCAGGCGGTCCTTGACGCTGCCCAGCGGATTGAACGCCTCCACCTTGACGTAGAGGTTCACGCCCTTGGGGCCGAGCCGGTTGATCCGCACCACCGGCGTGTTCCCAACCGTGCCCAGGATGTCGTCGAACTTGGCCATTGCGCGCCCTTTCCCACCTCGAGCCGACCTCGCGGTCCTGGCTCGAACTGCGTGCGCAAGAGCGGCGTTCTGTCAATCCGCGGCGGGCGCCTCCGGCGCCTCCGGCTCGCCCGCGAAGCCCGCCTCCGCCTGCTGCAGCCGCAGCTCCGCCAGGGTGAAGAACGACTCGCGGATCGCCGGCTCGAAGCAGCCGTCGGCGATCTCGGCTGCTTCCAGGGCGCGGCGGATATATTCCTGCGGGCTCGCCGTCGCGGGCTCGGCCATCGCTTGTCTCCTGCAGGTCGTGGCTGCTGAAATCCGCCGAGCTCCGCCCCGGTTCCAGGGCCGCGAAGCTCCCGCGTTCGTGATCCGGCGCGTTGGAAACGAAGCGCCGCGTCGGACATTTCCTGCGCCGGAGCGGCGGTCACGACGCCCCCCCGAACACCGCCCGCCGCCGTTCCGGCCCCGGCCTCCCCTCGAGCGGAGCGCCGGGGCCTTTCGCGTCCCGGCTCCCGGCAGGAACCTCGGCGGCGCTCGCGCACTGACGCCCTCGGGACAACACGGAGACGGACGGCATGACCAAGGTCCTCATTGCGAGCCTCGCCGCGGGCGGGCTCATCCTCAGCTCGGCTTCGGCGCTGGCGCAGACGCGGACGGAGAAGGGCGCGGCGGTCGGCGGCGTCGCGGGCGCGGTGGTCGGCGGGCCGGTGGGAGCCGCGGTCGGGGCCGGCGTCGGCACGGTGGCCGCCAAGGCGACCGGCGGCTCGAGCGGCTCTGCGACCCCCCGCCATCGCCGCCATCACGCCAGGCGCCATCACCACGCGGCGACCACCACCACTACGACGACCGAGACCGCCCCCGCCACCAACGGCACGGCCCCGCACTAGGCTGATTTCCTCCCCACGGGGCAGGGTGGAGGGGGCTTCCGCTCGGGAGGTCCGTTCAGCCGCCGAGCTGGGCCTCGACGGCCTCGAGCTCGTCCCTGATCCAGTCGTGGCCGCGGGCGACCAGCACGCCCTCGATCGCCGAGACGTGGCCCCTGAGCCGCTCGCGGATCTCGGGATCGACGTCGCTGCGCCCGGCCATCCACTTGGTGACCAGCAGCAGGCCGAACGCCGAGTGCAGCGCCAGCCGCTCCATGTCCTCGTCGGAAAGCCTCGCCATGCTCGAGCTCCTTCGGCTGCGCCGTCAGCAAACCATGAACGCGCGAGCTGCGCGATGGGCTTTGACGCCGGCGGCCGGACGCGCTCACATGGCGCCGCTTCAGCCGGAGATGTTGCACATGCCGGGCCGGATCGGAACCGCCGCCGCCGCGGGTCTCGCGCTGCTCGGCCTCGCCGCCCCGGCCGCCGCCGCCCCGCCCAGCTACGCCGAGTTCTGCCGCGTGCTCAGCGCCGCTGTCGAGGCCAGCCCCGGCCGCTTCGAGGCGGTCAAGGGCCCGCCGCACGAGGCCGGCTTCGCCACCACGCTCAGGCCCGCAGACGAGGCCGACGGCTTCCATTGCGCCATCCAGCCGGCCGGCGAGCGCCCGCTGATGCTCGCCTGCGTGGCCTACGTGCGCGCCGAGGGCCTCGACGGCTGGGCGCACGAGTGCCTGGCCGGCTGGCGGCGCGACAGCGACGGCCAGGCGGTCGCCTTCTTCGCTCCAGCAGCCCGGCGCACCCTGGTCCTCATCGCCCCCTACCGCGGCGGACCCTACGCCAGCACCATCGCCGTCCTCGAGGCGCCGGGGCCGACCACCTGAGGCGCCGGCCGCGAGCCACGTCTTGCCGGGGCGAGGAGCGGACCGATCAGCGCACCCACTGCGCCAGCCAGTCGGCGAGCGCCTGGGGCGTCATGTGACGGGCGTCGGCGAGGGCGGCTTCGTGACCGGGATCGAGCAGCCTGTCGGAGCGCGGATCGACGATCAGCAGGGCTGGCACGCCTTCCAGGCGCTTGGTGAGGCCGTAGCGGGCCGGCACCTGCAGGTTCTTGTCGAAGCGGCCCACGTCGACCATGACGATTTCGTAGTGCCGGTCCACGAAGGCCCGCAGCTCGGGACGCTGCAGGGTCCCCGCCAGCACCCGGCAGTCGCCGCACCAGTTGCCGCCGAGGTCGATGAGCAGGAGCTTGCGGGTCTTCAGCGCGCGCGCCTTGGCGCGGGCGACGGCGGCGTCGCTCGCCTTGGCGCCCAGCGCCTCGTCATAGGGATAGGGCAACGGCGTCTTCAGCTCGGCGAAGCTGGCGATGCCGAGCTTCGGCGGCGCGACGGCGGCCGTGGCGAGGCTCGGGCCGGCCAGCCCAAGGACGGCGGCGAACGCGGCGGCGCGGTTCATGCGGAGCTCCGGGTCTGTCCGCGCCTATCTAGGGGGTTTTCGGCGCGGCTGCACGCGCGGCTCAGAGCCTCATCCGCTGCAGCACGCCGGCGGTGATGCGGTCGCAGCGGGCGCCGAGGAACGGGAAGGCCCCGGTCAGCGCGCCCGACAGCTGGTCGTCCAGGCTCTTGCGGAGCAGCCGGCGCGCGCGGTGCAGCCGGGTCTTCACCGTCTCGGGCCGCACGTCGAGGTTGCGCGCGGTCTCCTCGATCGAGCATTCCTCGATGTCGCGCATCACGAACACCAGCCGGAACGCCTCCGGCAGGTCGTCGACCGCGCGCTCGAGGAGCCGCCGCGCCTCGGCGCGCGCGGCGTCGCGCTCGGGATCGCCCGAGCCAAAAGCTGAGGGGAACATCAATATCCGTCCGGTGTCGGCCTGGGCGGCCTCAAGCGCCGCCAGGTCCACGGTGTCGCGCCGCTTGCGCAGGCGGCCGTGGGCCTCGTTGAGAACGATGCGGGTGAGCCAGGTGTAGATCGAGGCCTCGCCGCGGAAATCGGCGAGCCGGGTGAAGGCCCGCACATAGGCCTCCTGCAGCACGTCCTCGGCCTCGCCCTCGTCGCGCACCACGGCGCGGGCGATGCGGAACAGCCGCTGGTTGCCGCGTTTCATGATCGCGGCGAAGGCCTCGCGCCGGCCGGCCTTGGCGAGCGCCACGAGCTCGGCCTCCGGCAGCCTGGCGTAATCGACGACTTCGGTTGCGACGGTCATCAAGGCCCCTTTTGCTCCCCTACCCTGCTTCGATGCGGCGCGCCGGGCAAGGTTCCCAAGGCCCTCGGGAACCTTCGGCGGCCGAAACAGTCCAATGTTCGCTGGGAGCGGAGCCACAAGGGACGGGCACTGACGCCCCCGCAGAGGAGACAACCAGATGATCCGAAGGACTTTCCTGGCGGCCGCGGCGCTCGCCTTGGCGCTGCCGGCGGCCGCTCTGGCCCAGGGGGCCAAGCCCAACGACGCACAGATCGCCCACATCGCCTACACGGCCGGCAATATCGACATCGCCGCCGGCAAACAGGCGCTGAAGAAGTCGCACAACAAGCAGGTGCTGGAGTTCGCCAAGGAGATGGTCCGCGACCACACCGCGGTGAACGACAAGGCCCTGGCGCTGGTCAAGAAGCTCGGCGTCACCCCGCAGGACAACCCGACCAGCCAGTCCCTGAAGGCCGCCGCCGACGCCAAGCTGAAGGACCTCGCCAAGCTTTCCGGCAAGGCGTTCGACAAGGCCTACGCCAACAACGAGGTCGCCTACCACAAGACGGTCAACGGCGCCCTCCAGTCGACGCTGATCCCGGACGCCCAGAACCCCGAGCTGAAGAGCCTGCTGCAGACCGGGCTGAAGCTGTTCACCGAACACCAGCATCACGCCGAGATGCTGGCGGCCGGCCTGAAGTAGGCCCATGGGCGCCGTCTCGCGCAGCATGGCGGCGGCGGCCGGCCTGGCTCTGCTGAGCCTGGCCGCCTGCAACCGCGCCGCCCCGCCGGCGCCCAAGACCTACCCGGTGACCATCGCCAACATGGCCTATGGCCCGACGCCCACCGGGCTGAAGGCCGGCGACGCCATCGAGTGGATCAACGACGACATCTTCCAGCACACCGTGACCGCCCAGGACGGCAGCTTCGACGTGGACCTGCCGCCCAAGGCGCATGCGCGCACCGTGCTGAAGACGCCCGGCGTGGTGAGCTTCTACTGCAAGTACCACCCGGGCATGACGGGCAAGCTGGTGGTGGCGGGCTAGAGCACCTATTCCCCCTCGCTCGCGCCCTCGCCGGCTGGCGAGCCCCGGACCGGACGTCGCCAATGCCGGTCCGGGCGCTTCGTCGCGGGCGCCCGCGAGCGCACCGACGCCATCTCCCGCTTGACCCCGGCGCGGCGGCGGATACCGTTGGTCTTCCGCTCTCAGCGGGTAAATCTGGGGGTTCAGATGCGTATGATTTCCGCCGCCGCGGCAGCCGTTAGCCTGGCCGCCGCGCTCGCCGCCGCACAGCCGGCCGCCGCGCAGTACGGCATGGACAAGAAGAAGCCGTCCGGCACGCCGGAGATGCCGCAGTGCGCCGCCCCGCTCGGACGCGCCGCGATCCGCGAGCCGGACCACGACTGGTGGACGCCGCTGGGCCTGTCGCATCCCGAGACCCTGCTCAAGCTGTTCGCCTCGCGCTCCAACTGCCTGCGGATCGTCGACCGCAACATGGGCCTGGCGATGCGCCGCGAGGAGGCCGAGCTCAACTCGTCGGGCGACCTCCGGCGCGGCTCGAACATCGGCAAGGGCCAGGTCGCCGCCGCCGACTTCTTCATCATCCCCGATATCGCCAACTCGAACTCCAACGCCGGCGGCAACAACGTCGGCGCCGCGGTGGGCGGGCTGCTCGGCAGCCGCTTCGGCCCGGTGGGCGCGCTGGCCGGCGGATTCCGCAGCAAGCGCTCGGAGGCGCAGGCGCTGATCACCCTGGTCGATGCGCGCACCACCGAGCAGCTCTATGTGGCGGAAGGCACCGCCCAGAAGACCGACGTCGGCTTCGAGCTGGGCGGCGGCAGCTACGGCTGGGGCGGTTTCGCGGCCGCGGCCGGCGGCGGCTATTCCAACACCGAGATCGGCAAGGTGATCTCGGCGGCCTACTTCAACGCCTTCATCGACCTCGTGCACCACCTGCAGGGCGGCGCGGTTCCCACCGGCGCACAGGCCAGCGCGGCGGCCGGGTCGCAAGGCTATCGCGTCACCCAGGCGACCATCATCCGCATCACGCCCTCGACGAAAGCCAAGCCCATGCGCAGCGTCAGCGTGGGCGACACGGTGTTTCCCACCGGCCAGAAGAACGGCATCTGGTGGGAGGTGGACGACGAGAACGGCAACCGCGGCTGGATGACCTCGACCACCATCACCGCGCACTGACCGCGGCCGACCGGTCGTCGAACAGGTCGTCCCACCAGCCGGTCGGGATCGGCGCCCCTCGCCTGCGCCGCGATCCGGCCGAACGTCAGCCGGAATCGCGCGTGGAGCGATCTTTCTTCCAGGCGTCGGAAGACCGGCTGAGTGATTCGCTTTATCAAAAAGCAAGTTGGTGCTGATTCGGCGTCCTAAGCCTCGATAGATATAGTTGCGTCGGCTCTTCGACATTCCAGCGCGGCCGCGAAAATCCAGAATTCTGTAGTTCTTCGCACAATGTTTTCTGCGGATTGGCAGATATCTTCGAGGAAGTGTCGAGTTCTCGACAGTCTTTGCCACCCTGCGTCGATAACTTGGAAACCGAAGCCGCATGGCGACGTTTCCTAGCCCCGATGCAGAGGCCATATTCCGCGTTGCAAAACCTGCTGCTCGCCTCCCTTCCCGCCGAAGACCAGGGGCTTCTCGCGCCACACCTCGTGCAGATCGAGCTGGAGCGCGGCCGGCTGCTGTACGATCCCGGCGATCGGGTCGAGCAGGTCTATTTCCCCCACGACGGCGTCATCTCGATGATGACCCTTATGGAGAGCGGCGCGGCCATCGAGAGCGCCACCATCGGGCGTGAAGGGGCGCTGGGCATATCGGCGGCCGTCTCGCCGCGGCAGTCGCTGGTGCGGGCGATCGTGCAGACGCCGACCAGGGCGGCGCGCATCAACGCCGTCCCGCTGCACGAGGCGTGGGAAAGGAGCCCGCGCCTGCGCGAGCTCGTGGATCGGCACGGCGAGGCCCTGTTCGGCCACGCCATCCAGTCGGTGGCGTGCAACGCCCTGCATTCTGTCGAGGCGCGGTTCTGCCGGTGGCTGCTCACCTGCCATGACCGCATCTCCACCGACACCGTCGCGCTGACCCAGGAGTTCCTGGCCGACATGCTGGGCGTGCAGCGCACCACGGTGACGGCGGTCGCCCGCGCGCTGCAGGAGAAGGGCGCGATCCGCTATCGGCGCGGGGTGGTGGACATCATCGACCGGCCCGTCCTGGAGGCCCTGGCCTGCGAGTGCTACGGCGTGATCCGGCGCACCTACGAGCGGCTGCTGCCGGAAGCTCGCTGAGCCTCGTGCGCCTAGACGCCGCGGTCTCTTGCGCCGGGGCCGTTTTTCCACTTTTGATGCGCGCTCGCGGGCGAAAACATCGTGACCCGCGCTGTTGGCGAACCGCCGGGGGCGAAATGAGGCCAGTGCTGAGGAACCTATTGCTTTCCGCCGCGGGCGTCGCCGCGCTGGCCCTGAGCGCCGATCCGAGCCTCGCGGCCAAGACCCACCATCCGGCGGCGAAGCATGTGGGCAAGGCGGCCGCCGCGCCCAAGGCCCAGGTCAAGATCGACCAGCCGCCCCCGACGCCGAAGTACGGGACCTGGGGCTTCGACACGACGGGCATGGATCCCGCGGTCAAGCCTGGCGACGACTTCTACGGGTACGCCAACGGCAAGTGGGACGCGCGCACGCAGATCCCGCCGGACCGCACCCGATACGGCAACTTCGACAAGCTCATCGAGCTCTCCGAGGCCCGGGTGCACGCGATCCTCGAGGAGGCCCAGGCCGGCCTTCTGAAGGACCCTGACGCGGCGAAGATCGGCGCGGCCTACGCCTCCTTCATGAACGAGTCGCTGGCCGACAAGCTGGACGCGAGGCCGCTGGCTCCCGAGCTCGCCCAGGTGAAGGCGGTCACGACCAAGGCGCAGTTCACCGCCCTGATGGGCAAGGCCAACACGACCGGCTTCGCAAGCATCCTGCCGGTGAGCATCGACATCGACGAGAAGAGCCCCAAGCGCTACGCCGTCTACGCTGAGACCAGCGGCCTCGGCCTGCCGGATCGCGACTATTACCTGCAGGCCTCGTTCGCCGACAAGAAGGCCAAGTACCTGGCCTATGTGCAGCAGATGCTGACCATGATCGGCTGGCCCAAGCCGGCGGAAAACGCCAAGCAGGTGGTCGCCTTCGAGGATCGGCTGGCGGAGGCGACCTGGCCGCGCACCGAGCGGCGGGACCGCGACAAGACCTACAATCCGGCCACGCTGGCCGAGCTGCAGGCGATGACGCCCGGCTTCGACTGGAAGCGCTATCTGGCCGGAACCGAGCTGCCGGCCAATCTCGACCGCATCGTGGTGACCACCAACACCGCGTTTCCGAAGTTCGCCCAGATCTATGCCGGCACTCCGCTCGAGACGCTCAAGGCCTGGCAGGCCTTCCACGTCGCCGACCGCGGCGCGCCCTACCTCTCGAAGCGCTTCGCCGACGCCCATTTCGAGTTCCACAACAAGACCCTCGCAGGCCAGCCGGAGCAGCAGCCGCGCTGGAAGCGCGCGGTGGCCTTCACCAACCGCGCCATCGGCGAGAGCGTGGGCCGGGTCTATGTCGCCCGCTACTTCCCGCCCGCGTCCAAGGCCAAGATGGATGCGCTGGTGGGCGACATCCAGGCCGCGCTCAAGGCGCGCATCGAGAAGCTCGACTGGATGAGCCCGCAGACCAAGGCCCGCGCGCTGGAGAAGCTCGCCAAATTCACCGTCAAGATCGGCTATCCGGTGAAGTGGCGCGACTACGCCAGGCTGTCGCTTTCCCCCACCGATCTCTTCGGCAACGTGCTGCGGGCCGGCGCCTTCGAGTGGCGGCGCGACGTGGCGCGGCTGAACGGGCCGGTGGACAAGACCGAGTGGGGCATGACGCCCCAGACGGTGAACGCCTATTACAACCCGGTGAACAACGAGATCGTGTTCCCGGCCGCGATCCTGCAGCCGCCGTTCTTCGATCCCGACGCGGATCCGGCGATCAACTACGGCGGCATCGGCGGGGTGATCGGCCACGAGACCAGCCACGGCTTCGACGACCAGGGCCGCAAGTCCGACGGCGACGGGGTGCTGCGCGACTGGTGGACGCCGGAGGACGCGGCGAAGTTCAAGGTGGAGGCCGAGAAGCTGGCGGCCCAGTACTCCGCCTTCGAGCCCTACCCGGGCGCGCACGTGAACGGCCATCTGACGCTCGGCGAGAACATCGGCGACATGGGCGGCGTCTCGCTGGCGCTGGACGCCTACCACGCCTCGCTGAAGGGCAGGCCCGCGCCGGTCGTCGACGGGACGACGGGCGACCAGCGGGTGTTCCTCGGCTGGGCGCAGGTGTGGCGCGAGAAGATGCGCGAGGACCGGGGCAAGCAGCTCTTGGTGGTCGATCCCCACTCGCCCTCGCGCTACCGGGTGAACGGCACGCTTCGCAATGTCGACGGCTGGTACCGGGCGTTCGACGTCAAGCCGGGCGACAAGCTCTACGTCGCACCCGCCGACCGCGTGCGGATCTGGTGAGGCGCGCGCCTCGCCCCGGGCCTCACCAGGGCAGCTCCGCGCCGGCGTAGTCGCGATAGCCGCCGCTGGTGGCCGGCGACAGCTCGGCGATGCGCTGGCGAAGGCCGCGGACGCTGGTCTCCGGCGTCAGCGGCGCGCCGCGGCCGCCCATGTCGGTCTGCACCCAGCCGGGGTGGAAGATGCCGACCGCGATCCCGTCGGCGGCCCAGTCGCGGGAGAGGCCGCGCATGGCGTTGTTGAGAGCGGCCTTGGACGAGCGGTAGGCATACCGGCCGCCGCTGTTGTTTGCCGTCGAGCCGAGCTGGCTGGTGATCGCCGCCAGCTTCCTCTCCCGGCCACGCTTCAGGTTGTCGTGCAGCGCCTGAGCGATCAGCACCGGGGCCACCGTGTTGACCCGGAAGGCCTCGAGCCAGCCGCGCGCGTCGATCTTGCCGGCCGACTGCTCGCGCGGCCCGCCGACGCCGGCGTTGTTGACGAGGATGTCGATCGGCTCCTCGCCCAGCACGGCTTTCAGCGTGGCGATGGACTCCTCGTCGGCCACGTCCAGCGGCAGGATGCGCACGCGCCCGCCGGAGCTCTGGGCCAGTTCGCCCAGCGCGGCGGCTTCGTTTGGGCGGCGGCAGCAGGCGATCACCGCCGCGCCCTCGGCGGCGTACTGGCGCACGAACTCCAGGCCGATGCCGCGGTTCGCGCCGGTGACGAGGACGGTGGTCATGGAGCGGTCTCCCTAGGAGCAAGCCTCTGTCAGTATCGGATCGCCGCCTGCTGCACCCAGCCCGGCGCAGTCAGCAACGGCTTGGCGCGGCGTGGACGCAGGCCGGCGGCGGCCTGCCAGCCGGCCATCTCGGCGACCGTCCAGGTCCGGACGCCGGGCCGGCTCTGCAGGGCGAAGTAGAGCCCGAGCAGGGCCGGCGCCCAGCCCGCGCGCCCGGACGGCTCGGCGCGCGCCGGCTCCTGGATCACGAAAGCCCCGCCGGGCTTCAGCGCGCGCGCCACGCGCTCGGCGAGGTCGCGGTTCTGGCCGTCGTCCAGGTGATGGGCGAGGTTGGACATCAGCACCAGGTCGTAGCGCTCGGATCCGAGGTCGGCTGTCGTCGCGTCGCCGGCCCGATGCACGACCCGCTGGCCCAGCCCCTCGCGGGCCAGGATCGGCGCGGCCGCCTCGACCGCCTCGGGCAGGTCCATGACCTCGGCGCTCAGGCCGGGATGGCGACGGCAGAGCTCCGCGGCGTAATGGCCGTGCGAGCCGCCGATGTCGAGCATCAGCGTGGCGCCGCGCCGCACAGGCGTTCGCCGGGCGACCTCGCCGCCCGCCACCTGCGCCAGGGCGCGCATGCCGCGGTGATACAGATCGAGCTCCGCAGCCGAGATCGCGTCGTGGAACTCCAGCGGCAGGCCGGTGCGCACGAAGGCCTCCAGCTCTTCCAGCCAGCGCCATTCGATCACCTGCAGCAGCAGCTTGTCGCGCACAGAGGCCGGCGCATCGGCCAGCAGCCATTTGCGCGACCGGCCGGTGAGCGCGAACCCACCGCCCCGGCGGCGCAGGTAGCCGCAGGCGGCGAGCGCCTCCATCAGCAGCCCGGTCGGACCCGGCGCCGCGCCGCAGGCGGTGGCCACGGCCTCGACGCCCAGCGGTCCCTTGGCCAGGGCGTCGAACACCCCGAGCTCGGCGCCCGCCATCACGGTCCGCGCCAGCAGCATCGCCGCGTGGGTGTCGACGATCGGCTCCGGCACGAGCCCGAGCTTCAGCGCCAGCCATTCGAGGGGCGTTTCGGGGATCGCGCCGATTTTCATCCGATGCACCTCAACGGATTGCAGCCATGTACGTTTCCGCAAGCGAGGGGCCGGAGATCCGCGCGAGGGCCGCATGGCGGCGCTGAGATATTGCACGCCGTTCGCCTTCCTGGCCCTGCTTCCTTTGGGAGCCTGGCTCGGCGGCGGCTGGACGCTCGCCCCGGCGATCGCCACGCCGCTGGCGCTGACCAGCCTCGACGCGGCGTTCGGCGACGAGCACGAGCCCGCCGGCGCGGGGGCGGGGCCGGCGCACCGGCTGATCCTGTGGCTCTACATTCCCCTGCAGCTCGCCGCCTTCGCCTGGGCCGCGGCGGTGGCCGCGCGCCCGGCCACGAGCCTCGCCGAGGCGGCGGGCCTGGCGCTCTCCGCCGGCGTCACGCTGGGCGTGTTCGGCTTCGTCGCCGCCCACGACATGATCCACAGCCGCTCGCGGGCCGAGCGGGCGCTGGGGCTCGCGCTCTTGGGCGCGGTCTTCTACATGCACTTCCGCATCGCCCACGTGCACGGCCACCATCGCCGGGCGGCGACCTGGCGCGATCCCGCCAGCGCCCGGCTGGGCGAGAGCCTCTACGCCTTCCTGCCGCGCTCGATCGTGGGCCAGTTCGCCGAGGCCTGGGGCTTCGAGGCGGATCGCCTGCGCCGCGCCGGCCGCGCCGCCGTCGGTCCCGGCAACCGGGTGCTCGGCTACCTGGCGCTGGAAGCGGGGCTTCTCCTGGTCCTGGGCCTTGTCAGCCTCCGCGCCCTGGCTTTCGTGGCGGCCACAGCCCTGATCGCCGTCGCGCTCCTGGAGAGCTTCAACTACGTGGCCCACTATGGCCTCACCCGCCGCCTCGCGGCCTCCGGGCGGCCCGAGCCGCTGGGCCCGCAGCATTCCTGGAACTCGGCGCGCCGGATGAACAACGCCGCCCTGTTCAACATGGGCCGCCACAGCGACCACCACCGCCTGACCCAGCGCCCGTACCAGGCGCTGGAGCCCCTGCCCGGCGCCGCCGAGCTGCCGGCCGGCTACGCCGGCGCGCTCCTGACGGCGCTGATCCCGCCGCTCTGGCGCCGCATGATGGACCCGCGCGCGCGGACGGCGATGGAGCGGGCGATGGGAATCGAACCCACGACATTCAGCTTGGGAAGCTGACGTTCTACCTCTGAACTACGCCCGCATCGCAGGCGCGATGCATAGCGGCTCGGGCCGCGGGCCTCAAGCGCGGCGCCGATCGGTCGCGGAGGCGGGGTTTGGCGCCCTTGCGGAAGGGGCGCTATGACCCATCTCTCAAACAAGCGTTCGAGGGGAACTCCAGCTTGACCGATGTGCTCACGCCGCTGACCTTCGCCCACGGCCCGGCGATGAAGAACCGCTTCGCGCTGGCCCCGCTCACCAATTTGCAGAGCCATCCCGACGGCGTTCTGTCCGACGAGGAGTTCCACTGGCTGACCCTGCGGGCCAAGGGCGGCTTCGGCATGACCATGACCTGCGCCGCGCACGTGCAGCGCCAGGGCCAGGGCTTCCCGGGCCAGCTCGGGGTGTTCGGCGAGGAGCACCTCGCCGGCATGACCCGGCTCGCGAAGACCATCAAGGCCGACGGCTCGGTCGCGGTCGTGCAGCTGCACCACGCCGGCATCCGCAGCCCGAAGGATCTGATCGGCCAGGCGCCGGTGGGGCCCTCCGATGACGAGGCGACCGGCGCGCGCGGGCTCTCCACGGCCGAGGTCGAACAGCTCGTCGAGGATTTCGTCGCGGCCGCCCATCGGGCCGAGCGGGCGGGCTTCGACGGCGTCGAGATCCACGGGGCGCACAGCTACATCCTGTGCCAGTTCCTCTCCGAGGGGCTGAACCGGCGAACCGACCGCTATGGCGGCACGCCGGAGAACCGCAGCCGGGTCGTCAAGGAGGTCATCGCCGGCATCCGCGAGCGCTGCCGGGCCGACTTCTCGCTGGGCCTGCGCCTGTCGCCGGAGCGCTTCGAGCTGAAGCTGCCGGAGATCACCGCGCTGGCCCAGGAGGTGATGTCGGAGGGCCGGATCGACTACCTCGACATGAGCCTCTGGGACTACGCCAAGGAGCCCGCCGACGAGGCGTTCCAGGGCCGCACCCTGATGAGCTACTTCACCGAGCTCGACCGCGGCAAGGTGCGGCTGGGCTGCGCGGGCAAGATCATGAGCGGGGCCGACGTGCGCGCCTGCCTCGAGCGGGGCATGGACTTCGTGTTCCTGGGCCGCGCCGCGATCCTGCACCACGACTATCCGAAGCTCTACGCCGCCGACCCGGACCTCGAGCCGATCGCCCGCCCGGTCCCGGAGGCGCACCTGCGCGCCGAGGGCCTGTCGGAGCGGTTCGTGGGCTACATGCGCTCCTGGAAAGGCTTTGTGGCCGAGCCCGAGAAGGAAGCCGCGGAGTAGGCCCTCTCCGCTCGTCCCCGCGCAGGCGGAGACGCAAGCGGCGTCGAAACCGGAACTCAGCTTGGATTCCCGCCTTCGCGGGAACGAGCGGGATTGAATTGAAACCCTGCTGGCGTCACCCTCCCGGCAGGAAGTTCACAGGAGGCCGCCATGGCCGACGACGCCGCCATGCAGACCCGCGCCAGGTTCCACGCCATGACCGAGGGCACGGCCGAGGACTGGCAGGCGATCGGCCGCGCCAGCGCCGCGCACCGCGGCGAGCACGTCGACCGCATCCTCGCCCACCTGGAGCTGCTGAAGGGCGATCATGGCGGCTTCGCCGTCGACCGGCTGGAGCACTCGCTGCAGACCGCCACGCGCGCCCACCAGGACGGCCGCGACGAGGAGTACGTGGTCTGCGCGCTGCTGCACGACATCGGCGATATCCTGATGCCGGCCGAGCATGCCGAACTGGGCGCCTGCATCCTCAAGCCCTACGTCTCGGAGGCCAACCACTGGATGGTCGAGAAGCACGGCGTGTTCCAGGGCTACTACTTCTTCCACCACATCGGCCTCGACCGCGACATGCGCGAGCAGTTCCGCGGCCACCCGCACTTCGAGCACTGCGCCCAGTTCTGCCACCTCTATGACCAGAGCGCCTTCGACCCCGCCTACGAATCGATGCCGCTCGCCGCGTTCGAGCCGATGCTCAGGCGGGTCATGGCGACGCCGAAGCGCTCGATCTACCTGCGGGATTGACGCGTCTCGCGCCTCTCCCGCAAAGCGGGAGAGGTGACGCGGCGCTAGCGCGGCGCGCCGCCGGCGCTGACGCCGGTGGTCCCGTAGTCGATGCCGCTGTCCTTCCGCGGGCCCTGGCCGAAGCTGTAGGTGAGCATCACGAACACCGCGCGCAGCTTCACCCGCGTCTGCATGCGGTC
>NZ_DATIMC010000125.1:0-6201 GCF_035475775.1 Phenylobacterium sp. | reverse complement strand
TGGCACGACCGGCTGGTGGCCCAGGCGCTGGGCGCGCTCGCCGATGCGGTGACGGCGGCCCAGGCCCGTGGCGAGGTCAGGGGCGGAGACGCCAGGATCTACGCCCTGCAGCTCATCTCCCCGCTGCTGATCAGCGTCATCTGGCGCGAGACCTTCGAGCCGGTGGGCGCGGCGGCGTTCGACGTCCGCACCGTGGCCCGCCAGCACGTGGAGACCATGCTCTCGGGCATGCTGACCTGGGAGGCCCCACGATGAACCGCCAGCGGCTGCTGATCGGCGGCCTGATCGCCGCGGCGCTCCTAATCGTGGCGGGGCTGGTGCTGCTGCCGCGGGTCTCCCGCGCCCAGGCGCTCTCGGGCTACATCGAGGGCGAGCCGCTCTACCTCGCCGCGCCGAGCGCCGGGACGGTCACGGCGATGTACGTGGCCAAGGGCGACGAGGTGAAGGCGGGCGCGGCGCTGTTCGTGGTCGACCCGCAGCAGTCGTCGGACGCCGTGAGCCAGGCCGAAGCCGCGCTCGCCGAGGCGCGCGCCCAGGCCCTCGACGCCCGCAAGGGCCAGCGGCCGAGCGAAATCGGGGTGCTGAGCGCCAATCTTGCCGCCGCCGAGGCGAAGGCCAAGGTGGCCCAGACCACCTATCGGCGGACGAGCGATCTGGCCGCCGCAGGAGTCGCTTCCCGCCAGCAGCTGGACGACGCGCGCGCCGCCGCCCAGCAGGCGTCCGATCAGGCCGCGGCGGCGAGGCGCCAGCGGCAGACCGCGACGCTGGGCGCACGGCCCGACCAGGTGCGCGCGGCCGACGCCAGGGTGGACCAGGCGCAAGCCGCGCTGCAGGCGGCGCGGGCGCGGCTCGCCGAACTGGCCCCCAAGGCGCCGGAGGCGGCGCGCGTCGAGGATGTCTTCTTCCGGCAAGGCGAATGGGCCGGCGCCAACCAGCCGATCCTCTCGCTGCTGCCGGATGCTCGCATCTACGTCCGCTTCTTCGTTCCGGAGCGGACGCTGGCCGCCTACCGGCCCGGCCGCGTGGTGCGCTTCGCCTGCGACGGCTGCCGCAACGGGCTGACGGCGAAGATCGTCTACGTGAGCCCAAGGCCCGAGTTCACGCCGCCGGTGATCTACAGCCGCGAGACCCGCGACCGGCTGGTCTATCTGGTGGAGGCGCGGCCGAGCGTCAGGCTGAATCCCGGGCAGCCGGTCGACGTCGAGCCGCTGGAGCCGGAGCGGTGAGCCTCGCCATCGACGTGGCCGATCTCAATAAGAGCTTCGGCGACAAGCACGTCGTGCAGGACCTCACCATCCAGGTCGCCGGGGGGCGCATCTGCGGCTTTCTCGGCCCCAACGGCTCGGGCAAGACGACCACGCTGCGCATGCTGTGCGGCCTGCTGACGCCGGACTCCGGGCGCGGCGCCTGCCTGGGCTTCGACATCCTGAGCCAGGCCGAGGAGATCAAGCGGCGCACCGGCTACATGACCCAGCGGTTCTCGCTCTACGAGGACCTCTCGATCTCCGAGAACCTGGAATTCGTGGCCCGCGTCTACGGCCTCGACCGGCGGGGCGAACGGGTGGACGAGGCGCTGGACCACCTGGGCCTCGCGGGCCGGCGCGATCAGCTCGCGGGCGCGCTCTCCGGCGGCTGGAAGCAGCGGCTGGCGCTGGCCGCGGCGACCCTGCACGAGCCGCAGCTGCTGCTGCTCGACGAGCCCACCGCCGGGGTCGACCCCAAGGCGCGGCGCACCTTCTGGGACGAGATCCACGCGCTCGCCGGCCGCGGCCTGACCGTGCTGGTCTCCACCCACTACATGGACGAGGCCGAGCGCTGCCACGAGATCGCCTACATCAGCTACGGCCGGCTGATCGCCCGCGGCACGGCCGCAGAGGTGGTCGCAGGCTCGCACCTCGTCACCTTCCACGGCGAGGGGCCGGACATCGACCGCATCGGCGAGGAGATCGCGCGCAAGCCCGGCGTGGAGAGCGTCGCCCCGTTCGGGGCCGCGCTGCACGTGAGCGGGACAGACCGGAAGGCGTTGGAGGCGGCGATCGCGCCCTACCGCCGCGAGCCCTACCGCTGGGATGAGGTCCCGCCGACGCTGGAGGACGTGTTCATCCACCTGATGGGCCAGGCGCAGGACAACTATCCATGATGGGCGTGTCCGGCGTCCGGATCCTCGCCGTGATGGCCAAGGAGTTCAAGCAGTTGACGCGCGACCGGCTGACGTTCGCGATCATGCTGCTGATCCCGATCATGCAGCTGACGCTGTTCGGCTACGCGATCAACTTCCAGCCGAAGCGGCTGCCGACCGCGGTGCTGGTCCAGGAAGACTCCCGCTTCGCCCGCTCGATCGTCTCGGCGCTGCGCAATTCCAGCTACTTCGCGTTCACCCGCCAGGCCCGCACCCCGGCCGAGCTCGACAAGCTGGTCCGCCGCGGCGAGGCGCAGTTCGCGGTGACCATCCCGGGCGACTTCACCCGCCGGGTGGCGCGCGGCGACCACGCCCAGGTGCTGGTGGAGGCCGACGCGTCGGATCCCTCGGCCAACTCGGCGGCCATGGCCGCGCTCGCGGCGCTGCCGCAGCAGGCGTTGGCCCACGACCTAACCGGCGGGCTCGCGGCGCGCGGCCAGGCGCAGCCGCCGTTCGAGGTGGTGATCCACAACCGCTTCAATCCGGAGGCGGTGACGGCGTTCAACATCGTGCCGGGCCTGCTGGGTGTGATCCTGTCGATCACCATGGTGATGATGACCGCGCTCTCGGTGACCCGCGAGATCGAGCGCGGCACCATGGAGAGCCTGCTCGCCACGCCGGTGCAGCCGATCGAGGTGATGGCCGGCAAGCTCGCGCCCTATGTGCTGGTCGGCGTGATCCAGACGGCGGTGATCCTGGTCACCGCGCGACTGTTGTTCCAGGTGCCGATGCAGGGCGGCTGGACGGGGCTTACGCTGGGGACCGCGCTGTTCATCGTGGGCTCTCTGGCGCTGGGTTTCCTGATCTCGACGGTCGCCACCTCGCAACTGCAGGCCATGCAGCTGAGCTTCTTCTACATGCTGCCCTCGATCCTGCTCTCGGGCTTCGCCTTCCCGTTCCGCGGCATGCCCGGCTGGGCGCAGGCGATCGGCGAGGTCATCCCCGTGACCCATTTCCTGCGGCTGGTGCGAGGTTCGCTGCTCAAGGGCCAGACGCTCGGCGACCAGTGGCCGGAGCTGGCGGCGCTGACCGCCTTCGTCCTGGTGGTGACCGCGCTCGCCATGCTGCGCTATCGGCGGACGCTGGATTGACGGCGGGGGGAGAGGGTACTGATGTACGGCATCCTGTGCGCGACGGCCGAGGAGCTGGCGGCCCTGCGTGAGCGGCTGGAGCTCGAGCGCCAGCCGGAGACGCATGGGCCCACGCGCATCTGGCGCGGCCGCCACGAGGGCGAGGATCTCGCGCTCGCCCAGGCCGGCATCGGCAAGGTCAACGCGGCGGCGGCGGCGACCCTGCTGCTCGGCTTGTTCGAAGCCGAAGCGCTGATCTGCTCGGGCGTCGCCGGCGGGCTTGCGCCCGACCTGCCGGTGGGCTCGGTGCTGCTCGCCGACCGGCTGGCGATCCACGATTTCGGGCTGGTGGCGGGGCGGACCTTCACGCCGACGCAATCCGGCGAGATCCCGATCGGCGCGCCGGAGTTGACCGAGCTGTTCCCGGTCGCGCCGGCGGTGGCCCGCGCGTTCGACGATCTCGAGGCGGCCGTGAAGGCGAGGCTGGGTCATCCGATCCGGCGCGGCGGGATCGTCACCGCCGATTACTTCCTGAACTGCGCCGAGACCCGCGACGCGCTGCGCGCCCGCTTCGGGGCCGACGCGATCGACATGGAGAGCGGCGCGATGCATCAGATCGCCGAGGCCTGGGGCCGGCCGCTCTACGTGATCCGCACGCTGTCGGACCTCGCCGGCGAGGAGAGCCACCTCACCTATTACGAGATGGCCCTGATGGCGGCCCAGAACTCGGCCCTGTGCGTCAGCGAGCTGCTGCGCATCCTCAAGGCCTAGGCGCGGCGGAACAGAGGCGACGGTCTCGCTTGCCCGACTCTCGGAGCGCCCCCACCTTCAATCCATGAGCGACCGCCCGACGGGGGCTGCGCCGGCCCGGCTCGTGGCGGCGCTGGGGCCCACCAACACCGGCAAGACCCATCTGGCGGTGGAGCGCATGCTGGGCCACGCGAGCGGCATGATCGGCCTGCCGCTGAGACTGCTGGCCCGCGAGATCTACGATCGGGTGGCGAAGGCGAAAGGGCCGCGCGCGGTGGCGCTGATCACCGGCGAGGAGAAGATCGTCCCGCCCCGGCCGCAGTACTTCGTCTGCACGGTCGAAGCCATGCCCCTGTCGCGGCAGGTCGAGTTCCTGGCGGTCGATGAGATCCAGCTTTGCGCCGACGCCGAGCGGGGTCACGTCTTCACCCATCGGCTGCTGCACGCCCGCGGGACGGCGGAGACCATGCTGCTGGGCGCGGCGACCATGGCGCCCTTGGTGCGGCGGCTGCTGCCGCACGCCGAGATCGCCACGCGCGAGCGGTTCTCGCGCCTGACCTATTCCGGGCCGAAGAAGCTGACGCGGTTGCCCAGGCGCAGCGCGGTGGTCGCGTTCTCGGCCGAGCAGGTCTACGCAATCGCCGAGCTGATCCGCAGGCAGCGCGGCGGGGCGGCCGTGGTCATGGGTTCGCTCAGCCCGCGCACCCGCAACGCCCAGGTCGAGCTCTACCAGTCCGGTGAGGTGGACTTCCTGGTGGCCACCGACGCCATCGGCATGGGCCTCAACATGGATGTCGACCATGTGGCGTTCGCGGGCCTCGCCAAGTTCGACGGACGGCGCACGCGGCCGTTGAGCCCCCAGGAGCTCGGCCAGATCGCCGGTCGCGCCGGCCGCTTCCAGCGCGACGGCACGTTCGGCGTCACCGGTGAGGCCGAGGACATGGAGCCCGACCTCGTGCTGGCGGTGGAGGAGCACCGGTTCCAGCCCGTGGCCGCGGCCGAGTGGCGGAACTCGCGGCTCGACTTCGCCTCGCTCGCCGGCCTGGTGCGCTCCCTGGCCGAGCCGCCGGCGCGCGACGGGCTCAGGCTCGCCGCCGAGGCGCTGGACGAGACCACCCTCAAACGCCTCGCCGACGACCCGGAGGTGGCCGCGCGCGCCCGCGACCGGGCGGCGGTGGTCAAGCTGTGGGATGTCTGCCAGACGCCGGATTTCCGCAAGGCCGCCACCGACGACCACATCCGGCTCGCCAGGGATTTCTTCCTGCACCTGACCAGCGGGCGCCGCAGGATCCCCGAGGACTGGATCGCCAAGCAGCACGCCGGCCTGGACCGGACCGACGGCGACATCGACGCCCTGGCCGCGCGCCTCGCCTACGTCCGCACGCTGGCCTACGTCGCCAACCGCGCCGACTGGCTGGCCGACCCGGCCGGCTGGCAGGGCCGCATGCGGCAGCTGGAGGACCGGCTCTCCGACACCTTGCACGAGAAGCTGATGGCCCGCTTCGTCGACCGGCGGACCAGCGCGCTGATGCGGGGCTTGCGGGTACGCGAGGACCTGCTGGCCGGCGTGGCGGCGGACGGCAGCGTCACCGTAGAAGGCCACTACGTCGGCAAGCTCGAAGGCGTGCGCTTCGAGGGCGTGCAGGGCGCGACGGTGCTGGAGGACAAGGCGCTCCGGGCCGCCGCCCGCCAGGCTCTGGGGCCTGAGATCGCCCGCCGCCTGGGCCGGCTCGCCGCCGAGCCGGACGAGGCGTTTTCCGTGGCGCCGGACGGGACGCTGCTCTGGCGCGGCGAAGCGGTGGGCGCGGTGAGCGCCGGCCAGCCGGCCGCGCCGCGGGTAAGGCTGTACGGGGACCTCGGCCACGAAGCGGCCCGCGAGCGCGCGGCGCGGCGGCTGGAGGCCTTCGTGGCCGGCGAAGCCGCGCGGCAATTCGCGCCGCTGCGCCGGCTCGAGGCGGCGGTGGCGGAGGGCCGGATCAAGGGCCTGGCGCGCGGCCTCGCCTATCGGCTGATCGAGAGCGGCGGGGTGCTCGACCGAACGCTCGTCAGACCCGAGACCAGGGCGCTGAGCCAGGTGGAGCGGCGGGCGCTGCGGGCGCTCGGCGTTCGGATCGGCGCGTTTTCCTTGCACATGCCCGGTCTCCTGAAGCCGCAGGCGCGCGGGCTCGCCCAGGCGCTCGCGGCGCGCGAGGCGCGCGACTG
>NZ_DATIMC010000124.1:0-2291 GCF_035475775.1 Phenylobacterium sp. | reverse complement strand
GATCGCCCACGCCGATCTGGCCGATCCCGAGCGGCGCCACGGCGATCCGCTCGATCAGCCCTATTTCGACCTCTATTGGACCGAGCCCGGGCGCGAGCCGCTGTGGATCCTGGCGGATGGCGCGCGCGCCGGCTTCGTGCTCCTCAATCTGCACTCGCCGTCGGGCCTGGGCGTCGACCGCGCGATCGCCGAGTTCTGCATCGTGCCCGAGCGGCGGCGAGAGGGCCTGGGACGCGCCGCCGCGCTCGCCGCCCTGGCGAGGACGGCCGGAATCTGGGAGCTGCAGGTCTACCGGGCGAATCCCACCGCCATCGATTTCTGGCGCAAGGTGATCGCGGCGGCCGATCCGAAGGCGTGGGACGAGATCCCGCTCGCCGAGCGCATCGTCCACCGCTTCGTCCTGGCGCCAGGGAACAAGGCTGAGCGCGCCGAATTAGGAAGCCGCGCTGCGGGACCTCGGCGAGGGCGTCACGATCCCTTGGCGCTTCTCAAGGGTTGACTTGCCGGGCGCGCGCTTCAAGAAGGCCGCCCACTGCAGCGCCTGGGCGCGTCAGGAAGGGAGTGGAGATCGATGACCGTTCGCGTCGCCATCAACGGGTTCGGCCGGATCGGCCGGCTGGTGCTGCGCTCGATCGTCGAGCACGGCCGCCGCGACATCGAGGTGGTGGCGATCAACGACCTGGGCCCGGTAGAGACCAACGCCCACCTGCTGCGCTACGATTCCGTGCACGGCCGCTTCCCCGGCGAAGTGAAGGTCGAGGGCGACACGATCGACGCGGGCTTCGGGCCGATCAAGGTCACCGCCATCCGCGATCCGGCGGAGTTGCCGCACAAGGCCATGGGCGTCGACATCGCGCTCGAGTGCACGGGCCTGTTCACCACCAAGGAAAAGGCCGCCGCCCACCTGAAGGCGGGCGCCAAGCGCGTGATCGTCTCCGCGCCGGCCGACGGCGTCGACAAGACCGTGGTCTATGGCGTCAACCACGACACGCTGACCGGGGACGACATCGTCATCTCCAACGGATCGTGCACCACCAACTGCCTGGCGCCGGTGGCCAAGGTGATCCAGGAGCTCTGCGGGCTGGAGCGCGGCTACATGACCACGATCCACTCCTACACCGGCGACCAGCCGACGCTCGACACCCTGCACAAGGACCTCTACCGCGCCCGCGCGGCGGCGATGTCGATGATCCCGACCTCCACCGGCGCGGCCAAGGCGCTGGGCCTGGTCATCCCGGAGCTGCAGGGCCGCCTCGACGGCTCCTCGATCCGCGTGCCGACCCCCAACGTCTCGGTCGTCGACCTGAAGTTCGTGCCCGGCCGCAAGGTGAGCGTGGACGAGATCAACGCCGCGATGGAGAAGGCTGCGGCCTCCAACCCGCTGAAGGGCATCCTGGCGACCACCAAGGAGCCGCTGGTGAGCCACGACTTCAACCACAACCCGGCGTCCTCGACGGTCGCCCTGCCGCAGACCCAGATGGTCGACGGCGGCTTGGGCCGGGTGCTCTCCTGGTACGACAACGAGTGGGGCTTCTCGACCCGGATGGCCGACGTGGCGGTCCACATGGGCGGCCTGATCTGATCGCCATGCGTCCGCCTCTTCCGCTCATCCCCGCGGACGCGGGGACCCAAGCGGCCTCTCCGCCCGCTGCTGGATCAGCTTGGATTTCCGCCTTCGCGGGAACGAGCGGTGAAGGGCTCCGATGAGCTTCCGCACCTTGGACGAGGCGCATCTCGCGGGGCGGCGCGCCCTGGTGCGGGTGGACTTCAACGTGCCGATGGAGGCCGGCCGCGTCGCCGACGACACGCGGCTGCGCGCCGCCCTGCCGACCATAGAGAAGCTCCGCAAAGCCGGCGCAAAGGTCATCCTCATGGCCCACTTCGACCGGCCGAAGGGCCGGCGCGTGCCGGAGATGAGCCTGCGGCCGGTGGTCGAGCCGCTGTCGAAGCTGATCGGCGCGCCGGTCGCCTTCGCCGACGACAGTGTCGGCGAGCCGGCCCGCGCCGCCGTCGCCGCGATGAAGCCCGGCGACGTGCTGCTGCTGGAGAACCTGCGCTTTCATCCCGGCGAGGAGGCGAACGATCCCGACTTCTCCAAGGCGCTGGCGGCGAACGGCGATCTCTACGTCAACGACGCCTTCTCCGCGGCGCACCGGGCGCACGCCTCGACGGAGGGCCTGGCGCATCTGCTCCCGGCCTATGCGGGCGAACAGATGCGGCGCGAGCTGGAGGCGCTCGACCAGGCGCTCGGGCGGCCGCAACGGCCAGTGATGGGCATCGTCGGCGGCGCC
>NZ_DATIMC010000123.1:0-5525 GCF_035475775.1 Phenylobacterium sp. | reverse complement strand
CCACGCCGGCCGCGCGCCGGGACAGCTTCACCGCGCGGGTGAGGGCGGGCAGGCCCACGGGCACATCATCCAGCAGGCCCGCCGCGCCGCTCTTCGCCTGGCGCTCTGCCGCCTTCAGCTGCTCCCAGGCTTCCTTCTGCTCCGCGAGCGAGCCGTAGCTCTCATCGCCGAACACGTGCGGGTGGCGGCGGACCATCTTGTCATTGATGGCGCCGACGACCTCCTCGAAGCCGAACGCGCCTTGCTCCTCGGCCATGCGGGCGTGGAACACCACCTGCAGCAGCAGGTCGCCGAGCTCGTCCCTGAGGTCCTTCAGGTCGGCGCGCTCGATGGCGTCGGCCACTTCGTAGGCTTCCTCGACGGTGTAGGGCGCGATCGTCGCGAAGGTCTGCTCGATGTCCCAGGGACAGCCGTCCTCGGGATCGCGCAGGCGCGCCATGATGGCCAGCAGGCGGTCGATCGGCCGGAGCTCGGCCGGCGGCGCGGGTCGGGTCATGACGCCATCCTTTCGCCGGACGACGGGCGCAGCGCAAGGCCGAGAACGGGCGTCGCGTCGCTAGCGGCTGAGCAGGATGTGGGTGGCGAGTTCGCTCGGCGCCGTCTCGGTCACCCGATATCCGAGCGCGGGCAGGTCGAGGCCTTCGAACAACGCCTCGCCACGCCCGAGCATCACCGGCGAGACCGCCAGGTGCAGCTCGTCCAGCAAGCCGCCCTGCAGGTACTGGCGGACGGTCGAGACGCCGCCGCCGATCTTGACGTCCAGATCTCCGGCGGCCGCGCGGGCGCGCTCCAGCGCCGCGTCAATCCCGTCCGTCACGAAGTGGAAGGTGGTCCCGCCTTGCATCGCGATCGGGGCGCGAGGGTGATGCGTCAGGATGAAGGTCGGCGCGTGATAGGGTGGATTGTCGCCCCACCAGCCCCGCCAGCTCTCGTCCGGCCATTCGCCGCGCACGGGCCCGAACATATTGCGGCCGAGGATGAAGGCGCCGAAGCCCTCCATCGAGCGGCGGCCATAGTCGTCATCCACGCCCTGCGTCCCGCCGGCCTGGCCGAACATGCTCCTGAACGTCTTCGTGCCGACCCACCAGCGATGCAGCTCGGGGCCACGTTTGCCGAGCGGGTTCTCCAAGCTCTGCTCCGGTCCGGCGCCGAAGCCGTCCAGCGAAACGCTGAACCCCGCCACCCTCACTCTTCCCATGTCCGACTCCATGACAGCTTTCAGTGAACGAGGGAGGGCGCCGCTTGCCAAATCCGGCGATATCCGGATTGCGCCTAAGGTATATTATCGGAAATCAAGGAGGGTCTTCTCCAGGCAGCTCAAGGTCCCCTCGGGCGATCCGCTGCAGGGTCTCGACGAAGAACGCCGGCTCCAGCGCCCTGATGCGGGCCTCCAGGGTCTCCGGCGTGTCGTCGGGCCTCACCTCGACCGCCCGCCGCGCCACCTCGGGCCCGCGATCGTATTCCTCGTCCACCAGGTGGATCACGATGGCGCTCGCCGGCGCCCGGGCGGCCAGCACGGCTTCGTGCACCCGCCGGCCGTACATGCCGGGCCCGCCGAACTCCGGCAGCGGCCCGGGATGGATGTTCAGGATCCGGCCCGCGTAGCGCGCCAGCGTCGCTGCGCCCAGCCGGCGCAGATAGCCCGAAAGAACGATGAGCTCCACCTCATGGTCCGCCATGGCCCGGGCCAGCGCGGCGTCGGCCGCCTCGGGGTCCGCCTGGGTCGGAATGCACAGGCTGGGCACGCCCTCGGCCTTGGCGAACTCCAGGGCGGCCGCGCCACGGTTGTTGCTGACCAGCAGCCGCGCCTCGGCCGCGAGGTCTCCGGCGCGGATCGCCTGCACGATCGCCTGCGCGCTCGAGCCGGCTCCGGACGCGAGGAAACCGAGCTTAACCCGCGATTCCATTGGACAATCCTGTCGCCAGATCGTGCTCCAGGCGAAGCCCGTCGTAGGCCGGCTCGACGCCCTCCGGCAGCTTCCGGGCGAGAGCCTCATAATCCAAGTCGATGTGGAGGTTGGTGAGGATCGCGCGCCGGGGCCTGATCTGGGCGATCCATTCCAGCGTGCGCTCGACATGGGCGTGGGTCGGATGCGGCCGCCAGCGCAGCGCATCGACGATCCAGACGTCCAGATCGGAGAGCGCCTGGAACGCCGCCGCATCGAGGTTCACCACGTCGCTGGAATAGGCCACCCCGCCGAACCGGTAGCCCACCGAGCGCAGGCCGCCGTGGTCCTGGTCGAAGCTGACCACCGGAATGGCCCCGGACGGCCCGTCCACGGCCCAGCGCACGCCATGGGCCGGCAGCGGGCGAGGCTCGCAGATGGCGGGATAGCCCGCCTCGCCCTCGAAGATGTAGCCGAACCGCTCGGTCATCGAGCGCTCGGTGGCCGCATCCATGACGCATGGGATGCGCGCGCGCTGGCGCAGGAAGAAAGCGCGGACGTCGTCGATGCCGTGCACCTGGTCGGCGTGATCGTGGGTCAGCAGCAGCGCGTCGAGCCGCTTGGCGCCGGCCTGGGCGGTCTGCAGCCGAAGGTCCGGCGAGGCGTCGACCAGCACCGTGGTCTCGGCTTCGGCGGAGGTCCCTTTGCGGCGGACGAGCAGCGAGCAGCGGCTGCGCAGGTTCCTGGGATCGGCCGGGTCGCAGGCGCCCCACTCGCCGTCGGCGCGCGGCACCCCGCCCGAGGAGCCGCAGCCCAGGATGGTGACCTCGAGCGTGGCGCTCACGGGCGCGGGATCCGGTCGAACAGGGCGAAGAAGGCGTCCTCCGTGCGGGCTTCCGCCTCCTTGAGCGACCAGCCGCGGAGCTCGGCGAGCTTGGCGAGCACGTGCGGCAGGAAGGCGGGCTCGTTGCGGCGGCCGCGGTGCGGGACAGGCGCCAGGTAGGGGCAGTCCGTCTCCACCAGGATGCGGTCCTGCGGCATGTCGCGGATCGCCGCGCGCACCGCCTCGGCCGCCCTGAAGGTGGCGATCCCGGAGACCGAGAACCAGGCGCCCAGGGCTGCGGCGCGGGCCGCGAGCTCCGGGCCGGACGTGTAGCAGTGCATCAGGACGCGGAACGCGCCCCGGGCGTGCTCCTCCTCCAGGATCTCGGCCATCGCCGCATCGGCTTCGCGCGCATGGACGACGAGCGGCAGGCCGGTCGCCCGCGCGGCGGCGATGTGGGCGCGGAAAACCCGGGCCTGGATGTCGCGCGGGCTGAGATCGTAGTGGAAGTCGAGCCCGCACTCGCCGATGCCCACGACCCGCGGATCGGCGGCCAGGCCGATGAGCGTTTCAGGGGACAGCTCGGGATCGTCCTTCGCCTCGTGCGGATGGGTCCCGACCGTGCACCAGATGTCGGGATGCTGCGCCACCAGCCGGGTCTGCTCGAAGCTGGAGAGCCTGTCGCTGATCTCCACCATCAGCCGCACGCCGGAGGCGAGCGCGCGGGAGATCACCGCCTCCCGGTCCTCGTCGAATTGCGGCGCGTGCAGGTTGACGTGGCTGTCGATCAGCATCGGCTCTGGCGGGCTTTCAGGCCTGGGCGGCCTGGCGCAGTTCGGTCAAGGCCGCGAACAGGGCGTCGGTCCGGTCGAGGTTGAGGGCCTCGACCTCGCGCGGCAGGCGCGAGAGCGTCTCCCACGCCGCGGCCCAGCGATCAAGCGCCGGCTGGCCCTCGCCGGCCCGCGCGGCGGTGAGCGCATGCACCCGCTCGGCCAGGCGCTCGAACAGCAGCGAGAAATGGCCCATCCCCTCCCCGCCGCGGAACCGGTCGGCGAGCGACAGCGCCAGGCCCTCGTCGAGCTCGGGCAGCCGATCGAGGATCGAGCGCGCCGCATCGTCCAGCGCCAGCGCCTGCGCCGCCGCGAGCGCCAGCGCCCGGCCCGGCGCGCCGCCCGCCATCGCCGCGAGCCGCAGCGCATCCTCGGCGTCGACCTCGGCCCGGGCGCGCACGAACGCGGCGGTCTCCTCGAGTGGCAGCGGCGCGAAGGCCAGCCTGCGGCAGCGTGAGCGGATGGTGGCCAGCAGGCGGCCCGGGGCATGGCTCACCATCAGCAGCACGCCGCGGCTCGGCGGCTCCTCCAGGGTCTTCAAGAGCGCGTTGGCGGCGTTCAGGTTGAGATCGTCGGCGGCGTCGACGATCGCCACCCGATGCGGCGCGCTGGCCGGCGACTTGGAAAAGAACTCCGAGAGCCGGCGCACCTCGTCCACCGGGATCACCTTGCGCGGCTTGCCCTCCTCGCCGAGCCGCTCGACGACCAGCAGGTCGGGATGCGCGCGGGCCGCCACCTGGCGGCTCACCGGATGCTGCGGCTCCGCGCCCAGGCCGCCGCGGGCCGGATCGCCCGGCGCGCCGAGCAGCCGGCGGGCGGCGCGGTAGGCGAAGGTCGCCTTGCCCACGCCCTCGGGCCCGGTCAGCAGCCAGGCGTGGTGCAGCCGGCCCCGCGCGCGGCTAGCCTCGAAGGCGGCCTCGGGGCCGGCGTGGCCGACGAGATCGAACACCTCGCGCGGATGGGGAACCTCAGCCATGCACCGCCAGCCGCGCCTCGACGGCCGCCCAGACCGCGGCCGCCACCGCCTCGATTTCGCCGGCCGCGTCGATCACGGCGCAGCGGGCCGGCTCGGCCTCGGCGATCGCCAGGAAGCCGGCGCGCAGCCTGCGGTGGAAATCCATGCCCTTGGACTCGAAGCGCATCTCGCCGCCGCGCCCGGCGGCGCGCCTAAGCCCCTCCTTGGGCGCCAGATCGAAGATCAGGGTGAGGTCCGGGCGGACATCGGCCAGGATGAACCGCTCCAGGGCGGAGATCAGCCCCGGATCGACCCCGCCCGCCGCCCCCTGATAGGCCCGCGTGGAATCCGCGAAGCGGTCGCAGGCGACCCACGCCCCGCGTTCCAGCGCCGGGCGGATCACCCGCTCCACGTGATCGCGCCGCGCGGCGTACATCAAAAGCGTCTCGGTGACCGCGGACCAGCGGTCCGCCGCGCCATTCAGCACCAGCTCGCGGATGGCCTCCGCGCCCGGCGAGCCGCCCGGCTCGCGAGTGGCGACGACCTCCAGCCCCTGCGCCTGCAGCCGCCCGGCGAGGCGCTTGAGCTGGGTCGACTTGCCCGCCCCCTCGCCGCCTTCGAATGTGATGAACCGTCCGCGGGCCACGAACCCAAGATGGCGGCTTCGCGGCGGAAGTCCAGCCGGCTAGGAGGGCGGGATCACCCGGGCGTCGGCGAATCCCACCTCGGCGGCCTTCTCGCGCAGGACCTCGGCCGCATCCTCGTCGGCCGCCCCGTCCAGCACCACGCGCCACAGGGTGACGCCGCCCAGGGAGACCGGCTCGACGGCGGCGTGGCCGGCCGAGGCCAGCCGGGCGGCGGCGCGCTGCGCGTTCTCGGCGCTCGCGAAGGCGGCGGCCTGAACCTTGAACCCGCCGGGGCTCGCCGCGGCCGGCGGTACCGGCGGCGCGGAGAAGGCGGGCGCGGGCGCGGGCAACGGCTTGAGCTCGGCGACCAGGACCGGGGCCGGCGGCTTCACGAGCGGCGCCGCG
>NZ_DATIMC010000122.1:0-14250 GCF_035475775.1 Phenylobacterium sp. | reverse complement strand
TCGAGGACCCACTCGGGATGGCCGCTGGCCTCGACCAGCCGGTTGAAGGCGATCAGCGCGCCGCGCTCGCGCCAGTGGCTGTCGGTCAGGCGGTAGAGGTCCTGCCGCTTGGCGGCGATCAGCACGGGCCGCAGGTCGATGCCGGGCGCGCCGCAGGCGGCGGCGTCGCGCAGGATGAGGTCCTGCTCGGTGGGCGAGAGCGGCGGCAGGGCCCAGTCGGGCGCATATTCCGGATAGATGGCGGCCGGCGACGGCGCGATGGAGAAGATCGGCCGGATGCCGCGCGCGCCGAGCGCGCGGGCCGCCTGGCAGACGAACTGCGCATAATCGGCCGCGCGGCGGCGGTCGAGCTCGCGACCGGTGGATTCCAGCAGACCCTCGGTCAGGAACATGTGGCCGGCCTTGCCCTCCACGGCTGCGGCGAGCTCGCCCGCCGCGCCGGCGTCGACATCCTCGGCGCGGTTGGCGATGGCGGCGGCGAGATCGGCCTGGCCGGATGCGCCGGGACGCGTGGCGCGGCCGAACAGGCGGTTGTTGGCGGCGATCATCCCGTCGCGGAAGGCGAAGTGGTCGGCGAGGTAGGCGTCGATCCGGCGCGGCAGCCTGGCCCAGTCGGCGAGGCGCTGCGGGCGGGGCGGAGCGCGCGCGAGGAGGCGGTTCTCGACCGGCGACATCGCCTTGAACGGCCGCAGCGGGATCGCGACCACCGGGACCAGCAGCATCGCCAGCAGGGCCAGCGCCAGGCCGCGGCGGGGGCGGGTGAGAAGCGCCATACCGCGGCTCAGAACCGGAAGTAGAGGAACGGGCTGTAGGTGCCGGCCGCGACCCGCAGCAGGGAGGCGCCGAGCAGGACGAGGCTCGCGGCGTTGTCCCCCCAGGCGAGCGCCGGCCCGAGCCGCAGGCGCGGGAGCCGCCGGCGCGGCAGGCCGAAGACTGCGAGCAGGCCGCCGATGGCGAACACCCAGAGCTGCTGCTTGCGGAACGCGAGCGCCATGGCCGGCCCGAAGCCGCCCAGGCCGTTCACGCCGAGAAGGCCGCGCCAGACCGCCACGGCCTGGCCCATGTGCGGCGCGCGGAACAGCACCCAGCCCAGCACAACCACCAGCAGGGCGTAGAGCCAGGCCAGCGGCGGCGGCAGCCGCCGAAGCGCCGGCCCCAGGCCCGCCCGCTCGAGCACCAGGAAGAGCCCGTGCCACGCGCCCCAGAGCACGAAGGTCCAGCTCGCGCCGTGCCACAGGCCGCAAAGCAGGAAGACGATCACCAGGTTGCGGTAGGTGGAAAGCGCTCCATGCCGGTTTCCCCCCAGCGGGATGTAGAGATAGTCCCGGAACCAGCTCGACAGGCTCATGTGCCAGCGCCGCCAGAACTCGGTGATCGAGCGCGAGGCGTAGGGCGTGCGGAAATTGCGCGGCAGCCGGAAGCCGAACGCCAGGCCGATCCCGATGGCCATGGTCGAATAGCCGGCGAAGTCGAAGTAGATCTGCAGGGTGTAGGCGAGCGTGCCGGCCCAGGCTTCCAGGAGGTCGGGCCGGGCGGTGCGGTCGAAGCAGGCGTTAGCCAGGGGCGCCAGGGGGTCGGCCAGCAACAGCTTCTGCGCCAGGCCGATGACGAAGATCCGCAGGCCCGCCGAGACCAGTCCCAGGCTGTGGCGGCGCACGCGCAGCCGCCGCGCGATGGTCTTGTAGCGGACGATCGGCCCCGCGATCAGCTGCGGGAACAGCGCGATGTAGAGCGCCACCTCCGAGAGCCGCCGATTGGCCGCAAAGCGCCGCCGGAAGGTGTCGATCAGGTAGGAGAGGCAATGGAAGGTGAAGAACGAGATCCCGAGCGGCAGCGGGATGTGCGGCGGCTGGAGCGCGATGCCGGCCGGCGCGAGCAGCGGATCGAGGCTGCGGACCACGAAATCGGCGTACTTGAAGACGCCCAGCGCCGCAAGGTTGACGGCGGCGGCGGCGCCCAGCGCCCAGCGCCGCGCCCTGCCCTCGCGCGCATCGATCGCCAGGGCGGCGGCGTAGTTGAACAGCGCCATGGCCACGATCAGCGGCACGAAGCGCGGCTCGCCCCAGGCGTAGAATGCGAGCGAGGCGGCGATCAGGACGGCGTTCTTGGCGCGGATTCCGCGGACCGCGAAATAGACGGCGAGGCAAGCGGGCAGGAAGAAGAACAGGAAGGTCGGCGAGGCGAAGAGCACGAGCGGTCAGGCGTCCGCCGCAGCGGGCGGCGGCGCGACGAAGCCGCCGACCGCCTCGTCGATGGCCTGGGCGAGCGCCAGGGTGCGCGCATCGCCGCCGCGCGGTCCGATCAGCTGCGCGCCGACCGGCAGGCCCGCCCCCGTGCGGCCGGCCGGAACGGTGGTGGCCGGCAGGTGCAGGGCGGTGGCCAGCGAGATCCAGCAGACCATCGAGGTGTAAGGAACGGCGGCGCCCGTTGAGAGCCTGAGGCTCCGCTTCTGGAATGGCCGATGGTCGTGCGGGAAGGCGGGCACGGGTGCGATGGGCGCAAGAATGGCGTCGAAGCGCTCGAACGTCGCGTCGATGTCGTGCCGCAGACGGCAGCGCACGGCGTCGGCCGCCATCCATTCGCGGTGGGTGGCCGTGTAGGCGAGCGCCATGGCCGAAGCGGAGTGCGGGTCGGCGTCGCGCTTGCGCGCGATCTTGGCGAGCGCCCGCATCATCTGCATCTGCCGCAGGGCCGCGGGAGGAAGGTCCTCCGAGAGCACGGCGCCGAGGAGCATCAGGTAGGCGCTCAGCAGCGCCCGCGCGTCCACCGGACAGGGGATCGTCGTGACCTCCGCCCCTTGGGCCGCGAGCGCGCCGGCGAAGCCCTCCAGCACCGAGCGCACCTCGGGATCGAGTGGGAACGACGGCTCGTCCAGCCACAGGCCGATGCGCGCGCCCTTGAGCTCGGCCGCCGGCGCCTTGGCCGCCACAGAGCCGCCCGCGAGCACTGCCAGCAGCAGCCGGAGGTCGCGGGCCGAGCGGGCCATCGGTCCCACCACGTTGAGGTCGCGCTCCGTCCAGGAGCCGGGCCCGGGCGGAACATGGCCGTGCTGGGGCACGAGCCCCCAGGTGGGCTTGTGGGAGAAGACGCCGCAGAAGTTCGCCGGGACGCGCAGCGAACCGCCGATGTCGGAGCCGATCTCCAGCGCCGTGACCTGTGCGGCCAGCGCCGCAGCCGCGCCGCCGGACGATCCGCCCGGCGTCCGCGTCGGATCCCACGGGTTGTTGGTCGTCCCGTAGAGGTCGTTGAAGGTTTGCCAGTCGCCGGCCATGACCGGGGTGTTGGTCTTGCCCCAGATCACCGCGCCCGCCGCCTTGGCGTGGGCCACCGCGGTCGCATCCTCGGCCTGCCGCTGGCGCAGGGCCGCGAGCCCGGAGGAAGCCGCCATGCCGACCGCGTCGAAGGTGTCCTTGACGGTCATCGGCAGGCCGCCCAGGAGGCCAGGCGCCTCGCCTTTGGCGCGGAGATCGTCGATCGCCCGGGCGCGCTCGAGCGCGCGTTCCGGATCGGCCATGACGACCGCGTTGAGGCCGGCATGCAGCCGGTCATGCCGGGCAAGCGCGGCCTTCAGCAGCTCGGCGGCCGAGATCCGCTTCTGGGCCAGCGCGGCGAGCTGGCCGGTGGCGTCGAGATCGAGGATGTCGGCCATGGGTCAGCGCCCCTTGGAGAAGCCGAGGACGTCGGCCATGTCGTATTCTCCGGGCGGGCGGACTGCGACCCAGCGGGCGGCGGCGAGCGCGCCGCGGGCGAACAGGCCCCGATCGCGCGCGGAGTGGGAAAGCGTCAGGATCTCCTCCTCGCCGGCGAAGATCACCGAATGCTCGCCGACCACGCCGCCGCCGCGGATCGCCGCGAAGCCGATCTCGCCCGCCGGCCGGGGGCCGGTGATCCCGTCGCGGCCACGCTTGGCGACCGCCGCCAGGTCGACGCCGCGGGCCTCGGCGGCCGCCTCGCCGAGCATCAGCGCCGTGCCGGAGGGCGCATCCACCTTGCGCGCGTGATGCGCCTCGAGGATCTCGATGTCGAAGGCCTCGCCCGGCAGGGCGTGCGCCGCCTGGCGGACGAGACCAACGAGCACGTTGAGGCCCAATGAGAAGTTGCCGGCCCGCACGATGGCCACCGTCCTGGCGGCCGCCTCCATTGCGGCGAGTTCGCTCTCGCGGAAGCCCGTCGAGCCGATCACCAGCGCCGGACCGCCCCGCGCGGCGGCGGCGGTCGCCAGATCGGCCGAGGCGGCGGCGGCGCTGAAGTCGATGACGACATCGGCGGCCGCGAGCGCCGCGGCCCGGTCGACCAGCCCCTCGCCTTCAGCGCCCGGACGGTCAAAGCGCGCCGCGAGCGTCAGCTCCGGATCGGCCTCCACGAGGGCGGAGACCGTCCGGCCCATGCGGCCGAGCGCGCCGGCGACGGCGATCTTGAGCGGCTGGGACAGAGCGCGCCTCCCCGGCGAGCGGCTTCGAAGGCCGTTAGTCTCGCGAGGGAGGCGCCTTGGTCAAGCCGCGGTTAGGCCGCTGCGGGTTCTGGGAGGTTCATCAGCTTGCGCAGGGTGGTCCTGGCCACGCTGGGCCGGCCGGCCATCCGCTCGAGCCAGCCGAGCAGCGGCGAGCCCGCCATGATCTCTGCGCCCTCCGGCGTTTCGGGGAACATGTCGAGATGCGCCACGGCCATCAGGTCGGCGAGGCTGACCCGATCGCCCGCGAAATAGGCCTTCTCGCCGAGAAGCTCCTCCAGCGCCGCGATGCAGGTCCTGGACTGCGGCAGGGCCTTGGCGATGGCCTCCTCGTCCGGCGCCAGGCCGAGGAGCGGCTTGATCAGCCGGTTGAAGCCGACGCCGGAGGAGATCGAGGGCATGACGTACCAGTCGACGATCCCCATCACCTGGTTCATCCGGGCCTGGGCGCGCGGATCGGCGGGCGTGAGCCTGGGGCCTTCGAAGACCTGGTCGATGTAGCGGATGATGGCCTGGCTCTCGTACAGCCGGAAACCGTCGTGCTCGATCACCGGCATCCGGCCGAACGGGTGCCGGGCCAGATGCTCGGGCGTCTTGGTGCTGCCGAACGCCATCGCCTCGATGCGATAGGGCGCGCCCTTCTCCTCGCAGGCCAGGAGCGGCATGCGGACGTAGGGACTTCCGGGGATGCCGTAGACGATCACTTCGGACATGGTTTTCTCCTCTTGTCCGGGTGGAAATCAGGATTCGGCGGCGGCCTTGTAGTGCTCGAGGATCACGCCCCAGCCGCCGTCCATGCGCGCGGCGGTGTCCAGCGCGCCTTCGCCGAGCCCGCCCAGGCTGCGATGCTCGAAGTCGACGCGGCAGCCGTCGTCGCCCAGATCGGTGAAGCGGACCTCCACCTCGGTGTGCACGCGCGGATCGCATTCGAATTTCGCGTTGATCCGCCAGGCGAGCAGCAAGCGATGCGGCGGCTCCCAGGCGAGCACCTCGCCCCAGTCCTCCTCGCGACCAGCGTCATCGACGCCATACCAGCGACCGCCGGCGCGCGGCTCGATCACCGCCTTGGCGAGAGCGCCTTCGCCGATGTGGTGCGTCCTGGGCCACCAGCGGTCGTGATACTGCGTGAACACGCGGAAGGCCTTCTGCGGCGTAGCGCGCACGGTCAGGACCTTGCGGATCGGCGCGGGCGTGATGATGCGGTTCACTCAGTCCCCCTCCCTGTCGTCGCCTTCGACTTCCGCCCGGAAGGCCTCCAGGGCGGCGTCCCAGAACTGGTCGAGCCAGGTGCGGATCGGGCCGAGCCCCTCGGGGTCGATCCGGTACACGCGCCTGGCGCCTTCGGGGCGATCGCTCACCAGCCCCGCCTCCTTGAGCACCTTCAGATGCTGGGAGACCGCCGGCCGGCTGACCGGCAGCCCGTGCGCCAGCTCGCCCACCGAACGCGGCCCGCGGGCGAGGCGCTCGAACACCTCGCGGCGGGTCGGGTCGGCCAGGGCGGCGAAGGCATGAGAGTTAGCCACGGCTTACGGTAAGCTTGCACTTACGCGCCTGTCAAGCGGCGCCGAGGTTGTTTCGGGAACCCGGCGTCTCTATAGGTGGCGCCCTGCCGCAGTCTTGGGCTCGAGGATGCCGCCGCCGGATGAGCGACGCCGAAAAACGCACCTTCACTGACGAGGAGGCCCTCGCCTTCCACCGGCATCCGACGCCGGGGAAGATCGCCATCGTACCCACCAAGCCGATGGCGACGCAGCGCGACCTGAGCCTCGCCTACTCGCCGGGCGTCGCCGCCCCGGTGCTGGCCATCGCGAAGAATCCCGACGAGGCCTACGACTACACCTCCAAGGGCAACCTGGTGGCGGTGATCTCCAACGGCACCGCCATCCTGGGCCTCGGCAACCTCGGCGCGCTCGCCGCCAAGCCGGTGATGGAAGGCAAGGGTGTGCTCTTCAAGCGCTTCGCCGACGTCGACGCCATCGACATCGAGGTCACGGCGACGGACCCGGACGAGATCATCACGGTGGTCAAGAACATCGGGCCCACCTTCGGGGGCATCAACCTCGAGGACATCAAGAGCCCCGAGTGCTTCCGCATCGAGACCGAGCTGCAGGAGCTCCTCGATATCCCGGTGTTCCACGACGACCAGCACGGCACCGCGATCATCTCCACCGCCGGGCTGATCAACGCCTGCGAGATCACCGGGCGCAAGCTGAAGGACGTCAAGGTCGTGCTGAACGGCCCCGGCGCCGCCGGCATCGCGACGCTGGAGCTGATCAAGGCCATGGGCGTGCCGCACGGCAATGTCATCGCCGTGGATTCCAAGGGCGTCCTCTACCAGGGCCGCACGGACTCCATGAACCAGTGGAAGAGCGCCCACGCGGTGCCCACCGACAAGCGCACGCTGGCCGAGGCGCTTGAAGGCGCCGACGTGTTCATCGGCCTGTCGGTGAAGGGCGCGCTGACCAGCGACCTGGTGAAGAAGATGGCCAGGAAGCCGATCATCTTCGCCATGGCCAATCCGGACCCGGAGATCACCCCGGAAGAGGTCTACGCGGTCCGCCCGGACGCCATCGTGGCCACCGGGCGCAGCGACTACCCAAACCAGGTGAACAACGTCCTGGGCTTCCCCTACATCTTCCGCGGCGCGCTCGACGTGCGGGCCCGGCGGGTGAACATGGAGATGAAGATCGCCTGCGCCCAGGCGCTGGCGCAGCTCGCCCGCGAGGACGTGCCCGACGAGGTGGCCGCCGCCTACCACGGGGCGCAGCTGAAGTTCGGTCCCGAGTACATCATCCCGACGCCGTTCGATCCCCGGCTGATCTGGTACATCCCGCCGTTCGTCGCTCAGGCGGCGATGGACACCGGCGTCGCGCGCAAGCCGATCGACGACATGGACGCCTACCGCGCCTCGCTGGCGCAGCGGCTCGACCCGACCGCGGCCTTCCTGCAGAAGCTGCAGGGCGCGGTGCTGGCCGCGCCCAAGAAGCGCATCGTCTTCGCCGAAGGCGAGGAGCCCTCGGTGATCCGCGCCGCCTACGCCTTCCAGTCGGGCGGGCTGGGCGATGCGATCCTGGTCGGCCGCGAGGAGCTGGTGCACGAGAACATGCGGCTCGTGGGCCTCGATCCGGCCGAGGTGAAGCTGGAGATCGTCAACGCCCGTCTGTCGCACCGCAACGCCGAGTTCGTCGACTACCTCTACGAGCGGCTGCAGCGCGAGGGCTACCTCAAGCGCGACGTCCAGCGGCTGATCAACCAGGACCGCAACTCGTTCGGCGCCTCGATGGTGGCGCTGGGCCACGCCGACGGCCTGGTGACCGGCGTCACGCGGGCCTTCGACCAGGCGCTGGAGGAGATCCTGCGGGTCGTCGATCCCGCGCCGGGCGGACGCGTGCTCGGCATGAGCGTGGTGCTGGCGCGCGGCCGCACCATCTTCATCGCCGACACCAACGTCACCGAAATGCCGGAAGCCTCGGACCTAGTGGAGATCGCCTGCGAGGCGGCGCGCGCCGTGCGCACCTTGGGCTACACCCCGAGGCTCGCCTTCATGAGCTACTCGGCGTTCGGAAACCCCATGGGCGACCGCTCGGAGCGGGTGCGCGAGGCGGTGGCGATCCTCGACCGGGCCGAAGGCGTCGACTTCGAGTACGAAGGCGAGATGCCGCCGGAACTGGCGCTGGAGCCCGAGCGGCGCGGCAACTATCCGTTCATGCGGCTCTCGGGGCCGGCCAATGTGCTGATCATGCCCGCCATCCATTCGGCGACCATCTCGACGCAGCTGATCCAGTCGCTGGGCGGGGCGACGGTGATCGGCCCGATCCTGCTGGGCCTGGAGCGGCCGGTGCAGATCTGTCCGTTGTCGGCCTCGGTCTCCAAGATCCTGCAGATGGCCACCGTCTGCGCCTACGACCGCCCGCTGGTGGAGGCGGAGTAGCCTCGCAGGAAATAGCCCGTCCTCCCGGACGGACCGCAGGTCCGATCCGGGATCCAGGAGCACACCGCCCCTGGGTCCCGGCTCTTCCCCGACTTTCGCCGGGTTCGGCCGGGATGACGAAAAAATGCCGACAATCCTTCCGCCCTGACGCCGTTATTGCTATGCCCCGCGCCCTTCGGGGGATGGGCATGGCGACGAGCCTCGGCATCGACTTCGGCACGACCAACACCGTCGTGGCGCTGGCCGAGGCGAGCGGGCCGGCCCGGCTGGTGCGGTTTCCGGCGCCGGAGGGCGAGCTGTTCGCGTTCCGCAGCTGCCTGTCCTTCCACGCGCCCGCGGAACGGCCCGCCGAGCGCACGATCGCGGCCGGGCCGTGGGCGATCGAGGCCTATGTCGAGGACCCGGTCGAGACCCGCTTCATCCAGTCGTTCAAGATGTTCGCGGCCGCCGAGAGCTTCACCGAGACGCAGATCCTGGGCCGCCGCTACCGCTTCGAGGACCTGCTCTCGACCTTCCTGCTGAAGCTGCGCGACTATGGCGGGCGCGAGATGGCCGACCCGCCCGGGCGCGTCATCATCGGCCGCCCGGTGACCTTCGCCGGCGCCGCGCCCTCCGAGCCGCTGGCGCTTTCGCGCTACGAGACCGCATTCCGTAGGCTGGGGTTCTCCGAGATTCTCTACGCCTACGAGCCGGTCGGGGCCGCCTTCTTCTTCGCGCGCAGCCTGGCCGCGGACGCCACGGTGCTGGTCGGCGACTTCGGCGGCGGCACCAGCGACTTCTCGATCATCCGCTTCGAGCGCCAGGCGGGCGAGTTGCGCGCCGCGCCCCTGGGCCGCTCCGGCGTCGGCGTGGCGGGCGACGCCTTCGACTACCGGATCATCGATGCGCTGGTCTCCCCGGCGCTCGGCAAGGCTTCGAGCTACGTGAGCTACGGCAAGGTATTGCCGATCCCCAATCGATACTATGCCGCGTTCGCCCGTTGGGACCAGTTGGCGCTGATGCGGGCGAGCCGCGACATGCGCGAGATCCGCGCCCTGGTGCGCGCGGCGAGCGAGCCCGCGAAGATCGCCCGCCTCGTCGAGATGCTGGACGAGAATTACGGCTACCGGCTCTATCGCGCGGTCTCGCGGCTGAAGGAGGCGCTGTCGCTCGAGCCGCGCGCGGAGTTCCGCTTCGAGGCGGGCTCGATCTCCATCGTGCAGGAGGTGGCGCGGCCGGAATTCGAGCGCTGGGTCGCGCCCGAACTGGCCCGGATCGAGGCGGCCGTGGACGCGGCGCTCGCCGACGCCAAGCTGACCCCGGGCCAGATCGACCGCGTGTTCCTGACCGGCGGCTCGTCGCTCGTCCCGGCGGTGCGCGCGATCTTCCACCGCCGCTTCCCGGCCGAGCGGATCGAGACCGGCGCGGAGCTGGAATCCATCGCCTCCGGCCTGGCGCTGATCGGCCGCGAGCGCGACCTCGGGCGATGGACGATGTCCCGCGCCTCTCCCCGCTGAGCGGGGAGAGGCGGTCATTTCCGCAGGCTCGGGTTGTCGAAATCGAGGTCGGCGGCGGGGATCACCTCCAGCTTGGGCGCCTCGGCCTTCAGGCCCGCCGTGAAGGCCTTGGCGTCGCCGGCGACGATCACGCTGGCGCCCTTGGGGTCGAGCACGCGGGCGGCGAAGGCCTGCACCTGCGGCGCCGTCACCGCATCCACCTTGCCGGTGTAGCGGGTGATCTCGTCGAGCGGCACGCCGTAGAGCGCCAGATTGCCGAGAATGTCGGCGAGGCCGCCGGTGGTCGCCAGATCGCGGCCGAAACCGCCCACCAGCACCGACTTGCGGGCCTTCAGCTCCTCCGCGCCGGCCGGGGCGGCGGCGAGCTCGGCCATCTGCTGCTCGATCAGTTGCAGCACCTGCGGCGCGGAGGCGTTCTTGGTCTGGGCGGCGGCCCGGAACGAACCCGTGGTGCGGTTGGCCGCGAGCCGCGAGGAGGCGCCGTAGGAGAGGCCGCGCTTGATGCGGATCTCCTCGTTCAACCTCGCCGAATAGCCGCCGCCGAGCACGGTGTTGGCGACGATGCCGGTGTAGTAGTCGGGGCTGCTGCGCGGAATGCCGGGCTTGACCACCGTGACCGCCGCCTGGCCCGTGCCCGGTAGGTCGATGGCGATGGCGCGTGGGGTCGGGTTCGGCCGGATCGCCGGCGGCGGCGGCAGCGGCGCCGCGGGTTTCGGCCAGCCGCCGAACGCCTGCTCGGCGAGCGCGAAGCCCTGCTCGGGCGTGATGTCGCCGGTGAACACCAGGATGGCGTTGTCCGGCCGGAACCATTGCCGGTGCACGGCGGCAAGGTCGTCGGGCTTCAGCTTCGGCAGGCTCTCGGGCGTGCCGGAGGGCACGTGGCCGAACGGCGTGCCGCCGAACACCACCGGGGCCGCCGCAAAGGCCGCGAGCTGGCCCGGCTCCTGATAGGCCACCTGCAGGGAATCCAGCGCGAGCTGACGTTGCCGGGCGAGCTCCTCGGCGGCGAAGGCCGGATCGCGGGTCACGTCGGCCATGATCGGCAGGGCGATGGTGAGCTTGTCCGGCATGACATTCAGCGTGACGGACGAGGCCTCCAGGCCGCCGGCGGAATCCAGGGTGGCGCCCAGGCGCTCCACCTGGCGGGCGATCTCCCGCGCCGAGCGGCTCTTCGTGCCCTCGGTCAGCATGCCTGCGGTCATGGCGACGTCGCCGGCCAGGCCGGGCGGATCGGCCCAGGCGCCGGTCTTCAGGGTGAGATCGGCGGTGACCAGCGGCAGGGCGGACGAGTGGGCCACGATCACCCTGAGCCCGTTGGCGAGCGTCCGCTCGGCCGGCTTCGGCAGCACCGGCTGCACCGCCTTGCCGATCGGCGGCGGCTTCTGGCGCTTGTCGGGCGGGGCGAGCGTGAACACCGGGCCCGAGTAGGTCGCCACCCGCTTCGGCGGGGCCGGCTCGGCTGGCGGCGCCTCGCCCTTCGGCCGCTCGCTCTCGGGGCGGTAGCGGACCGTCATCCGGGTGTTCGGGTCGAGGTACTTCTGCGCGACGCGTTCGACGTCGGCGGCGGTGACGGCCTGGATCGCGTTGAGGTCGGTGTTGGCTTTGGCCGGATCGCCCTCGATCCACTTGGCGTAGCCGAGCGCGAAGCCGCGGCCCTCCAGGGTCTCGCGCTCGCGCAGCTTGCCGGCGATCAGCTGGTTCTTGGCCGCTTCCAGCTCCTCCGCAGTGGGCGGGCTGGTCCGCAGCCTCTGGACTTCGGCGAGCAGGGCCTTCTCGCCCTCGTCGATGGAGTGGCCGGACGCCATCACCGCCCCGACCATGAACTCGCCCGGCTGCTGCGGCAGGTCGGCGTTCGAATAGACCTCCGTCGCGATCCGCTTCTCATAGACCAGGCTGTCGTAGAGCCTGGACGACTTGCCGGCCGAGAGCACCGCGTCGAGCACGGTCAGCGCCGGGGCGTCGGGACTTCGGGCCGAGGGCGCGAGCCAGGTGATGGCCAGCGCCGGCAGCGGCACGTTGGGGCCATAGCCGTTGAACACGCCGGGGGCCTTGCGTGGCGGCTCGACCGCCGTGACCCGCGGCATCGGCGCCTTCGGGTTCTGCAGCGGGCCGAAGTACTTGTCGATCCAGGCGTTGAGTTCGGCGGGGCTGAAATTGCCCACCACGATCAGCACAGCGTCTGCGGGCCGGTAGTAGGTCTGGTGGAAGGCCCGCACGTCATCGAGGGTGGCGGCGTCCAGGTCGAGGATCGAGCCGATCCCCGGCCGTTGGTAGGGGTGCACCCGATAGGTGGCTTCGGGCACGTAGAGCGAGAACAGCCGCCCGTAGGGCGCGGCCAGCACGCGTTGGCGCAACTCCTCCTCGACCACCTGGCGCTCGGAGGTGAAGTTGGCCTTGTCGACCACCAGCGAGCCCATGCGCTCGCTCTCCGCCCACAGCAGCCGCTGCAGATGGTGGGCCGGGACCACCTCGTAATAGTTGGTGAAGTCGTCGTAGGTCGAGGCGTTGTTGAGCCCGCCGACATCCTCCGTCAGGCGGTCGAAGCTCTCCGGCGGCAGGTCCTTGGTGGCCTTGAACATCAGGTGTTCGAACAGGTGGGCGAAGCCGGAGCGCCCCTGCGGATCGTTCTTCGAGCCGACGCCATACCAGACCTGCACCGAGACGTTGGGCGTGGTCTTGTCGAGGGATTCCAGAACCGTGAGCCCGTTCGGCAGCACCCGCCTGGTGAAAGGGATCGGCGGCACGGTCGCGGCCTGGGCGGCCGTGCAAACCGCCAGGGCGAGGACGAGGCCGAGGCCGGCGAGGGCGTGGCGGAGCATGGCCGAGATCCGAAGTTCAGAGACTTGAGAACCCTTAGCACCGCCGCGCGCGGTGGGAAGCTTACCGCTGGTTCATGCGCGCTTGGCTCGCGCCGCGATCCGGCCCTACGATGACCCAGGGTCAGATAAGGGCGGGCGATGATCGACCTGAGGCTTGCGAGGATTCTGACGCGCTGGGCGCTGGGGGTTGCCGTCGCGTCGGGGCTGGCGACCGCCGCCGCCGCCGCGATCCAGGAGCCGGTCCACACGGAAAACGGGCTGGTCGCCGGCATGCCCTCGTGGGGCCATGGCGTCAGGGTCTTCAAGGGCGTCCCGTTCGCCGCCCCGCCGGTGGGACCGCTGCGCTGGCGGCCGCCGCAGCCGGCCGCGCCCTGGAAGGGCGTGCGGGCCGCGACCTCGTTCTCGCCGGCCTGCATGCAGCAGATGCGGCCGCGCGGGGTCGCACCCTGGAACACCGGCGAGAACGGCTATTCCGAGGACTGCCTCTACCTGAACGTCTGGACGCCGGCAAAGAGCGTCGCCGACCGGCTGCCGGTGATGGTCTGGATCTATGGCGGCGGGGGCCGCGAGGGTTCCGGCGCCGAGGCCCTCTACGCCCCCGACAACCTCGCCAAGCGCGGCGTGGTGGTGGTGAGCTTCAACTACCGGGTCAACCTGTTCGGCTGGATGGCCTCGCCCGAGCTCACCGCCGAGAGCCCGGACCATGCTTCCGGCGACTACGGCGCGCTGGACCAGGTCGCGGCGCTGAAGTGGGTCAGGGCCAATATCGCCGCGTTCGGCGGCGATCCGGAGAAGGTGACGATCTTCGGGGAATCGGGCGGCAGCCGCAGCGTCAACTGGCTGATGGCCTCGCCGATGGCGCGCGGCCTGTTCCGCGGCGCGATCGCCCAGTCGCACACGGTGTTCGACCGCATGCAGACGCTGAAGGAAGCCGAGGCGGACGGCCGGGCGTTCCAGGCGCGAGTCGGCGTGGCCCCGCTCGCCAAGCTGCGCGCCTTGCCAGCCGCCGAGCTGCTGGCGATCTATCTCGACACGCCCGATCCGCAGAAGCGGATGAACGCCGCCATCGTCGACGGCCGTTTCCTGCCCGCCGACATCCGCACGATCTTCGAGCAGGGCCGGCAGAACGATGTGGCGCTGATCACCGGCGGCACGGCCGACGAGCCGGGCGGGCGAACCCATCCGGGCGGCCCGCCCACGACCGCGGCCGACTACGCCGCCTGGCTGAAGAGCGCCTATGGGCCCGCGGCGGAGCGGCTGCTCGCCGCCTATCCCGCGACCAGCGACGCCCAAGCCCAGGCGAGCTACCACGCGCTGCTGCGCGATGCGAACTTCTCGGGCCATCGCACCTGGGCGCGCCTGCAGACCCTGACGGGCAAGCAGCCGGCCTTCCTATATCTGTTCAGCCGCGCCCCGCCGGCCTACGGGCCGGACGGGCGGCCCACGCGGCGGGCGGGCGCGCCGCATGGCTCCGACGTCGCCTACGCCTTCGACAACCTGCGCTACGCCGACCTGCCGTGGGATGCGGGCGACCGGCTGATGGCGGACCTCACG
>NZ_DATIMC010000121.1:0-11673 GCF_035475775.1 Phenylobacterium sp. | reverse complement strand
CCCTGGCTGTCGGAACACGTCCCGGCGCTGGCGACCTCCATGCTGGAGACCGCCGAGGTCGTCGCCGAGCGCTATGGCGTCTCTCGCGAGGCCCAGGACGAGTACGCCCTGCGCTCGCAGCAGCGCACCGCCCAGGCGCAGTCGGAAGGCCGCTTCGACAAGGAGATCGCCCCCATGACCACCGTCATGAAGGTGGTGGTCAACAAGGAGACCGGCGAGACCGCCGACAAGGAAATCACCATCAGCGCCGACGAGGGCAACCGTCCGCAGACCACGTTGGCGGACCTCGAAAAGCTGCAGCCGGTGTTCAAGGGCGGCCGCTATGTGAAGGAAGGCAAGTTCATCACCGCCGGCAACGCCAGCCAGCTTTCCGACGGCTCGGCCGCGGTGCTGCTGATGGAACGCAAGGAAGCCGAGAAGCGCGGCAAGGAAGCCCTTGGCGCCTATCGCGGCATGGCGGTCGCCGGCTGCGGGCCGGAAGAAATGGGCATCGGCCCGGTCTTCGCGATCCCCAAGCTCCTGGAGCGCAACGGCCTGAAGATGGAAGACATCGGCATCTGGGAGCTGAACGAAGCTTTCGCCAGCCAGGTGCTCTATTGCCGCGACAAGCTGGGCATTCCGGACGAGCTCTTGAACGTCTCGGGCGGCTCGATCTCCATCGGCCACCCCTACGGCATGACCGGCGCCCGCTGCACCGCCCACCTGCTCTACGAGGGCAAGCGGCGCGGCGCGAAGTACGGCGTCGTCACCATGTGCGTCGGGGGCGGCATGGGCGCGGCCGGACTGTTCGAGATCTTCTAGCGCCGCACGGGCGCCGGACGATCCGAGGGCCGCCCGCAAGGCGGCCCTTTTTGCTTGCAAATACAATGAACCCGGGAGCGCCCGGCGCGGGAATTAGTAAATCTTCGGTAAATCTCGGGGGCGTGAAGATCGCCGCCAAGGTTTCGCCGAATTTCTACTGCTCGGTGGGCGGCGAGGGACATCCACCTGTCACGCGTGCGCGAGGCCGGCGCGGCGCGAGAGGCGCCGTCACATGGATCATCAGCAGCCCTTCGTCGCGCTCGATCTCGCCCGTGAGCGCGAGACTCCCACAGGCCGGGCTGCGGACTGGGAAATCCGCGAGCTGAACCACCGGATCGCCAACAGCTTGCAGCTGGCGATCGACGTGCTCGGCCTTCAGCGCCTGCGCGCGGCCGAATCCGAGACCCAGCAGGCGCTCGACGAGGCCATGGCCCGCCTGGCGGCGGTGGGCCAGCTGCATCGCTTCCTCAGCCTGCCGCAATCCGACGCCCTGGTCGACCTGGCCGGCTTCCTTCGCGGGCTCTGCCCGGTCATCGAAGTCGCGGTCGGCCTCGTCTGCGAGATCGATGCGGATGCCGTGCGGCTGCCGGCCGCCGCGGCGCAGCAGATCGGCCTTCTGGTGAACGAATGCGCCATCAACGCCAGGAAGCATGCCTATGGCGCCGACGGCGGCCGGCTGCGGATCCAGGCGCGGGTTTCGAGCGGGCTGCTGAGCCTCGTCGTGGCCGACGAAGGTCCCGGGCTGGCCCCTGCGGACGAGGCGGCGGCCCAGGGTCTGGGGACCAGCATCATCGAGGCCATCCTCAGGCAGCTGGGCGGCCGGATGAGCGCCGAAAGCTGCGGCGGCGCGCGCTTCACGTTCACGATCCCGCTCGCCGCGGCCCCGGCTCCGATCGAACGGTCGTTCGCCCGCTGGAGCGACGCCTGACGGCTCAGGCGAAGTCGCGGCTCAGCTCGGCGCGGGTGGCGGGCGAGATCCCCGCCAGGTGGCTGTAGTGCTCGTGGTCGCAACCCACGAGGATGGTCGTCGCCGGATCGCGGAAGCGGGCGACGTGCTCCGGCTGCAGCGGGAAGCGGACAAAGTGGACCGACGAGGCCTTGCCGTCGTCGCGGGTGCGCTCCACGTCGCCTTCGGGGCGGCCGCGGATCCGGTCCTCGCCCACCTGCAGGAAGAAGCAGTCCTCGACTCCGCCGAGCCTGGCGAGCGTCGCCGCCCGCCGCACGGGATCGTCGATCTCGAACATGATGGTGGCGACCAGCTCCGAGCCGTTGGGGATCAGCGGGTTGTAGGCGGCGAGCTCGTCCGGCACCTGTTCGTCGCCGCCCTTCTCGATCAGCAGCATCTCCTGGATCTGGAACAGCATGGTCTCGTAGCACTCGAAATGGACCGTGCAGATCGGCCCGAGATCGATGCGGCGCAGCCGCTTGATGGGCAGCAGCGCGGTCCGGCGCTCGCGCCTCACCTTGGCGAATTCGGCGTCGGTCAGGAGGTCGTTTGGGGTGATCTCGCGCGCGTCTCTGGGCATGGGGTCCTCTAGAGGCCGTAGGCTTCGGCCATGATCTCGATGGGGTGCGCCTGGCGGGGCGGGGCCTGGCCGTCCTTCACCTCGGTCTCCAGCAGCTGGCCCAGGTGCTTGCAGGCGAGCGGGCAGTCCGAGCAGAGGGTCCCCGAGCCCTTCTGGGCGACCGCGCGGGCCGCGGGCTTGCCGACCTTGACCGCGACCGGAAAGGTCTCCTGCATCACCCCGAAGGTGCCGCCGTGGCCGGAGCAGCGCTCCACCAGCTCGACGGCGGTGTCCGGGATCAGCCGCAGCATCTCGGCCGACTTCGCGCCCATGTTCTGCGCCCGCGCGTGGCAGGCGTGGTGGATGGTGACGCCGCCGGCGATCGCGCTCAGGCCGGGCGCAAGACCCAAGGCGCGATTGAGCTCCACCACGTATTCGCTGACGTCGCGCGTCGCCCGCGACAGCGCCATGACGGCCGGGCTCTCCGGGACCATCAAGGGCCATTCGAATTTCATCATCAGCCCGCAACTGGCGGTCAGCGCCAACACCTCGAACCCGCGCTCGATGTAGGGGGCGAACGCCTTGGCCACGCGCTCGGCCCGGCCCGCCACGTCGGCCACATTGCCCGCCTCGAGCTCCGGCATGCCGCAGCATTCCGGGTAGACGAGCTCGACCTCGCAGCCCTGGTGCGCCAGCACCTTGGCGGCGGCGACGGCGGTGTCGGGCTTGTTGTAGTCGACATAGCAGGTCGCATAGAGCGCGACCTTGCGCTGGCCGAAGGCGGGGCCTGCCGGATTGGGCGCGATCGGCCGTTTCAGCCGGTCCTCGGCGGTCTTGGCGTGGTAGCGGGGCAGCTCGGCCTCGGCGTCGATGCTGGCGATCGCTTGCAGCAGCTTGCGCAGCGGCGTGTTCCGGCGCGCGCTCGCCCAGTTGGCGACCGGGGCCACCGGCCTGGCGAGCTTGCCGTTGCGGTCCGTGCGGCCCAGCTGCTCGCGCACGAACTCGCGCTCGCCGGCCCGCCGCCTGGCGGCGCGGTACCTGAGGATCAGGTGCGGGATGTCGATGTCGAAGGGGTGCGGCGGGACATAGGGGCACTTGGTCAGGAAGCACATGTCGCAGAGCGTGCAGGCCTCGTTGACGTGGGCGTGCTCCTTGGGCCCGATCCCGTCGACCTCGCCGGTCGGCCCCTCGTCGATCGCGTCGAACAGGCGCGGGAAGGTGTCGCAGAGATTGAAGCAACGGCGGCAGGTGTGACAGACGTCGAACTGGCGCTGCAGCTCGGCGTGGACCTTCTCCAGGTCGTAGTAGTCGTCGTCCCGCCAGGCGATCGGACGCCGGAAGGGGGCATCCAGGCTGCCCTCGCGGCGGGGGTCCTTGCCGTCTTCACTCACCGGTCACCGCCAAATCCCACTGTCATCCCGGCCGAAGCGCAGCGGAGCGCCGGGACCCAGGAACCCCGTGCGCACGCCCCTAGGTCCCGGATCGACCCTGATCGGGCCGTCCGGGATGGCAACCCATGGGAAACGGGCTCAGTCCAGCTGGTCGAGGGCGCGCTGGAAGCGGCCGGCGTGGGACTTCTCGGCCTTCGCCAGGGTCTCGAACCAGTCGGCGATCTCGTCGAAGCTCTCCTCCCGGGCGGTGCGCGCCATGCCTGGGTACATGTCGGTGTACTCGTGGGTCTCGCCGGCGATGGCGGCTTTCAGATTATCGGAGGTGCCGCCGATCGGCAGGCCCGTGGCGGGGTCGCCGACGGCCTCCAGGAACTCGAGATGCCCATGGGCGTGCCCGGTCTCGCCTTCCGCCGTCGAGCGGAACACCGCGGCGACATCGTTGTAGCCTTCCACGTCGGCCTTCTGGGCGAAGTAGAGATAGCGGCGGTTCGCCTGGCTCTCGCCGGCGAAGGCCGCCTTGAGATTGTCCACAGTCTTGCTGTTCGCGAGGCTCATCGTCGTCTCCCTGTCATCGCCGGCCCGCGCGGCGCGCGGCCCTGGCGTGACTGCACTAGGCCTCCTGGCTCGATAGAGCCAATCGTTTATTTCAATTTTGCAAATAGAATATCTCTATTCAAATCTCTGGTCGCGGGGGAACCGGCCGCAGGCGGATGCGCTTCCTCGGCGAAGCGATCAGGGAGACCCGCGATGGCCGACAAGGACAAGATCCAGGGCGAAGGCGACTACGAGGCGGCGCGCAAGTTCGACGCCGATGAGCGCGCCTTCGTGGAGAAGGGCGGCTACGAGAAGAAGGCCAAGGAGGCCGAGGACGCGCTCGAAGGTCCGGAGGGCGAGGATCTGGAGCGCGCCCGCAAGGAGACGGCCGAGCGCGGCCGCGGCATGCAGGGTGACCGTTAGCCGTCGATCTCGGCGAAACTCCGGCCCTTGGTCTCGCGGGCGATCAGCGTCGCGACGAAGCTGATCGCGCAGGCCGCCGCAACATAGGCGGAGATGGCCAGCGTCGAGCCGGTCGCCCTCAGGAGGCCGATGGAGATGATCGGGGCGAGCGAGCCGCCGATCACCGCCGGCAGTTGATAGGAGAGCGACGCGCCGGAGTAGCGCACGCGGGTCGGGAACAGCTCGGCGATGAAGGCGCCCTGCGGCCCGTTCATGGCCGAATGGATGGCGACGCCGGCCACGATCGCGAAGGCGATGAGCGCGGGCGCGCCGGTCCTGACCAGCGGGAAGAAGGCGAACAGCCAAAGCGCCACGCCCGCCGCCCCGAAGGCATAGACCGGCCGCCGGCCGATGCGGTCCGAAAGCATCGACCAGAGCGGCATGCTCACAACCCCGGCGATCCCGCCCGCCAGGACCGCGTTCAGGGCCACCGTGCGCGGCAGCTTCAGGACGTCCGTGACATAGGTGATCGCGAAGGCGGTCATCACATAATAGGAGATGTTCTCGGCGAGCTTCAGCGCCGAGCCGAGCGCCACGCCGGCAGGGCGCGTCCGCAGCGCCTCCAGCACCGGCGCGCGGTGCACGCCGCCCGCGGTGCGGCGCGCCTCCTCGAAGACCGGGCTCTCCGCCACGGAGAAACGGACCCAGAGCCCCACGCCGACCAGCACGAAGGAGACCAGGAACGGGACGCGCCAGCCCCAGGCCAGGAAGTCGTGCTCGCTCTGGACCGCCGCCAGCACCGCCAGGATCGCGGTGGCGAACAGGTTGCCGAGCGCGCCGCCCGCCTGCACCAGGCCGCACCAGAAGCCCCGCCTCGGCGCATCGGCGTATTCCGCGGCCATCAGAATCGCGCCCGCCCACTCGCCGCCCAGCCCGAAGCCCTGCAGCAGGCGAAGGCCGGTGAGCATGATGGGCGCGGCGACGCCCACGGTGGCGAAGGTCGGCAGCAGGCCGATGGCGAAGGTCGCCCCGCCCATCAGGAACAGCGACAGCATGAGCAGCCGCTTGCGCCCGATGCGGTCGCCGAAATGGCCGAACACCACCGCCCCCAGCGGCCTCGCCAGGAAGCCGATCGCGTAGGTCGCGAACGACGCCATGGCCCCGGTGAGCGGATCGGCGTGCGGGAAGAACAGCTTGCCGAACACCAGGGCCGCGGCCGTGGCGTAGAGCAGGAAGTCGTACCACTCGACGGTGGTGCCGATCGCGGCGCCGAGCACCGCCTTGCGGCGGGCGGTGACGGGAATGGCGGTGACCGGGATCCTCGCGGCGAGCTCGGCGGCGGCGCTCATTGGGTCTCCGCATCGATCGCGGCGAAGCTCATGCCCTTGGTCTCCCGCGCCATCAGGGCCGCGACCACGCTGATCGCGCAGGCGACGAACACGTAGATGGCGATCGGGGTCGCCGACCTGGTCGACCGGAACAGGGCCAGCGCGATCATCGGTGCGAGCGAGCCCGCGAAGATCGAGGTGAACTGATAGGCGAACGAGGCGCCGGAGTAGCGGAAGCGGGTCGGGAACAGCTCGGCGATGAACGCCGCCTGCGGGCCGTACATCGCCCCATGGAAGACCAGGCCGACGACCACGGCGGCCAGCACCAGGGGGGTGACACCGGTGTCCAGCAGCTTGAAGAACGCGAAGGCCCACAGCGCCTGGCCCGCGGCGCCGATCGCGTAGACCGGCCGCCGGCCGATGCGGTCGGAGAGCCAGGAGAAGAACGGCATGGCGACGCACTCGACCGCGGCCCCGGCCAAGAGGGCGTTCAGGGCCAGCGCCTTGGAGAAGTGGCTGACCTCGGTGAGGTAGGTGATCGAGAAGGCGGTCAGCACGTAATAGCAGATGTTCTCGCCCACCCTGAGGCCGGCGCCGATGGCGATCCCGCCGGGCCGCTTCTTCAGCGCCTCCAGGAGCGGCGCGCGCGGCAGGGCATGCTCCTTCTTGGCGAGCGCCTGGAACACCGGCGTCTCCGCGAGCGAGACCCGCACCCACCAGCCGATGGCGACCAGCACGACCGAGAGCAGGAAGGGCACGCGCCAGCCCCAGGCCGCGAACTGCGCGTCGGACTGGGTCGCGGCCATCACCGCCAGGATCCCGGCCGCCAGCAGGTTGCCGGCGGGCACGCCGACCTGCGGCCAGCCGGCCCAGGTCCCGCGGTGCTTGGCATCCCCGTACTCGGCGGCCATCAGCACGGCGCCGCCCCATTCGCCACCCACGGCGAAGCCCTGGATCAGGCGAAGCAGGGTCAGGGCGATCGGCGCGGCGGCGCCCACGGCGGCGTAGGTGGGCAGCAGGCCGATCGCCGCCGTCGAGGCGCCCATCAGGACGAGGCTGATCATCAGCAGGCGCTTGCGCCCGATCCGGTCGCCGAAGTGGCCGAACACGATGCCGCCCAGCGGCCGGGCGGCGAAGCCCAGCGCATAGGTGGCGAACGAGGCCATGGTGGCCGTCAGGGGATCGGCCTTGGGGAAGAACAGCTTGCCGAACACCAGGGCCGCAGCCGTGCCGTAGAGGAAGAAGTCGTACCATTCGATGGTGGTGCCGATCAGGCTGCCCAGGATCACCTTGCGCAAGGTGGCGGGCGAAGCGGGCGTGGGCGTCGCGCCTGCCCCCGCCGCGCGGGTCGCTGTGTTGGCCAAGAAGCATCCTCCCGAACGGCCGGTCTGACGCCGGCTCTCGCGATCAGCATGGCCGAGTTCGCCCGGCCGGCGCAACGGCGGCCGGATCACCTCTCGCCGCGAGGCGAATTGTTTGCGAAGCTCAAAAGAAAGCGTCGGGGACGTCCAGGATGAAAGTTTGGGTTCCGGTTGCAGCCGCGCTCTGCGCGGCGATGGCGCTTGGCGGCTGCCAGAGGCCCGTGGATGCGGCCCGCATCCGGGCCGCCGACGCCAAGGATTGGCTGACCTATGGCCGGACCTATGACGAACAGCGCTTCTCGCCGCTCTCGCAGATCAACCCGCAGAGCGTGGGCAAGCTGGGGGTGGCCTGGTGGGCGAGCTTCGACACCAGCCGCGGCCAGGAGGCGACGCCGCTGGAAGCCGACGGCGTGCTCTACACCACCACAGCCTGGTCGAAGGTGTTCGCCTTCGACGCCAAGACCGGCAAGCGGCTGTGGGCCTTCGACCCGCAGGTGCCGGGCGAGAAGGGCTTCAACGCCTGCTGCGACGTGGTCAACCGCGGCGTGGCGCTGTGGAAGGGCCGCGTCTATGTGGGCACGATCGACGGGCGGCTGATCGCGCTGGACGCGCGCACCGGCCTGGTCCGCTGGGCGGTCCAGACGACCGATCCCCGCCAGCCGTACACCATCACCGGCGCGCCCCTCGCCGCAAAAGGCATGATCCTGATCGGCAACGGCGGGGCGGAATATCCGGTCCGCGGCTATCTCTCGGCCTATGACGCGGCGACCGGCGCCCTGAAGTGGCGCTTCCAGATGACGCCCAACCCCTCCGGCGCGCCGGACGGGGCCGCCTCCGATCCCATCATGCGGACCCTGGCCGCCAGGACCTGGGGCGAGGGCGCCTGGAGGAGGAACGGCGGCGGCGCGACGCCGTGGAACGCCATCACCTACGATCCGAAGACCGACCTGGTCTTGACCGGCACGGGAAACGCCGGGCCCTGGAGCGACACCATCCGCACCGGCGGCAAGGGCGACAACCTGTTCGCCGCCTCGATCGTCGCGCTGCACGCCGACACCGGCGCCTATGCCTGGCACTACCAGACCACGCCGCGCGACGCCTGGGACTATGACGCCGTCGAGCAGCTGATGGTGGCCGACGTGCCGGTGGCCGGGCAGAGGCGTCACGTGGTGATGCAGGCCAACAAGAACGGCTTCTTCTATGTGCTCGACGCGGCGAGCGGGAAGCTGATCTCGGCCGAGAAATTCGTCCCCGTCGACTGGGCGACGAAGGTCGACCTGCGCAGCGGACGACCTCTTGAGGCGCCCGGCGCGCGCTACGCAGGCGCGAGCGAGAGCCATCAGCGCTCCGGCGCGCTGGGCGGCCACAACTGGCAGCCGATGGCCTATAGCCCGAAGCAGGACCTGGTCTACATCCCGGCCATGGTCAGCCGCGGCTCCTATGCCGACGCGCAGGGCTTCAGCTTCGAGCAGGGCGCCTGGAACACCGGCATGCGGCGCGCGGCGGGCGGACCTTCCGCCGCCAAGCTCGCCGCGCCGGCCGCCGTCGCCGCGGCGGCGCGCGAGCGGCCAATGGGCGAGCTGATCGCCTGGGATCCGTCGCTGGCGAAGCCGCGCTGGACGGTGCGCTACCCGCAGCCCTGGACAAGCGGGGTGCTCGCGACGGGCGGCGGGCTGGTGTTCCACGCCGCGGGCCACGAGCTCGCGGCCTACGACGCGGCCACGGGCAAGCCGCTCTGGACCTACGACACCGGCGCGAACGCCATTGCGCCGGCCATGACCTACGCGCTCGACGGGCAGCAGTACTTGGCTTTGATGGTGGGCTACGGCGGCGCCGGCGGCATGGGCGGCGACCAGCCGAGGCAGAAGGGCCGTCTGCTGGTCTTCAGGCTCGGCGGGACGTTGAAGCCGCCGGCCTATCCCGCGCCCGCGGTGCTGCCGCCGCTCGATCTTTCGGCCGCAGAGCCGTCGAAGGGGAACGCCGATCACGGGGCGGCGATCTACGGCCAGTTCTGCGGGACCTGCCATGGCGGCGGCGTCTTCCTGCCGAACCTGCCGCGCTCGCCCGCGATCCTCAGCCAGGCGGGCTTCAAGGCCATCGTCCACGACGGCGCGAAGAAGGACCAGGGCATGGCGCCCTTCGCCCGCTTCCTGAGCGAAGGCGACGTGGAGGACGTCCGCGCCTACCTGCTCTGGAAGGCCAGGACCGATTCAGCCGCCCACGTGGTGGCGAGCGGCCACGCCCAGTGAGGAGCTACTTCTTCAGGCTCGCGATGTAGGCGCGGACCAGCGCGAGCCCTTCCCGGTGGACCACCGAACGGCCGAGCTCCGGCATCATCACGCCGGGCTCGGTCGAGGCCATGCGGTGGGTGAGGATCGAGCCGTCCGGATCGCCCGGGGCGATGTCGAAGAACAGGTCGGCGGAGGCCCGGCCGGCGGCGACCGGCCGCTTGCCGAGGCCTTGCACGCTGGGGCGCGTCTCCTCGAGATCGAGGAACAGGCCGGAGTTGCTCGCCTCGCCCTTGGGGTTGTGGCAGTGGGCGCAGTTGCCGTCGAGATAGGCCCGGGCGCGCGCCGCCAGCGGCTCGCGGGCATCGTCCCAGACCGCCGTGCGCGGCGCGGACGCCGGCGCGGGCGCGCCCTCGAGCAGGCCGAGCCGCGTCCAGTGCGCCAGCTGGTTCTCCGCGCCCTCGGCGTAGGCGTAAGGTCCGTTGAGGTTCCGCGCCTTGGGCCCGATCGGCGCCAGCCGGCCCGCCAGCGAGTGGCACTGCTTGCACTGGTTGGCGTTGGGGATGCGGTAGTCCACGTGCTGCGGCCGGCCCTCCAGGTCCAGGAAATCGACGCCGCGCCGCGCCCCGGCCCGCTTCAGCACCGCCTCGGTCTGGTCATCGTTCCAGACATAGGCGAGCGCCACCCAGCCGGAGCGGCGATGGATCAGCAGCCGCGTCTCGATCAGCCGCACCCTCTCGTTCGGACGGCGGAAGTCGGCCGGGTAGGCGAACACCTTCACCAGGGTCGCCCCGACCGGCAGGTCGAGCACGCCGGTGGGGCGGTAGTGCGCCTTCGCGCCCGGCGGCAGGTAGAGGTAGCGCTGCTTCTCGGCGTAGTCGGAGAACAGCGGCGTGTTCAGCGCGTAGGGCGTGAGGCCCGCGTTGGGAACGCGCCCGGCGGCGTCGGTGAAGAGCCGGTAGGCGGCGAGCGTCGGCGCCGGCGTCGGTGCCATCAGAGCATCGAGCGCGACGGGCGCTGGCGCAGGGGCGGCTCCCAGGAAAGCGAGCGCCGCCAGGACGGCGAGCAGTCGTCTCAAAGCGCGGCCTGCCCCTTCGGCAGGGCGACGGCAGCGGGCTCCGGCCAGCTGCCGCCCTCGATGCTGGGCTTGACCTCGGGCCTGGCGGTGAGCAGCGCCCCGGGCTTGGCGAGGTTCAGATTGAGCACCGGGCCGTCGGTGATCCGCACGCGGGCCGCTTCCGGCGCGCTCGCGCCCTTGCGGACGTAGTTGGTCACGCCGTCCCACATGACCGGCGGCAGGCTGCCGCCCAGCAGGGTGGCGAGCTCCTTGCCGCCGGGAAACGCCGGCGCGAAGCCGTTGCGGCCGATCTTGTTGTCATGCACCGAGATGTCGCGCGGCAGGGGATCGTAGCTGAGGTCGGCGTAATCGCTGGTGTAGGCGACCAGCATGACCGCGGCCGTCTGGTTGCCGTCGATGGTGTTGCCGAACACGTGGACGTCGCGGTTGGCCATCACCATCACCCCCGTCCCGGTCGGCACCTGGGCCACGATGTTGCCCTTGGGCGCGAAGTTGGGCGTGTCGTTCTGGACCACCTGGTTGTGGAACACCCGCGTGGAGTGGCCGCCCATCTGCGGCAGGCCCGGAAGGTCGAAGACCAGGATGCCGCCGGCGTTGTGCGTCGAGACGTTGTCGAACACGTCGGCGTTCATCGAGGTCTCGATCTCGATCCCGGCGACGTTGAACTCGGCGCGGCTGCGCTTGAGGACGATGTTCTTCGACTGGCCGACGTAGATGCCGGCGTCGGAGGCGCCGTGGACGGTGACGCGGTCGATCAGCACGTTGGTCGAGGACACCGGATAGACGCCGTAGGAGCCGTTGGTCTCCTTCGGCGGCCCCGACCAGCCGACGGTCAGGTTGATGAAGCTGATCTGGTCGCTGCCCTTAGCCTTGATGCCGTCGCCCTTGGAGTCGAGCACGGTCAGGTCGCGGATGGTGACCTTGTCGGAGGTGATCAACAGGCCCTCGGCCCCGCCCATCTGGCCGGCAAAGTTGAGCGTGGTCTTGTCCTGCCCGGCGCCCTTGACGGTGACGTTGTCGACGTCGAGCGAGAGGCCGTCGGTCA
>NZ_DATIMC010000120.1:0-22249 GCF_035475775.1 Phenylobacterium sp. | reverse complement strand
TGGGTGAAGCCGTGCTCGACCTCGCCGGCGGGGCGCCAGGGCGCGCGCGCAGGGGCGGCGGCGAGGGCCTCGGCCTCGCTCCAGCGGCCGGCGCGCCAGGCCGACGTGGGCAGCGCCAGCATGCCGCCGAGCAGGCCCTTCGGCGGGCGGCGCACCAGGGCCACCTCCTCGCCGCGGGTCAAGAGGTAGGCCACGCCGTACCGGTGGGGCCGGTCGGGCTTGCGGCCGCGGCGGGGGTAGCTCTCCGGATCGCCGAGTCTCAGCGCCGCGCAATGGGCGGCGATCGGGCAGCGCGCGCAGAGCGGCGCCCTGGGGCGGCAGACCACGGCGCCGAGGTCCATCAGCGCCTGGGCCCAGTCGCCGGGGCGCTCGTCGCGGACCAGGCCGGCGGCCAGGCGATTCAGCTCGGCCTTCACCTCGGGCAGGGGCGCCTCGACCCCGAACAGCCGCGCCATCACCCGCTCGACGTTGCCGTCGACGACATTGGCGGAACGGTCGAAGGCGATCGCCGCCACCGCCGCGGCCGTATAGGGCCCGAGGCCCGGCAGCTCGCGCAGGTCCGCCTCGGTCTCCGGGAAGCGGCCGGCATGGTCGCGCGCGACGGCCCGGGCGCAGGCCAGCAGGTTGCGGGCGCGGGCGTAGTAGCCGAGGCCCGCCCAGGCGGCCATGACCGCGCCGTCGTCGGCGTTCGCCAGGTCGGTCACCGTCGGCCAGGCGGCGAGGAATTTCAGGAAGTAGGGCGTCGCGTGCGGCACCGTGGTCTGCTGCAGCATCACCTCGGAAAGCCAGACGCGGTAGGGGTCCGTCGTGCGGCCGGCGGCCCGAGCGGCCGGCCGCACGCGCCAGGGCAGGTCGCGGGCGTTGGCGTCGTACCAGGCGAGCAGGCTTGCGCGGAGGGCCGTGGGCGTCACGCCTGTTCCGCTACCACCCCCGCTCGTCTCCGCGAAGGCGGGGACCCACGTTGAATCGACGCAGCGGCGGACTCAGCTTGGATTCCCGCTTTCGCGGGAACGAGCGGGGATTAGATTGCAGCCATGCCGCCGCGCCGGACCCTGCCCACGCCGCAAGAGGCGCTGCTGATCCTCTCTCGCAGGCGCACGCGCCCGCCGCGCCGGCCGCCGCCGCCCGCAGGACGGGCGCTCGGGCCGCTCATCAAGGAGCTGGACGGCAAGTTCGGCCAGGGCGCGGGCGCGCTCGTCGCGCGCTGGCGCGAGATCGTCGGCCCCGACATCGCCCGGCGCACCGAGCCGGTGAAGCTGGTCAAGGGCCGCAACGGCGCGCCCTCGTCGCTGGAGATCCGCGTGGCGGGGCCCTCGGCGGCGCTGATCCAGCACCAGGCGCACGAGATCCTGGCGCGGGTGAACCTGTTCCTGGGCGCCGAGGCGGTGCAGAAGATGCGCGTCGTGCAGGGCCCGCTGCGCGGCGCGCCCGAGGCGCTGCGGCCGCCGCCCAAGCGGCCCAAGCCGCTCGACGCGGCCGAGGAAGCGAAGCTCGCCGCCGGACTGGCCGACGCGCCGGACGGGCCGCTGAAGCGCGCGCTGCTGCAGCTCGGCCGTGGGGTCCTGCGACACAGCCGCTGAATTGACTTGCGCCCGGGGCTGGCTCACCCGTGCAAGCGTCCCGGACGCAGGTGGGCGGCGGCGCGGGAATCGCGCTTTACTCGCTGCTTCGGAACGGACGCCCGTGATGCTCGACCGCCGGATCATGATCGCCGCCGCCGCGCTCGCGCTGAGCGGCGGGCCCGCCCTGGCCGCCGGCGTGCCGGCCGAGGCCGTGCAGGGCGACATGAGCCTCGGCAATCCGAGGGCCAGGGTCCATGTGGTCGAGTACGCCTCGGCGAGCTGTCCCCACTGCGCGCGCTTCGACGAGGACGTCTGGCCGGCGTTCAAGCGGACGTACGTCGACACCGGGCGGGCCTACTACACGCTCAAGGAGTTCCTGACCCCGCCGCAAGAGGTGGCCGCCGCGGGCTTCCTGATCGCCCGCTGCGGCGGCAAGGCGAGGTACTTCGCGATCCTCGACGGCGTGTTCCGCAGCCAGGCCGAGTGGGAGAGCGGCGACGTGCGCACGCCGCTGATGAAGGTGGCGGCGGCCAACGGCCTCTCGCAGGCGCAGGTCGACGCCTGCCTCGCCGATGCGGCGGCGCTGAAGGCGCTGAACGCCCGCTTCGAGGCGGCGATGGCCAAGGACAATGTCCACTCCACCCCCACCTTCGACATCAACGGCCAGCGGATCGAGGGCGAGACCGATCTTGCGACCCTGGGCGCCGCGATCTCCAAGGCCGAGGCCGCCGCGCCGTCCGCCAAGGCCCCGGCCAGAGGCAAGGGCCGCTAGGCGATGCATCTCCAGCGGCTGAAGCTCTCCGGGTTCAAGTCCTTCGTCGATCCGACGGAGCTGCGCATCGAGCCCGGCGTCACCGGCATCGTGGGCCCCAACGGCTGCGGCAAGTCGAATCTCCTGGAGGCGCTCCGCTGGGTGATGGGCGCCAACTCCGCCAAGGCCATGCGGGCCGGCGGCATGGACGACGTGATCTTCTCCGGCACGGAGAAGCGCCCCTCGCGCAACCACGCCGAGGTGGCGCTGACCATCGACAACGCCGATCGCGGCGCGCCGGCGGGATTCAACGACCACCCGGTGCTGGAGGTGGTGCGCCGCATCGACCGCGGCGCGGGCTCCGCCTTCCGGATCAACGGCCGGGAGGCCAGGGCGCGAGACGTCCAGCTGCTGTTCGCCGACGCCTCGACCGGCTCCAACTCGCCGGCGCTGGTGCGCCAGGGCCAGATCTCCGAGCTGATCGCCGCCAAGCCGCAGAACCGGCGGATGATCCTGGAGGAGGCCGCGGGCGTCTCCGGCCTGCATTCCAGGCGTCACGAGGCGGAGCTTCGGCTGCGGGCCGCCGAAGCCAACCTCGATCGGCTGGAGGACGTGGCCCGCGAGCTGGAGGCGACGCTCGGGCGCCTGAAGCGCGAGGCCCGCCAGGCGGAGCGCTACAAGAAGCTGTCGGCGGAGATCCGCGCCTTGCAAGGGGCGGTGCTGCATGCCCGCTGGGCCGAGGCCAAGGCGGCCGCCGAACGGTTGGGCGGCGAGGCCGCGCAGGCGGCGCGCGCCGTGGAGGAGACCGCCCGCGCCGCCTCGGCGGCGACGACGCGCGCGGCGGCGGCCGAAGAGGCGATCAGGCCGCTGCGCGAAGCCGAGACCATCGCCGCGGCCGTGCTGCACAAGCTCGCCATCGACAAGGACCGGCTCGACCGCGAGCACGAGGCGCATGCCGCCGAGGTCGCCCGGCTGACCGCCGAGCTCGAGCGCATCGACGCCGACCAGGCGCGCGAAGCCCACATGGTGGACGACGCCGCCGCGGCGCTGGGCCGGCTCGCCGACGAGATCGCGGGCCTCGAGGCCGCCATCGCCGCGGCGCCGGAGCGCACGCCGGAGCTGGAGGTGCGGGCCGCCGCCGCCGGGGCCGCCCGCGCCGAGGCCGATGGCGAGGTGGAGCGCCTGGCCGCCGAGCTCGCGGCCCAGGACGCCCACGCGCGAGCCGCGGCGCAGCGGCTGGAGGAGGCGACGAGCCGGGCTTCGCGCACCCGTCGCGTGCTCGACCAGGCGCGCCAGGAGCGGGCGGACCTGGAGGCGGCCGCGAGTCCACAGGCCGCCCAGGCCAGAGCCGACCTGGAGGTTGCGGAGGCCAGGGTCTCCGCCGCCCGCGCGGCGCTCGACGCAGCCGAGGAGGCGCGCGGCCAGGCGGTCGAGGCGGAGACCGCGGCCCGCGAGGCGTCGCGCAAGTCCGAGGATCAGCTCGGCCGGCTCACCGCCGAGGCCCGCGCGCTCGCCCAGCTGGTGGCGCAGGCGCGCCGCGGCGGCTTTGCGCCGGCGATCGACGCGGTGGCCGCGGATCGCGGCTACGAAGCGGCGCTGGCGGCGGCGCTGGGCGACGACCTGGACGCCGCGCTCGACAGGGCGGCCCCGGCGTTCTGGGGCGGCCGCGAGGTCGCGCCGCCGGCCTGGCCCGCGGGCGTGCGGCCCTTGACGGAAGTGGTGAAGGCGCCGCCCGCCCTTGCCGCGCGCCTGGCGCACACCGCCCTGGTGGAGCGCGCCGAGGGCGACAAGCTGCAAGCCCGGTTGCCGACCGGCTGCCGGCTGGTTTCGAAGGAAGGCGACCTCTGGCGCTGGGACGGCTTCACCGCGCGCGCCGAGGCGCCGAAGCCCGCCGCGGTGCGCCTGGAGCAGAAGACCCGGCTGGCCGAGGTCGAGGCCGAGATCGAATCGCTGGAGCCGAAGGCGAAGGCCGCCCGCGAGTCGCTGGCCGCCGCCGCGGCCCGGGTCCGTTCCGCGGACGAGGCGCTGAAGGCCGCCCGGCGCGCGTCTCCGGCGCTGGAACAGGCGGCGCTCGCGGCGCGGACGGCGCTGGAGCGCTTCGAGCGGGAGAGCGCGCGCAAGGAAGCGCACGCCGCCTCGCTGGATGACCTGATCGGCCGCTTCGAGGCCGAGCTCGCCGAGGACGAGGCGGCGCTCGCGGCGGCGCAGGCCGAGGGGCCGGCGCCGGAGGGTTCAGACCTCCCCGAGCGGCTTGCCGCGGCCCGCGATGCGGCCGGACCTGCCCGCGAGGCCGCCGCCGCGGCCCGCGCGGCGCTCGACATCGAGCTGCGCGAGCGCAACGGCCGCGTCCAGCGGCTGGAGCAGCTCTCCCGCGAGCACGAGGACTGGGCGCGCCGCGCCGTCGCGGCCGGCAAGCGGATCGAGGCTCTCGCCCAGGCGCGGCGCAAGGCCGCTGCGGAGCTGGAGACGGCCTGGACCGCGCCCTCCACTCTGGAGAGCCGCCGCGCGAGCCTGCTCGACGAACTCTCGGTCGCCGAGGCCCGCCGCGCCGGGACCTCGGATGCGCTGGCCGCCGCCGAGAGCGAGCGGGCCGAGGCGGACCGGGCGCTCCGGGCCTGCGAGGCCGCCGCCTCGGAAGCCCGCGAGGTCCGCGCCGCCCTGACGGCGCACCGCGAGGCCGCCGAGACGCGGCTCGCCGAGGTCGCCCTGCAGATCCGCGAGGCGGTGCGGATGGAGCCCGAACAGCTCGGTCAAAGGCTCGCCGACGACGCGGTCGCGATCCCGCCCGATCCCGAAGGCGTCGAGGCGCACCTCTTCAACCTGGAGCGCCAGCGCGAGGCGATCGGGGCGGTGAACCTGCGCGCCGAGGAGGAGGTCCAGGAGCATGCGGGTCGGCTGGCCGCCATGCAGGCCGAGCGGGCGGACCTCGGCGGCGCGATCGCCCGGCTGCGCCAGGGCATCGAGCAGTTGAACGCCGAGGGCCGCGAACGCCTGATCGCCGCCTTCGACGGCGTCAACGCGCACTTCAGGAGCCTGTTCTCGGCGCTGTTCCAGGGCGGCCTGGCGGAGCTGCGGCTGGTGGAGTCCGACGACCCGCTGGAGGCCGGGCTGGAGATCTACGCCTGCCCGCCGGGCAAGCGGCTCGCCGCCATGAGCCTGATGAGCGGCGGCGAGCAGGCGCTGACCGCCATGGCGCTGATCTTCGGCGTGTTCCTGTCGCAGCCGGCGCCGATCTGCGTGCTCGACGAGGTGGACGCGCCGCTGGACGACGCCAATGTCGATCGGTTCTGCAACCTGCTGGACGAGATGCGGGCGCGCACGCAGACCCGGTTCGTGGTGATCACCCACAACCCGGTGACCATGGCGCGGATGGACCGCCTGTTCGGCGTGACCATGGCCGAGCGCGGCGTCTCGCAGCTGGTCTCGGTCGACCTCACCCAGGCCGAGGCCATGGCGGCGCAGTAGGCTGCGGTCTGCGCGTTCTGCCGCCGCAGAGAAAAAATGTAACGAATTCAGACAACTAATGTGCAGTCCGGCAGCCTTGACGCGCCGCAGCACGCTCTATAGGTTCCGCGCGACCTGAAGCCCCCGCCGTGGCGGCGACGTCGCGGTCTTTTGGCCTCCCGACGCATGCCCCAGCCGGACGAACCGCGCGAAGAGGCCCTGAAGAGCCTCGACGAACGGCTCGCCGCCTTCGAAGCCGAGCGCGCGCCGCCGAGCCGCGTCGCTTCGCAGCGCGCGATGGGCCAGGGTTACCGCTTCCTCGGTGAAGTGGTGGGCGGGGTGCTTGGCGGCCTGGGCTTCGGCAGGCTGTTCGATTGGCTCGCTCATACGGCGCCCTTCGGCCTGATCGGCGGTCTGCTGATCGGCGTGGGGGTCTCCACCTTGGTCGCCATCCGCGGCGCCGGGGCGTGGGCCAAGACGGAGTCGGAACGCGCCGGATCGCCGCCGAGCGCGCCCGACGACGAAGACGATTGAGACGGTAGGGAATAGATGGCCAAAGCGCCCCCGATCGCCCCGATGGAGCAGTTCCTGGTCCATCCCATCGTGAAGTTCGCGCCGATCCAGATCGGCGGCTTCACCTTGGACATGTCGATCACCAACGCGACGCTGGCGATGGGTTTCGCGGCGCTGGTGATCTGCGGCTTCCTGGCCGTCGCCGCCAGGCGCGAGATCGTGCCCGGGCGCCTGCAGTCGCTGGCCGAGAGCCTGTTCGACCTGATCGACGCCACCCTGGTCGGGCCGATCATGGGGCATGCGGGCCGCCCTTACGTGCCGTTCGTCTTCAGCATCTTCATGGTGGTGCTGGTGATGAACATGATGGGCCTGGTGCTGGCCTTCGGGAACCTGGCGCACCAGTCCTGGACCTTTACCGCCACGGCCCAGCTGGCGGTGACCGCCACCCTGGCCATCGTCACCTTCCTGACCGTCGTGGCCATCGGCTTCATCAAGAACGGCCTGGGCTTGTTCAGGCTTTTCACGCCGTCGGGCCTGCCTTGGTACATGCTGCTGATGGTGGCGCCGCTGGAGTTCCTGTCATTCATGATCCGGCCGGTGACGCTGGCCATGCGACTGTTCGGCAACATGATCGGCGGCCACGTGGTCATGTACATGTTCGCCAGCTTCATCGTGGGGCTGGGCGTGTTCGGGCTGCAGGGCGGCATCGCTTACCTCGCCTTCGCGGGCTCCGGCGTCTCGCTGGCGCTGGTGGTGGCGCTGACCGGCCTGGAGCTCATCGTCGCCTTCCTGCAGGCCTTCGTGTTCGCCGCGCTCGCCACCGTTTACCTCAACGACGTCGTGAACCTCGGTCACGGCCACTGATCAACAACCGACAATCTCCAAGGGGTTTGAAGACATGGACCACATCTCCGCCAAGTACATCGGCGCGGGTCTCGCCACGATGGGCCTGATCGGCGCCGGCGTCGGCCTCGGCGTGCTGTTCGGCAACTACCTGGCCTCGGCGATCCGCAACCCCTCGGCTGCGGCCAGCCAGCAACCGATGCTGTTCCTGGGGCTGGCGCTGACCGAGGCGCTCGGCATCTTCGCGCTCGTGATGGCCTTCATCATCCTGTTCGTGCCGATCAGCGGCTAAGGCGCCGATGCAGTCTTCCGCTCCAACCCCGACGGCGGGGGCCGCGGCTCCCGAGGGCGCCGCCGGCGGCCTGCCGCAGTTCGATCTCGCCACTTGGCCCGGCCAGGCGGCGTGGTTCCTGATCTTCTTCGTGATCATCCTGGTGCTGATGGCCCGCGTGTTCGTGCCGCGCATCGGCGGCGCGATCGCCGAGCGCGAGGGCAAGATCACCGGCGACGTGGCCGAGGCGCGACGCATGAAGGAGGAGGCCGACGCCCAGGCCGCCGCCGCGCAGGCGGAGATCGGCCAGGCGCGCGGCCAGGCGATGAAGCTCGCCTCCGAGGCGCGGGCCAAGGCCCAGGCCGAGATCTCGGCCAAGCTGGCCGCCGAGGAAGCCAAGCTCGCGCACACCGCCGCGGAGGCCGAGGCCCGGATCGCCGCGGCGCGCGAGGCGGCGATGGCCCACGTGAGCGATATCGCGGCCGACGCGGCCGCGGCCATCGTGCAGAAGCTGACCGGCCAGGCGCCCAGCCGCGCGGAGCTCGCCTCCGCCGGCGCGGCCTAGACGAAAGGAAGGCGCACCCGTGGACATCCTTCTCGACGCGCACTTCTGGGTCGGCGTCGCCCTGGTGATCTTCACCGGCATCCTGGTCTGGGCCGGCGTGCCCCGGCTGGCCCTGCGGCACCTCGATGCGCGCGCCGAGAAGGTCCGCGCCCAGCTCGACGAGGCGAACCGCCTGCGCGAGGAGGCCCAGGGGCTGCTGGCGGACATCAAGGCGCAGCGCGAGCAGACGGAGAAGCTCGCCGCCGAGGTGATGGCCAACGCCCAGGCGGAGGCCGAGCGGATGCAGGTCGAATCCCGCGCCAGGCTCGCCGACCAGATCGAGCGCCGCGGCCAGCTCGCCGAGCGCCGCATCGCCACGGCCGAGGCTCAGGCCGCCGCGGAGGTGAAGGCCGCCGCCGCCGAGCTCGCCGCCCAGATGGCCGAGAAGGTGCTGAGCCAGCGGATCGCCGGCGTCAAGACCGACCCGCTGGTCGACCAGGCCATCGGCCAGCTCGGCGCCAAGCTGCAGTAACGGTCGCGCGGACCGCGGATCGGCGAACTCAGGCCGACGTCCGGGCGCGCACCTTGAAATAGCGCCGCACGCGCACGGCGAAGCGGAAACGCTTGGGCAGCATGAGGCGCTCGGAGCGCAGGTAGGCCTGCCAGAATACCTGCACCACTTCCGGCTCGCGCCGCAGAAGGCGGCGCACCGGGGCGACCATCCTGGGATGGCTGCGCTGGATCTGGACGAAGCGGCGACGGGCCTTGAAGGAGTTGCGCAGCACCAGCATCAGGCCGATGACCACGACCGCCATGCCCGGCAAGTGCAGCGGCAAGGGCAGGAACTCGATCCCCAGACCGACGAGGACCAGGATCGCGCCCAGGGCGAGCGACAGCCCACGACCGATCCGCGCGAGGGCTTCGCGGGCGAATTCGTCGGAGGCGCGATACACGCGCAGCGAGGGCATGGCGAAGGACACTGGGGCAACCTGGGAATGCGCTAAGGCGGCCCAAGGGGAGGTCGGACCGTCGCCGCGCCTGCAAGATATGCGAACGAGTCCGCGAACGGTAAAGGCGCCCGGCCGTTAATATTTTATCGGCTTTGTTTATTCCGCGGCCAATGGCGCCGGCGCCACAGTGCTGTCCCCCGGGCGCCACGTGAGCTTCGGCTTGCGGGCGGCGAGGGTCTCGTCCAGGCGGCGCATCGGGGCGAGGTAGGGCGCGCCCTTCAGCCGCTCGCGATCGGCGCCTTTGGCGGCCCGGGCGAGCGCCAGCATGGCGTCGCAGAAGCGGTCCAGCTCGCGCTTGGGCTCGGTCTCGGTGGGCTCGATCAGCATGGCCCCGTGCACCACCAGGGGGAAATACATGGTCATCGGATGGAAGCCCTCGTCGATCAGCGCCTTGGCGAGGTCGAGGGTGGTGATCCCGGCGCCTTCCAGCCAGCTGTCGTCGAACAGCGCCTCGTGCATGCAGGGGCCTTCGGGGAAGGCGGGCGTCATTTCGGCCGAGAGGCGGGCCTTGATGTAGTTGGCGTTGAGCACGGCGTCCTCCGCGACCTGACGCAGGCCGTCGGCGCCGTGGCTCAGCATGTAGGCGTAGGCGCGGACGAACATGCCCATCTGGCCCTGGAAGGCGCACATCCGGCCAAAGGCGCGGGCGGCTTCGCCGGCCGGCTCCTCGATCAGGCCGAAGCCGTCCGGGCCGGCCACCAGCCACGGGACGGGCGCGAAGGGCGCCAGCGCCTCCGAGAGCACCACCGGCCCCGCGCCCGGGCCGCCGCCGCCGTGCGGGGTCGAGAAGGTCTTGTGCAGGTTGATGTGCATGGCGTCGACGCCGAGGTCGCCGGGCCGCACCCTGCCGACGATGGCGTTGAAGTTGGCCCCGTCGCAATAGAAGTAGGCGCCCGCCTCGTGCGTGAGGCGGCTGATCTCGAGGATGTCCCGCTCGAAGAGGCCGCAGGTGTTCGGGTTGGTCACCATGATCGCCGCCACGTCCGGGCCGAGCTTGGCGGCGAGGTCGGCCAGGTCGACGCGGCCGTCGGCGGTCTGGGCGATCTCGGCGACCTGGTAGCCGACGAAGGCGGCGGTGGCCGGGTTGGTGCCGTGCGCCGAGGTGGGCGTCAGCACCGTGCGGCGATGGCCCTGGCCGGCGGCGTCGTGGGCGGCCTTGATGGCCAGCAGACCGCAGAGCTCACCATGCGCCCCGGCCTTGGGGGAGAGCGCCACGGCGGGCATGCCGGTCAGGGTCTTCAGCCAGTGGGCGAGCCGGTCCATCAGCGCCAGCGCGCCCTGCGCGGTGGACACCGGCTGCAGCGGGTGCAGGTCGGCGAAGCCCGCCAGGCGCGCGGCCTTCTCGTTGAGCCGCGGGTTGTGCTTCATAGTGCACGAGCCCAGCGGATAGAGCGCGAGATCGATGGCGTGGTTCTTCTGGCTGAGCCGCACGTAGTGGCGCAGCGCCTCGGGCTCGGAGAGGCCCGGCAGGCCGATCGGCTCGGCGCGGACGAGGTCGCCGAGGTCGGCGGCGTCGCGGTCGGGCGCCGGCAGGTCGACGCCGGTCTTCTCCCAGCCGCCGAGCTCGAAGATCAAGGGCTCGTCCTGCAAGAGGCCGCGCCCGCCGGTCAGCGAGGCATGGTTCTCGAGGTCGGCGGCGCGCGGCCGGCTGGGCCGGCCGATGTTCTGCATGGCCATCAGCGGGCGCCTCCGGAAAGGGTCTTCGAAAGCGAGGCCGCCAGCGCGGCGATGTCGTCGGAGGTGGTGGTCTCGGTGGCGGCCAGGAGCAGCACGTCGTCCATGCCGGCGTGCGGATCGAGCCGGGCGAACGGCACGCCGGCGATCACCCCGTCGGCGAGGCAGGCCTCCACCAAGGCGGCGGCGGAGACCGGCGTGCGGATGGCGATCTCGTTGAAGAACCGCGGCGTGAGCACCTCGACGCCGTTCACGGCGGCGACAGCCTCGCGCAGTTCCCGCGCCCGGCTGTGGTTGAGGGCGGCCAGCCGGCGCAGGCCCGTCTCGCCGAGCAGCGACAGGTGGATGGAGAAGGCGAGCGCGCAGAGGCCGGAGTTGGTGCAGATGTTGGAGGTCGCCTTCTCGCGGCGGATGTGCTGCTCGCGGGTGGACAGCGTCAGCACGAAGCCGCGGCGGCCCTCGGCGTCCACGGTCTCGCCGCACAGCCGGCCCGGCATCTGGCGGACGTGCTTCTCGCGACAGGCGAAGAGGCCGACGTAGGGGCCGCCGTAGGTCAGCGGATTGCCGATCGATTGGCCCTCGGCGACGGCGATGTCGGCGCCCATCTCGCCGGGCGACTTGAGCAGGCCGAACGAAACCGCCTCGGTGGTCACCACGATCATGAGCGCGCCGGCGGCATGCGCCGCCTGGGCGATCTTCGTCACGTCGCTCGCCACGCCGAACACGTTGGGAGTCTGGACGACGACGCAGGCGGTCGCCTGGTCGATGGCCTCGATCACCGCGGCCTCGGCGTCGATCGCGGCCGGCAGCCGGACGATCTCCATGCCCTCGGCATGGGCGATGGTCTGGGTGGCGGCCGCGTACTGCGGGTGGACCCCGCCGCTGAGCACCGCCTTCTCGCGGCGGGTGACCCGCTGGGCCATCATCACCGCCTCGGCGCAGGCCGTGGAGCCGTCGTACATCGAGGCGTTGGCGACCTCCAGGCCGGTCAGCGCGGCGACCTGGGTCTGGAACTCGAACAGCACCTGCAGCGTGCCCTGGGCGATCTCCGGCTGGTAGGGGGTGTAGGAGGTCAGGAACTCCGAGCGCTGGATCAGGTGGTCGACGCTGGCCGGCACGTGGTGGCGGTAGGCGCCCGCGCCGCAGAAGAACGGCCCCGCGCCGGCCGGGCGGTTCATCGCCGCGAGCCCGGCAAGCTCGCGCTCCACCTCCAGCTCGCCGGCGTGCCGCGGCAGGTCGAACAGCGCGGCCTTGCGCGCCGTCTCCGGCACGTCGCGGAACAGCGCCTCGACGTCGGGCGCGCCGACTGCCGCAAGCATCTCCGCGCGGTCGGCAGGGGTGAGGGGGAGGTATCTCATGCGATCTTCACTTCTCCCGCTCGTCCCCGCGAAGGCGGGGATCCAAGCGGCGATTCAGCTTGGGTTCCCGCCTGCGCGGGAATGAGCGGTGGAGTCAAAGCGTCTGCAGGTAAGCTTCGTAGGCGGGGCGGTCCATGAGGGCCTCGAGGTCGGCGGGATTGGCGAGCCTCAGCTTGGCGAACCAGCCGGCCGCCTCGGGGGCGGCGTTGACGGTCTCGGGCGCGTCGGCCAGGGCTTCGTTGGCCTCGACCACCTCGCCGGCGACCGGGGCGTAGACGTCCGATGCGGCCTTGACGCTCTCCACGACGGCCAGGTTGTCGCCGGCCTTGACCGCCTTGCCGACCTCAGGGGTCTCGACGAACACCACATCGCCCAGCTGCTCGGCGGCGTAGGCGGTGATGCCGATCACCGCGACCTCGCCCTCCAGCTCGACCCACTCGTGATCCTTGGTGAAGCGCATGGGCAAGTTCCTCAATTCTCCTCCGCTCGTTCCCGCGAAAGCGGGAATCCAAGCGGCGATTCAGCTTGGGTCCCCGCCTTCGCGGGGATGAGCGGGGTCATAATGTCCTCACGTAGCGGTGGGCGACGAAAGGGAGGGGGGCGACTTCGGCCGCCTGGGGCTTGCCGCGGACGACGACCTTCAGCCTCGTTCCGGGGTCGGTGAAGAGCGGCGGGACGAAGGCGAGCGCGATGCCTTGCCGCAGCGACGGCGAGAAACCGCCGGAAGTGACGACGCCGATCGGCCGGCCCGCCTCGTCGGCGACCTCGGCGCCCTCGCGGGCCGGTGCGCCTTCCAGCACCTTCAGGCCGACCCGGAAGCGCGCGCAGCCGTGGGCGAACTCGCCGAGGATCCGCTCGGCGCCCGGGAAGTCGGCGCGCCGGCGGCGCGGCTTGCTGACCGCGAAGGCGAGCCCCGCCTCGACGGGGGAGACGGTCTCGTCGAGGTCGTGGCCGTAGAGCGGCAGGCCAGCCTCCAGGCGCAGCGAATCGCGGGCGCCGAGGCCGACGGGCCTGACCCGCTCGTCGGCCATAAGGGTGTTCCACACGTGGACCGCCGCCTCGGCCGGGACGGAGAGCTCGTAGCCGTCCTCGCCGGTGTAGCCGGAGCGCGAGACGATGGCCTCGGTCCCGAACGCCTCGATGCCGCGGATGTCCATGAACACCATCGCCGCGGCCTGCGGCGCGTGGCGGGCGAGGACGGCGGCGGCCTTCGGGCCCTGCAGCGCGATCAGCGCCCGGTCCTCCAGCCGCTCGATGGCGGCGCGGCCGGCCAGCGCCTCGCCCATGACCCGGAAGTCATTGTCCTTGCAGGCGCCGTTGACCACGAGGAACAGGCCCTCGTCGTCGGGGCGGCCGGCCATCAGGTCGTCGACGATGCCGCCCTGGCGGTTCAGCAGCAGCGAGTACTTCTGCCTGCCGGGCTCGAGCCCCTGGAAGTCGCCGGGCGTCAGCGCCTCGAAGGCGGCCAGGACATCAGGGCCGGTGAGCCGCGCCTGGCCCATGTGGGAGACGTCGAAAGCGCCGGCGTGCTCGCGGGTCCACAAGTGCTCCCTGAGCACGCCGCCCTGCTCCCCGGCGTACTGCACGGGCATGGTGTAGCCGGCGAACGGGACCATCCTCGCGCCCAGGGCGAGGTGCGCTTCGGTGAGCGGGGTGGTCCTGAGCACGGTCTCGGCGGGGATGTCGGGCACGACGGGCTCGGACTTGCGGGGCTGAGACGGCGAGCGGCGACGGGAGATCCCCCGCCGCCGGATCGCGCCCCCGCTGTCCTTGGGCCTGAGAGATTTCGGACCGCCCGATCGGGTGGACGGCCCCCTGCTCCTTCGGCGGCCAGCCTTCGCCCTGCGGCTACGGCGAGCGCTTTCCAGCGTTCCTCGGCCCTCGCGGTCCTTTTGCCTGAGCGTTTCCGGGGCGGTTGCGCCTTCGGCTCCGGGGCCCGACCTCGAGCCCCGACCTCTCCCGCGAGAGACGGCGGAAGGTGGCGGAGGGCTCGGCGCGAGTCAACTGCGCGCACGGGCGCGGGGAAGCCAGGAACCGCGGAAATCGCAGAAGGCGCGAAAGGCTGGCGTTTCCGCGTTTTCTGCGTCTTCCGCGGCTGAACAGGAGCGCGCTGGGCGCGGACCCGCGAGCAGGGGACTAGGGATTTTCGAAGGTCCTCGGCGCGAACCGTCCGGCGCAGTAAATCAGGCCCCGGACGGGCTCCTGCGGCCCGTGGCCCTGTGACTCGGCCTTGGCCTTGGCCGCCGCGCATTCGCTTATGTGATCGATCGCAATCGAGGCGAGCTCGTATGCATAGGCGAAGGCAGGGCTGTCGGGATCGGCGGTGCATTCCGACAGGTCCTGACGCCAGCTCCTCTTGGCCTCCGCGCCCTCCACCGTGACCGACCAGCCGTGGCAGCCCAACGGCGGGAGCCCCGGCCCCTCCCACGTTCGCGCCGCGACCGGCCTACGCGCGTCTTCGTCGTGGGCCGTTAGGCGTGTCCAGCTCTCCGGCGGCAGGCGGGCGCTGAACACACGAGCTGGCCGGTTGATGCTCAGTCTGATCCACACAGCGCCGTCGCGCGTACGCTCGAGGGCTACGGCCGGTATCCGGAACGCGAGCCGGCCGTCTTGGAACGTCGCCCGACGTACTTCGCGTCCCTGCTCCGCCGCCTTCTCGATCGGCGACCATCCCGCCTCGGTCAGCCGGACGCACTCGAACTTGCGCTTGTAGAGGTCCGACCAGCGTCGGACCGCTTCCTTGTCCTTCTCGTCCGGCCAGGCCGCGGTCTGCGCAATGAGTTGGGCGCACTCCGCCGGAGGTCGGTCGATCTGCATCTATTGTCGTTTAGCGCCTCGACCCAATTCTGCAATTGGATCGATCCGTTTCGCTCCGCACCCGGAAGCGCAGAAGGCGCGGAAGGCTGGCGTTTCCGCGTTTTCTGCGTCTTCCGCGGTTGAACCGGAGCCCGCTGCGCGCGGCGTCAGACTGGTTCGGCAAGCCCGGGCATGACGCTCAACATGGGGCGCAAGCGCGACGCGGGCCCGCCGCGGTCCGCTCAGGCCGCCGGGAGAAGGCGGCTCGGGGCGGTTTCGACGATCGCCTGGGCGGCGGTCCAGGAATGCGGCTGGCCGCAGGCGCTGCATCGGAAGGCGTGGGGCAGGGTCATGGCCGCGAGCTTCAGCTCCGGCGTCCGCTGGCCGGTGGAGACAAGCGCGCCGGTGTTCGGGCAGGTGGTGAGGATGCGGGGCATGCTCCCCTAACACTGCGGCCGCGCTTAGGTTGCCTCGCGGCGCCGCAAGGTCGCGCGCGGCCGGCGCCTCAGGACTGCTTCTGCAGCCTCCGCGGATGGCTCGCGCCGTCGTGATCGGGGCCTTCGATCAGCTCGCGGAAGCGGCGGTTCGTGGCGTAGCACTCGCAGCTCTTCGCCAGCAGGCCCTCGCGGTCGGCGATGCGGATCGCGCCGCGGCTGTAGCCGATCAGCCCCTCGCCCTTCAGCTCCGCGGCGATCAGGGACACGGTCGAGCGCCGGACGCCCAGCATGGCGCTGAGGAACTCCTGGGTCAGGCGGAACTCGTCGCGGCCGGTGCGCTCCTGGCACTCCAGGAGCCACCAGGCGAGGCGCTGCTGGGCCGGATGGTGGGCGATGCAGGCGATGGTCTGGCGGGCCTCGGCGAGGGTCAGCTCGACGTGGGCGGCGATCGTGCGGCGCAGCGACGGGCTCGCGTCATAGGCCGCCAGGTAGGCGCGGGCCGGCGCGCGCTGGCCGACCAGGTCGACCTGCACGACCGCCTTGGAGAAGATGATCCCGGCGCCGGCCGCCTCCAGGAAGCCGATGCCGCCCTCGCGGCCGACCACGGCCGATTCCACCTGGTCGCCGGAAACCATGACGGAGATCAGCGAGACCAGGCCCGCTTCCGGGAAGTAGACCCAGTCGACGGTATCCTCGGGCTCGTAGAGGACCTCTCCGGGGCGCAGGCCCACGGGCTCGAGGTGGCGATGCAGCGCCTCGTAGTCCGTGGGCTTCAGGGACCTGAGAAGGGCGTTCTGGGAGATCATGTCCAGATGCTCCCGGCTGAACAGGCTCCGCAGGGTAATCCTGCCGCCGGGAGATGCAAATCATGTGATGGACGGGCGGTAGGCGCCCGCTCAGGGGAACAGGGCCAAGAGGGCGCGGGGGCCGGCGTTGGCGACGGCGAGCGCCCGCACGGCGAGCGCCTGGCGCGTCTGCAGGGCGGTGAGGCGGGCGGCCTCGGCGCCGAGGTCGTCGTCGAGGAGGTTTCCGACCGAGCTCTTCAGGCCGTCCTGAGCCTTGCCGACCAGGCCTGCCTGGCGGTCGACCATGGCCGCCTCGGCGCCGAACCCCGCCAGCGCCTGGCCGACATTGGCGATCGAGGCGTCGAGGTGGGCGAGCGCGGCCGCGGCGCCGGCCGCGGAGGCCAGCGTGTCGGCCGCCGCGACGGTGACGATCGGCCCGCCCAGCGCCAGCGAGCGCGCGCTGATGGTGAGCGTATCGGCCGCCGCGCTGAAGGTGGTGGTGGTGGTCGTCGTCGTGGTCCCGCCGGCGCCCGCGCCCGCGCCGCCGGCGCCGCCCGCGTGGCCATGCACGGCGCCCTGGCCGCCGGCGTTCCCCCCGGCGTTGCTGTTGGGCGGCGGCCCGCCGGGCGCGGTGGTCGTGGTGGCGGTCAGGCTCTCGTACCAGGCCAGCGGATGGAGGTCGGCGGCGCCCGCCTGGATCAGGCCCGTGCCGTCGAACTGGGCCGAGGCGACGGCGCCGGCGATCTGCGAGCGGAGCTTGGCGAACTCCTGGTCGAGGGCCGCGCGGCTGTCGGCGGAGAGCGTGGGGTCGAGGCTGGCGATCGCCTTGGCGCGCATCTGGGTGAGCAGGTCGGAGACCAGCCCGCCCGAGCTCAGGGTGACGTCCAGCACAGAGCGGGCGCGGGCCAGCGACTGGCCGACGGTGTCGAGCGCCGAGGCGTTGGAGAGCTCAGTCTGGGCGATGGCCCAGACCGCGCCGTTGTCCTTGGGCCCCTGGATGCGCAGGCCGCTCGCCAGGCGCAGTTGCGCCTGGCCCATCAGGGCCGCGACGTCGCCGAGCGCGCCGACCGCCGAGAGGGCGCCGGCGTTGGTGTTCAGGCTCCCTATCATCGTCCGGACCGCCCCGCGCGCGCGGGCCTTTGCGCCTCCTCCGGCTCGCCAGTTGCATCGCCCGGCGATGTTCCGCCAGCCTGAGGGCTATAGCGCGCAATGGTGAGTCCTTCGTTTGCGCGCGCTGCGCGGCGGAACGCGCAGGCGATGCGGCGCGCGGGCGCGCGGCGGCGCCAGGCCCCGGAAGGCCTCAGCGCGGCGGAAGGACCTGCGGCCGGCTCGTGGTCAATATTCGCAAAAGGCAGCCGTCACTCTATACCTCACGTAACTGGGATGTCCGCTCGCAGACATTCAATGTACGCTATCGGACAGTTCGCATTTTGAGCATAATGAATCGTCATGAACGTACAATTGGACTATGGAGGGGACATCGTCGGCACGACACGGGGCGCCGGCGGCTGGGAGACGCGCTGCGCTCCCGCTCAGATCAGTGGGAAGCGTCTGTCTCGAGCCTTGCAATCCGAAATGCGGAACCGGCTGCTGCGGGCCTTGCCTGCGGCCGACTTCGACCGTCTGGCGGGTGGGATCGAGGCCGTGGAGCTGCCCGTCCGGACGGTGATCCAGCCGGTCGATACGCCGTTCGAGTTCGTCACCTTCCCCGGAAGCGGCATCGCCTCGATCGTCGCGGTCACCAGCGACGACCGGCGCCTGGAGGTGGGCCTCTATGGCCGCGACGGCATGTCGGGGCAGCTCCTGATGCTGGGCGGCGACCGCTCGCCCCACGAGCACTTCATGCAGGTCGCCGGGGCCGGCCACCGCGTCCGCGCCCGCGAACTGGAGGCGGTGGTGGAGGAGAGCCGCGCGGCGCGGCTGCTGCTGCTGCGCTACGTGCTGAGCTTCACCTTGCAGGTGGCCGGCACGGCGCTCTCCAACGGCGCCTACACCGTCGAGGAGCGGCTGGCCCGCTGGCTCTTGATGTCCGACGACCGCCTGGACGGCGAGGAGATGGCGCTCACCCACGAATTCCTGGCGCTGATGCTGGGCGTCCGCCGGTCCAGCGTGACCGTGGCCCTGCAGGTGTTCGAAGGCGCCAAGCTGATCCGCGCGCGGCGCGGCCATGTGCGCCTGCTCGATCGGGCGAAGCTGGCCGAGATCGCCGGCGACAGCTACGGCGGACCGGAGGCCGAGCACCAGCGGCTGCTGGGCACGCCGATCTGATCTGTGCGGTTTCGGACAATCGGCGTTGCGCGCCGCCGACGCGAGGAATAGAATAACAAAATCGCCAGCTTAGCCTTGGGCCTGCGGCGGCGAACGAGAGACAGCTTGCGCTCCCGGGCCAATACGGAGCGCGTGCATGCCCCGCTACTTCTTCAATGTGCTGGACGGCCGCTCGATGCCGGACCTGGACGGGGTGGTGCTGAGCGACGCGGCCTCCGCCCGGCGCGAGGCGGTCCGGCTCTGCGCCGGCATCCTCAACGACGCGCCCGACGAACTGGGCGAGGTCTGGCGCATGGAGGTGCTCGACGAGGCCGACACCCTGATGTTCACCCTGAACTTCAGCCTGCGGCCGGGCGGCAGGCTCTGAGGCCCGGCGCGGGCGTCACATCCGCTCCGGCGCCGCGATGCCGAGGAGATCGAGCGCGAGCTCCAGCTGCGCCAGCATCGCCCGGGCGAGCGTGAGGCGCGAGGCGCGGACCGCGGGCGCGGCCTGCAGGATCGGGCAGGCGGCGTAGAATCTCGAGAACGCCTGGGCGAGCCGGTAGGCGTGCTCGGCGATCGCGTTGGGCGCATAGCGCTCGTAGGCCTCGGCCAGCGCGGTCTCGAAGGCGTCGAGCGCCAGCACGAGCTCGCGCTCGGCGGGCTCGGCCACGATCACCGGGCCGGCGTGGGCGCCCTCCTCGGCGGCCTTGCGCAGCAGCGACTTCACCCGCACCGCCTGGTAGAGCAGGTAGGGGCCGGTCCTGCCCTCGAAGGCCGTGAAGCGGTCGAGGTCGAAGACGTAGGCGGTGCCGCGGAAGGCCTGCAGGTCGGCGAACTTCAGGGCGGCGACCGCGACCTTGCCGGCGATGTCCTCGAACTCGGCCTCGGGAAGGTCTTCGCCCAGCCCCGCCTCGTGCAGCCGCTCGCGCGCCTTGGCGCGGGTCATGCCGATCAGGTCGGCCAGCTTGAGGACGCCGCCTTCGCGGGTCTTGAAGGGCTTGCCGTCGGTTCCGTTCATGGTGCCGAAGCCCACGTGCACGAGCTGTCCCGGGCGCACGTAGCCGGCGAGCTCGGCGGCGCGGAAGACGATCTCGAAGTGGTCGGCCTGGCGCTGGTCGACGCAGTAGACGACGAGGTCGGGATGCAGGCTCCGCTCGCGGTCGAGGATGGTGGCGAGGTCGGTCGTGCCGTACATCGCCGAGCCCTCCGAGGAGACCACGATCAGCGGCGGCAGCTCGCGCTTGTCGTCGGGGCGCGCGACGCGGACGATGCGGGCGCCCTGGTCCTCGACCAGCAAGCCCTTTTCCTGCAGCTCGCCGACCATGGCCGGGATCAGCGGATCGACGTCGCTCTCGCCCTTCCAGAGGTCGAAGTCGACGCCCAGCGCATGGAAGTCGCGCTGCAGGGCGGCGCGGGTGACCTGCGCGAGATGGCGCCACAGCAGGTAGTAGCCGGCCCGCCTGGCCTGCAGCTCGGCCGTGATGCGCCGCGCGCGGTCGCGGTAGGGCGCGTCGGACCTGGCGCGCGCGGCGGCCTGCGGGTAGAGGCGGTCGACCTGCTCCAGGGTGACGGCGCCGAAGGCCGGGGTCTCCAGGCTCTCCAGGTCATTGGGGGCCGGCGCGGCGTTCAGCGCCTCGACGGCGCGGGCGATGGCGGGATCCTCGTCGCAGAGCGCGCCGATCAAAAGCCCCATCTGGAAGCCCCAGTCGCCGAAGTGGGCGTCGCCCCAGACCTCGTCGCCGCGGAACCGGTAGAGGCGCTTCAGGGCCTCGCCGATGATCGAGGAGCGCAGGTGGCCGACGTGCATCTCCTTGGCGACGTTGGGGCCGGCGTAGTCGACGATCACCCGGCGCGGCCGATCGAGCCGCTCGGCGCCGGCGCGCGGGTCGGAGGCGATCTGCTCGGCGCGGGCGGCCAGCGCGGCGTCGGTGAGCCGCAGGTTGACGAAGCCCGGGCCCGCGACCTCGGCGACGCCGATGCGGGGATTGGCCGCCAGCCGCTCGGCCACGCGGGTTGCGATCTCGCGCGGCGGCCGGCCCACGCGCTTGGCGGCCGCAAGCGCGCCGTTCACCTGGAAGTCGGCGAGGTCCGGGCGGTCGGAGGTGGTGACGCGGCCGAGCTCGCCCGGAAGACCGAGGGCCTCGAAGACGGCGAAGGCCGCTTCGGAGAGCCCCCGCTTGAGGTCGCTCATTTCCTGGCGGGCGTGGTCTCGGCCGCGAGCGTCGCCCCGGCGCTCAGCCGGAAGCGCTTACCGAGCCGGTTGAACTCGGCCATCTGAGGGGTGACGTCGAAGCCGACCAGCACCTCGAAGTTGGCGCCGGAGACATTGCCGTCGGCGCGCGGGATGGTCACGTCGTTGATCGTCTCGCGCTTGTAGATGCGGTCGCGGCCGGCGGGGAAGGAGACCGGCATCTCGAAGGTCCGCTTGGCGAGCACCTCGCGGTTGCGGTCGGTCACGGCGATCCAGTAGCGGTAGGTGTGGCTGGAGCCCTGGGCGGCGGGGCCCTTGCCGAGCTCGAACAGCAGCTCCATCGCCACCTTGATCGGTTCGTTCTCCTTGTAGGCGCAGCCGGAGGAGATGCCCTGGATCTCGCCGGTGTAGCCGACGTCGGCGGAAGCCTCGCGACCCTCCTTGAAGTCCACGTAGCGGGCGGCGTCGTAGAGGGTCTTGACGAACGGGCACGGGCCGGCGTTGCGCAGCGCGGGAAGCGGCGCCTGGTTGTCGCCCCACTCCTTGTCGCGCTTCTTCTTCTTGGCCTCGTCCTGGGCGTCCTTGTCGCCGCTGGGGCCGCCCGCGCCGGGGCCGCCGCCCCCGGGGCCGCCGCCGCCGCCGTACTGGGCGAAGCTCGCGCCCGGCAGGGCGGCGATCAGGGCGGCGAACGAGATCAGCAGCAGGCGGCGCATGGGCGGGAAGTCCAGATGAGCGGGCGCGAGAGCGCGCGCGCAGGGTCATCCGCTAGTACAGCGTGTCGAATGCGGCCGCAACGCGACTGGCGGGCGCGGGGCGGGGGCCTTAAGTTCCGCGCCCGATGACTGCCGCGCCCCGCCGTCCCCTGACCGTGCTGCTCGCCACCCCGCGCGGCTTCTGCGCCGGCGTCGACCGGGCGATCCAGATCGTCGAGCGGGCGATCGAGAAGTTCGGCGCGCCGGTCTATGTGCGCCACGAGATCGTGCACAACCGCCACGTGGTCGAGCGGCTGAAGGGCCTCGGCGCGGTGTTCGTGGAGACGCTCTCCGAGTGTCCCGAGGACCGGCCGGTGGTGTTCTCCGCCCACGGCGTGCCGAAGTCCGTGCCGGCCGAGGCCGAGGCCCGCAACATCTTCTATCTCGACGCCACCTGCCCGCTGGTCTCGAAGGTGCACGTGGAGGCGCAGCGCCATTACGACGCCGGCCGCGAGATCGTGCTGATCGGCCATGCCGGCCACCCCGAGGTGGTGGGCACCATGGGCCAGCTGCCGCCCGGCGCCGTGAGCCTGGTGGAGACCCTGGCCGGTGCGCAGGCCTTCACGCCAAGGGATCCCGCGCGGCTCGCCTACGTCACCCAGACGACGCTCTCGGTGGACGACACGGGCGAGATCGTGGCGGCGCTGAAGGCCCGTTTCCCGCAGGTCGCCGCGCCGCACAAGGAGGACATCTGCTACGCGACCACCAATCGCCAGGCGGCGGTGAAGGCCATCGCCAACCGGGCGGAGCTGATGGTGGTGGTGGGCGCACCGAACTCCTCCAACTCGCTGCGGCTGGTCGAGGTGGCGGAGCGCGCCGGCTGCCCGCGCGCGGTGATGGTCCAGCGCGGCCGCGACCTGGACCTGGCCCTGGCCGAGGGCGTCACCACCATCGGCATCACCGCCGGCGCCAGCGCGCCCGAGGTGCTGGTCGAGGAGGTGCTCACCCGCCTACGCGAGCATTTCGAGGTCACGATCGAGGAGGTGGTGGTCGCCGAGGAGCGCATCATCTTCAAGCTGCCGGCCGGCCTGCAGCACGCCTGAGAGCATGGCGGGGCGGCACTGCCGC
>NZ_DATIMC010000119.1:0-6352 GCF_035475775.1 Phenylobacterium sp. | reverse complement strand
CTCCACGTGCGCCGTGTTGATGGTGATCCCGCGCGCCTTCTCCTCCGGCGCCGCGTCGATCTCCTCGTACTTCTTCGCCGTCGCCCCGCCCGTCTTCGCCAGCGTCATGGTGATCGCCGCCGTCAGCGTCGTCTTCCCATGGTCCACGTGACCGATCGTGCCAATGTTGCAGTGCGGCTTGTTGCGGTTGAACTTTTCCTTGGCCATTTCAAGCTCCAGCCCTGTCCGGGCCTGTCCTCTAAACTAGGGTTGGATGGTTAGGCGTACTTCTTGATCACCTCGTCGGCGACCGCTTGCGGCACCGGCTCATAGTGGTCGTACATCATGGTGAACTGCGCCCGGCCCTGGGAGAACGAGCGCAACTGGCTCACATAGCCGAACATGTTGGCGAGCGGCACCATGGCTGTGATCACCTGGGCGTTGCCGCGGGTCTCGGAGCCCTGGATGTGGCCGCGCCGGCTGTTCAGGTCCCCGATCACGTCGCCGACGTAGTCGTCCGGCGTCACCACCTCGACCTTCATGATCGGCTCCAGCAGCTTGGGCGAGGCTTTCTCCCGCAACTCGCGGAACGCCGAGCGGGCGGCGATCTCGAAAGCCAGCACCGAGGAGTCGACGTCGTGGTAGGCGCCGTCGACCAGGGTGGCCCGGAAGTCGATCACCGGGAAGCCGGCCAGGAGTCCGTTCTCCTTGGCGTTCTCGAGGCCCTTGCTGACGCCGGGGATGTATTCCTTCGGCACTGCGCCGCCTACGATCGCGCTTTCGAACTTGAAGCCCGAGCCCGCCTCGGTCGGTTCGAAGACGATCTTGATGCGCGCGAACTGGCCCGAGCCGCCGGTCTGCTTCTTGTGCGTGTAGTCGATCTCGGCGCGCTTGCCCAAGGTCTCGCGGTAGGCCACCTGCGGCGCGCCGATGTTGGCGTCGACCTTGTAGGTCCGGCGCAGGATGTCGACCTTGATGTCGAGGTGCAGCTCGCCCATGCCCTTCATGATCGTCTGCCCCGACTCCGGATCGGTGTAGACGCTGAACGACGGGTCCTCGGCCACCATCTTGCCGAGCGCGACGCCGAGCTTCTCCTGGTCGGCCTTCGACTTCGGCTCGATGGCCTGCTCGATCACCGGCTCCGGGAAGGTCATGCGCTCCAGGATCACCGGCGAGCGGCTCGGATCGCAGAGCGTATCGCCGGTCCGCGTATCCTTCAGACCCGCGAGGGCGAGGATGTCGCCAGCGTAAGCTTCCTTGATGTCTTCGCGGTTGTTGGAATGCATCAGGAGCATCCGCCCGACCCGCTCGCGCTTGTCGCGCGTCGAGTTGAGCAGCGCCATGCCGCTCTCCAGCTTTCCGGAATAGACGCGGCAGAAGGTGAGCGAGCCCACGAACGGGTCGTCCATGATCTTGAAGGCGAGCACCGAGAGCGGCTCGTCGTCGGAGGCCCTGCGCTCCACTTCGGCCTCGGTGCGGAAGTCGATGCCCTTGGTGGGCGGGATGTCCACGGGCGAGGGCAGGTAGTCGACCACCGCGTCGAGCAGCGGCTGGACGCCCTTGTTCTTGAACGCCGAGCCCGCCAGGATCGGATAGAAGGCGCCGGTCAGCACCGCCTTGCGGATGCAGGCCTTGACCACCTCCTCGGAGGGCTCTTCGCCGGACAGGTAGGCTTCCATCGCCTCGTCGTCGAGCTCGACGGAATTCTCGATCATGTAATGCCGCGCCGCCTCGGCCTTCTCGCGCAGGTCGGCCGGGATCTCCTCGTCGTGGTACTTCGCCCCGAGCCCTTCGGAATCCCAGATCACCGCCTTCATGCGGACCAGGTCGATGACGCCCCTCAGCGAGGCTTCCGAGCCGATCGGCAGCTGGATCGGCACGGCCTTGGCGCCCAGCCGGTCGCGGATGGATTCCACGCACTTGTCGAAGTCCGCGCCGATCTTGTCCATCTTGTTGACGAACACGATGCGCGGGACGTTGTAGCGGTCGGCCTGGCGCCAGACCGTCTCGGTCTGCGGCTCCACGCCCTGGTTGCCGTCGAGCACGGCCACGGCGCCGTCGAGCACGCGCAGCGAGCGCTCCACCTCGATGGTGAAGTCCACGTGGCCGGGGGTGTCGATGATGTTGAGGCGCTTGCCCTTCCAGTAGGCGGTCGTCGCGGCCGACGTGATGGTGATGCCGCGTTCCTGCTCCTGCTCCATCCAGTCCATGGTGGCCGCGCCGTCATGGACCTCGCCGATCTTGTGGCTCTTGCCCGTGTAATAGAGGATCCGCTCCGTGGTCGTCGTCTTGCCGGCGTCGATGTGCGCCATGATGCCGAAATTGCGGTAGTCATCGATCTTATTCGTGCGGGGCATAGCGGATGCTCTGCGAAAAAGCTGTTCGTGGGGGGCTGAACGAACGGCGCGGGCGGTTTAGCTCAAACCGCCCGCACCGGGAAGCAGCCTATGGGAGGGTTACCAGCGGTAGTGCGAGAAGGCCCGGTTGGCCTCGGCCATCTTGTGGGTGTCTTCGCGCTTCTTGACCGCCGCGCCGCGGTTGGCGGAGGCGTCGAGCAGCTCGCCGGCCAGCTTCTCGGTCATGGTGTTCTCGCCGCGCGAGCGGGCCGCGTTCACCAGCCAGCGGATGGCCAGCGCCCTGCGCCGCTCGGGACGGACCTCGACCGGCACCTGGTAGGTGGCCCCGCCGACCCGGCGCGAGCGCACCTCGATGGCCGGGGCGACATTGTCGAGCGCGGCGTGGAACGCCTCCAGCGGGCCCATGTCCTTGCGGCGGGCCTCCAGGATGTCGAAGGCGCCGTAGAGGATGTTCTCGGCGACGGCCTTTTTGCCCTCGTACATCACGTAATTCATGAACTTGGTGACGACGATGTCCCCGAATTTCGGGTCGGGAAGGACTTCGCGTTTCTCGGCGCGGCGGCGGCGGGACATGGGATATTCCTAACTCTGGATCCCGGCCTTCGCCGGGACGACGTTCGCTTCGCTCATCGTCACTTCGGCCGCTTGGCGCCGTAGAGCGAGCGGCGCTGCCGGCGGTCCTTCACCCCCTGGGTATCGAGGACACCGCGCAGGATGTGGTAGCGGACGCCCGGCAGGTCCTTCACCCGGCCTCCGCGGATCAGCACCACCGAGTGCTCCTGCAGATTGTGGCCTTCGCCGGGGATGTAGCACACCGCCTCGATGCCCGTCGTGAGCCGCACCTTGGCGACCTTGCGCAGCGCGGAGTTCGGCTTCTTCGGGGTCGTGGTGTAGACCCGGGTGCAGACGCCGCGGCGTTGTGGGCAGCCCTTCAGGGCCGGCACCTTGTTGCGCGACGGCTTGGGCGAGCGCGGCTTGCGGATGAGCTGGTTGACTGTCGGCATCTATTCTCGCTTGCGGGAGGCGTGTGCCGTTAGGCCGAAGCGCCTCAAGGGGTCCTTGACTGTCATGGTCTTCGAGGCCGCCCGGTGAACGCAAAAACTCGCCGGGACGCTTTGCTCGGCGTTCCGGCGGGAAGAGCTCATCGGGACGGGGAGATGCTCCCGGCCTCGAAAGAGCGCGCTACATAGTCGCGAAGCGGCCTTGCGTCAACGTCTGCTGGCGGGCGCCTTGGCCGCAATCTACGGTGCGGTTTCGGTCACGAAAAGGCCGCGCGAAGCAGCGTTGCTGGGCGTCGACTGCAACGGGGACGGGCCGCGGATGGATGGGCCGAAGCGCGGCCGCAGGATCGGAGCCCTGGCGCTATCGGCGGCGTTCCACCTCGTGCTGCTCGTGGCGGTGGCCCTGCACGCGCCGAGCCTGGTCATTCCGCCGGAGACCGGCGGCCCGCCCGAACCGATCATCCCGGTGCTGCTGATGCCCAAGACGCCGCCCGCGCCGGCCGGACGGCCGGCCCCGATCCGGCTGCACCGCAGGCCCCAGCCCTTCGCGCTTCCGCCGCCGATCGCCCCGCTGCCGGTCCCGCCCGCCGTTCAGCCGTCCCGCCCGGCGCCGCCCGGCCCGGTGGCGATCCATCCCGCCCCGCTGCCGGAGAGCCCCAAGACCGACCTGCGCGCCACCTTGCGGGCGAGCCCTGTGGGGTGCGCCAATCCGGACGCGGTCGGGCTCACCCGCGCCGAGCGCGAGGCTTGCTTCGAACAGCTGGGCGAGGGTGCGAAGACGGCCCCCTTCCAGGGACTGGGACTGGCCCGCGACAAGCAGGAGGCGTTCGACCGCGCCGCCGAGCACAAGGAAGCCTGCCGCGCCTACCGGGATTCCAGCGGCGGCGAGCAGCCGCGCCTTCGCGACGGGAGTTGCTAGCTAAGCCGCGGCGCGCCGGCGCAGCGAAACGGCCCGGGATCGCTCCCGGGCCGTTCGGTACGCGCACTGACTGGAATGCCTAGGACTCGACGTGCTCGGCCTCGGCCGCCTCGGCGATCGACTCCGGCAGAGGCTCCATCGGCGCCATCGCAGGCTCGCGGCTGGCGGCCAGCTGCTCGTCGCGCCGGGCGGCGATCCGCTGCAGGTTGCGCAGGTACGAGCCGGTGCCCGCCGGGATCAGGCGGCCCACGATCACGTTCTCCTTCAGCCCCTCGAGCGTATCGATCTTGCCCTGCACCGCCGCCTCGGTGAGCACCCGCGTCGTCTCCTGGAAGGAGGCGGCCGAGATGAAGCTGCGGGTCTGCAGCGACGCCTTGGTGATGCCCAGCAGCACCGGCTGGGTGAGCGCCGGCCGGCCGCCGCGGGCTTCCGCCTTGGCGTTCTCTTCCTCGACCTCCAGCTTGTCGAGGTGGTCGCCCTTGAGCAGGCCGGTGTCGCCGGGCTCGAGGATCTCGACCTTCTGCAGCATCTGACGGACGATGGTCTCGATGTGCTTGTCGTTGATCGGCACGCCTTGCAGCCGGTAGACCTCCTGGATCTCGTTCACCAGGAAGTCGGCCAGAGCCTCGATCCCCTGGATCCGCAGGATATCGTGCGGATCGGGATTGCCGTCGATCAGGTACTCGCCCTTGCGGATCACGTCGCCGTCGTGCACGGCGATGTGCTTGCCTTTCGGGATCAGGAACTCGACCGCCTCGCCGCCGTCCTCGGGCGTGATCTTGATGCGGCGCTTGTTCTTGTAGTCGCGCCCGAACTCCACCCGGCCGTCCATCTCGGCGATCACCGCGCAGTCCTTCGGACGACGGGCCTCGAACAGCTCCGCCACCCGCGGCAGGCCGCCGGTGATGTCGCGCGTCTTGGCGCTTTCCGTCGGGATCCGGGCCAGCACCTCGCCGGGCTTGGCCTCGTCGCCGTCACCCAGCGACAGGATGGCGCCGACCGGCAGCAGGTAGCGGGCCTCGCCGCCGTTGGAGATGCGCTTGTAGGCGCCCTCGGCGTCGAGCACCGCCATGGCCGGACGCAGGTCCGAGCCCTTGGTGGAGGCGCGCCAGTCGATGACCACCCGGTTGGAGATGCCGGTGGCCTCGTCGGCTTCCTCGCGGACCGAGACGTTCTCCACCAGGTCCTCGAAGCGCACCCGTCCGCCCACCTCGGTGATGATCGGGGTGGTGTAGGGGTCCCATTCGGCCAGCCGCTGGCCGCGCTTGACCTTGTCGCCGTCCTTGACCCGCAGCCGGGCGCCGTAGGGCACCTTGTAGGCCTCACGGTCCTTGCCATCGACCTGGACGGTGAGCTGCAGGTTGCGGCTCATCGAGATCAGCGCGCCGTCCGCCGCCGTCACCGTGTTGCCGCCGCTGATCTTCGCGACCCCCTCGTTGGCGGACTCGTAGAACGACTGCTCGGCCACCTGGGCGGTGCCGCCGATGTGGAAGGTCCGCATGGTCAGCTGGGTGCCCGGCTCGCCGATCGACTGGGCGGCGATGACGCCGACCGCCTCGCCGATGTTCACCGGCGTGCCGCGCGCCAGGTCGCGGCCGTAGCAGGCGGCGCAGACGCCGTTCTTGGTCTCGCAGGTGAGCACCGAGCGGACTTTCACCGCCTGCACGCCCGCGGCCTCGATCGCCTCGATCATGTTCTCGTCGAGGTAGCTGTCGGCCGGCGCGACCACCTCTCCGGTGCCCGGGTCCTTGACGTCCTCGGCCGCGAACCGGCCCAGCACGCGCTGGCCGAGCGAAACCAGCACATCGCCGCCTTCGACGACGGCGCGCAGGGTGATGCCGCGCGTGGTGCCGCAGTCTTCCTCGTTGATGATGCAGTCCTGCGCCACGTCGACCAGCCGGCGGGTCAGGTAGCCCGAGTTCGCCGTCTTCAGCGCGGTGTCGGCCAGGCCCTTGCGGGCGCCGTGGGTGGAGTTGAAGTACTCCTGGACGGTCAGGCCTTCCTTGAAGTTCGAGATGATCGGCGTCTCGATGATCTCGCCGGACGGCTTGGCCATCAGGCCCCGCATCCCGCCGAGCTGCTTCATCTGGGCTTGC
>NZ_DATIMC010000118.1:0-15286 GCF_035475775.1 Phenylobacterium sp. | reverse complement strand
CGCGAGCCGGGCGGCGCGGATCCCCATGAGCCGCAACCATCCCGGATTTCCCGACGGCGTGCGCGGCCGCACGCTGGTCGCCCGCATGCGCCGCCAGGCGGAGCGCTATGGCGCTCAGATCGTCGCCGGACGCGTCGACCGCCTTCATAGGGTCAGAAGCGGGTTCCGGCTCGCGCTTGCGACCGAGGCGCTTACCGCCAGAACGGTGCTGCTCGCCACTGGCGTGGTGGACGTCGAGCCCGAGATACCGGGGGTCGAGGAAGCGGTGGCGAACGGCCTGATCCGCATCTGCCCGATCTGCGACGGCTACGAGACCATCGGCCAGAGCGTGGGCGTCATCGGCCGGGACGAGCACGCCGCTCGCGAGGCGCTGTTCATGACCACCTATTCGGACCGGGTGAGCCTGATCCATGCGGGACCGCACGAGGCGCTGTCGGCGAACATGCGCCATCGCCTGGACGCCGCCGGCGTCGAGCTGGTCGAGACGCCGATCGAGAGCGTGGTGCTGGACCGCCGGCGGATCTCGGCGCTGTGCTTCGGCCCGGACGCGACGCGGCGGTTCGACAGCCTTTACGCGGCGCTCGGCGTGCGGCCGCAAATCCGGCTGGCGGTGGACGCCGGAGCGAAGCTGGACGAGAGCCAGCGGCTCGTCGTCTCCGAGCACCAGGAAACATCCGTGCCCGGACTCTACGCGGCAGGCGACGTGGTGCGCGGCCTGAACCAGATCTCCACCGCCGAGGGCGAGGGCGCCATCGCGGCCACCCACATCCACAATGCGCTGCGCGCCGTCACGGCGTGACAGGCTGGCGTTCCGCGGCTATAAGCCCTGCCCGATGATCCTCGCCGCAGCCCAATATTCGTTTTGGTATTTCGGCTATCCGACGCCCCTGGCGACGGCAGAGGATCGCTCGGCCTAGACATCCAACAGCCGAACCTTCCCGCAGCCGCCAGATCCTGGCGGCTTTTTTCATGGCCGCCGGACCTCCCTTCCAGGACCCAGATGACCATGACCCAGCCCACCGAAGACCTCCGCATCCGGCAGCTCGACCTGCTCTCGCCCCCGTCGCAGGTGATCGGAGAAGCACCCGCCACCTCGCGCATCGCCGAGGTGGTCGCCAACGCCCGCCAGGTCCTCCACCGCATCCTGTGCGGCGCCGACGATCGGCTGGCGGTGGTGATCGGCCCCTGCTCGATCCACGACGCGCACGCCGCCGGCGACTACGCGGGGCGGCTGGCCGAGGCCCGGCGGCGGCACGCAGAGGACCTGGAGATCCTGATGCGCGTCTACTTCGAGAAGCCGCGCACGACGATCGGCTGGAAGGGCCTGATCAACGACCCGGACCTCGACGGCAGCTTCCGCATCAACGAGGGCCTGAGGCTCGCCCGCCGGGTGCTCCTCGACGTGAACGCCCTGGAGCTTCCGGCGGCCTGCGAGTTCCTGGACGTGATGATCCCGCAATACCTGGCCGACCTGGTCGCCTGGGGCGCGATCGGCGCGCGCACCACCGAGAGCCAGATCCACCGCGAGATGGCCTCTGGTCTCTCCTGTCCGGTCGGCTTCAAGAACGGCACCGCCGGGGACGTGAAGATCGCCATCGACGCGGTGCTGGCCGCTTCGCACCCGCATCACTTCCTGGCCGTCACCAAGGAGGGACGCGCGGCGATCGCCGCCACCACCGGCAACCCCGACGCCCACATCGTGCTGCGCGGCGGCGACGCGCCGAACTACGACCCGGCCAGCATCGCGGCGGCGAAGGCGACCTTGCGGCGCGCGGGGCTGCCCGAGCGGCTGATGATCGACGCCAGCCACGCCAACAGCGGCAAGGATTACCGCAACCAGCCTCGCGTGGTCTCGGAGGTCTGCGCGCAGGTGGCCGCGGGGGAGACGGCGATCGTGGGGGTGATGATCGAGAGCCATCTGGTGGCCGGGCGGCAGGACCTCGCGCCGGGCCAGGCGCTGACCTACGGGCAGTCGATCACCGACGGCTGCGTCGGCTGGGAGACCTCGCTCGAGCTCCTCGACCGGCTCGGCGCTGCGGTGCGGACGCGGCGTCGCTTGGCGATCCGGCCGGCCGCGGCGGTCGCCGCCGAATAGGCCCTAACGGTCGAATTTGGTGGAGAGCACGATCGAGGAGTTGGTGCGCTCGACGCCCTTCACCGCGCCGATCTCGTCGATGACCGCGTCCATCTCCGAGACGCTCGGCGCCTCCACCGAGGCGATCATGTCGAATGGCCCGCTCACCGACTGCAGGCGGCGCACGCCGGCCATGCGCCTGAGCGCGGCGGTGACGGCGGCCGCCTGCTTCGGCTCGACCGTGAGCAGCACATAGGCGTGGATGCGCCGCGCGGCCTCGGCCTCGGAGAGCCTCACCGCGTAGCCGGCGATCACGCCGGAGCGCTCCAGGCGCGCCAGCCGGCTCTGCACCGTGGTTCGCGAGAGCCCGAGCGCGCGGGCGAGCTCGGCCACCGGCGCGCGGGCGTTCTCCCGCAGCTTGGCGAGCAGGTGCTGATCGAGGTCGTCCATGGGCAGATCAGCGGCAACCTACGTCTGACCGCCGAGAATAGGCCTGCAGATCGACGAACCGCCAGTTGAATCTGTCGTCGCCTGGGCCGATTCTGAGTCGTGGGACGCGAGGAGACGCGCATGCGCAAGGTTGCTGTCATCGGCGCGGGCAAGATCGGCTCCACGGTCGTGGACCTGCTCACCGCGTTCGGGCCCTACGAGGTGCTGGTCGTCGACCGCTCCGCAGACGCGCTGGCCGGGCTCGGCGGCAAACCGCGGGTGTGGACGCAGGCCCTCGCCATCGACGACCCCGATGCGCTGGCGGCGCGCCTGAAGGGCCGCTTCGCCGTGGTGAACTGCGCGCCATTCCACCTGACGATCCCGGTGGCGAGGGCCGCCGCCGCGGCCGGCGCGCACTACCTCGACCTCACCGAAGACGTGGCCTCCAGCCGGGCGACGCGCGAGCTCGCCAAAACCTCGAGCACCGCCTTCATCCCGCAGTGCGGCCTGGCGCCCGGGTTCATCACCATCGCCGCCTGGGAGCTCGCGAGCCATTTCGACGAGCTGCACGACGTGCGCCTGCGCGTGGGCGCCCTGCCCCGCTATCCGTCCAACGCGCTCAACTACAATCTCACCTGGTCGACGGACGGGGTGATCAACGAGTACTGCGAGCCCTGCGAGGCGATCGTCAACGGCCGCCTGCGCGAGACCCCGCCCCTGGAGGAGCGCGAAGAGTTCGCCCTCGACGGGGTGACCTACGAAGCGTTCAACACCTCCGGCGGCCTGGGCACGCTCTGCCACACGCTCGACGGCAAGGTCCGCAACCTCAACTACAAGACCATCCGCTACCCCGGGCACGCCGACATCATGAAGGCGCTGCTGAACGACCTGAACCTCAGGAACCGGCGCGACGTCCTGAAGGACATCCTGGAAAACGCGGTTCCCGCCACCCTGCAGGACGTGGTGATCGTGTTCGTCACCGTCTCGGGGCTGAAGCACGGGCGGCTGATGCAGGAGACCTACGTCAACAAGGTCTACGCCCAGGCGGTCGGCGGCGAGCTGAAGAGCGCGATCCAGGTGACCACCGCCGGCGCGATCTGCGCCGTGCTCGACATGCTGGCCGAAGGCGAGCTGCCGCAGCAGGGCTTCATCCGTCAGGAAGACATCCCGCTTTCCGACTTCCTGGCCAATCGTTTCGGGCGTTTCTATGCCCCCGATGACGCGATCGTCCTTAGGGCCGCGGCCGAATAGACGAGCTCGACATGAACCTGCAGACCAAGATCGCCTCGGCGGCGTCCGACGCCGCCGACGTCCTCCAAGCCTTGGGCGTGCGCCAGGTGCTTTGGAACGCCGGAAACCGGCCCGTGCGCTCGCCGATCACCGGCGAGATCATCGCCCATGTCGAGGACGCCGGCCCGGAGCGCGTGCAGGCGGTCATCGAGGCGGCGCACGCGGCGTACCTCGCCTGGCGCGACGTTCCGGCGCCGCGCCGGGGCGAGCTGGTCCGGCTGCTCGGCGAGGAGCTGCGCCGCATCAAGCGCGACCTCGGACGGCTGGTCACGCTGCAGGCCGGCAAGATCGTCTCCGAGGCCGAGGGCGAAGTGCAGGAGATGATCGACATCTGCGACTACGCCGTGGGCCTGTCGCGCCAGCTGTTCGGCCTGACGCTGGCCACCGAACGGCCCGAGCACCGGATGATGGAGACCTGGCGCCCGCTGGGCGTGGCGGGCGTGATCACCGCGTTCAACTTCCCCGTCGCGGTCTGGTCCTGGAACGCGGCCCTGGCCCTGGTCTGTGGCGACCCCGTTGTCTGGAAGCCTTCCGAGAAGGCCCCGCTCACCGCGCTCGCCGTGCAGGCGGCGTTCGAGCGCGTGGCGGCCCGCTGCCCGGAGGCGCCGCAAGGGCTCTGCGCCGTCGTCCTCGGCGGGCGCGAGGCGGGCGAGGCGCTGGTGGACCACCCGAAGGTCCCGCTGGTCTCGGCGACCGGCTCGACGGCCATGGGACGCGCCGTGGCGCCACGGCTCGCCGCCCGCTTCGCGCGCGCTTTGCTCGAGCTCGGCGGCAACAACGCCGCGATTGTCTGCCCGTCCGCCGATCAGGACCTGGCGCTGCGCGGCGTCGCCTTCGCCGCCATGGGGACCGCCGGGCAGCGCTGCACGACGCTTCGTCGCCTGTTCGTGCACCGGAGCATCTACGACGCCTTCCTCCCGCGCCTGAAGGCGGCCTACGCCTCGGTGGCGGTCGGCGATCCGCGCGAGGCGGCAACCCTGGTCGGGCCGCTGATCGACCGCGCGGCCTTCGAGGCCATGCAACGGGCGCTCCTCGAGGCCCGCAAAGCCGGCGGCGTCGTGAGCGGAGGCGATCCGGTGGATATTTCAGGCGCCAGCGCGGCCTATGTCCGCCCGGCGCTGGTCGAGATGCCGAGGCAGGCCGAGATCGTGCTGCGGGAGACCTTCGCCCCCATCCTCTACGTGATGCGCTACGCCGAGCTCGACGAGGCGATCGCGCTCAACAACGCCGCGCCCCAGGGGCTGTCGTCGTCGATCTTCACCAACGACCTGCGCGAGGCCGAGCGGTTCCTCTGCGAGCGCGGCTCGGACTGCGGCATCGCCAACGTCAACATCGGCCCATCGGGGGCCGAGATCGGCGGGGCGTTCGGCGGCGAGAAGGAGACCGGCGGCGGCCGGGAGGCCGGCTCCGACGCGTGGAAGGCCTACATGCGCCGGGCCACCAACACGGTGAACTACGGCTCGTCGCTGCCGCTGGCCCAGGGCGTCAAGTTCGAGCTCTGAGGCGGCGTCAGAGCGCGTAAGCCACGCCGAGATCGACCGCGGCCCGGTGCAACCGCCCATCGCGCGTCCAGAGCTTCGCCTCCGGCGTCAGCCGCGTCGCCGCGAGCAGATGCGCATCGACATAGCCGATGCCACGCCCGAACAGCCGCTCGGCGGAAATGAGGCCCATGACCTCTGCGTCGGTGGCCATGACGGTGGCAGGGAGCAAGGCCAACTGGGCAAGCGCCGGATCCCACGGCGGCGCGTTCCCGAGGCAGAGCTCGCCGATCACGAAGGGATGGACCAGCACCTCGCCCCCATCCAGAAGACGGGTGAAGCCGAGATCGGCGGTCCGGAAGTGATCGACCCAGATCGAGGTGTCCGCGAGGATCACGCGTCGTCAGGGCGCCGACGCGGCCCGGCTTCGAAATTGGGCATGCTTCCGCCGAGCCGCGCGAGGCGGCGGGCGCTCTCCCGCTCGATCAAGGCCTTCAGCGCCTCCCGCAGCAACGCAGACCGCTCCCTGACCCCCGTAAGCTCCTGCGCCTTGGCGACCATCTCGTCGTCCAACGCCACGGTGGTGCGCATGCCGGTCTCCTTTGACACGGAACATAGCATCATCTGATGCTGAAATCCATGCCTGACGCCCGAGTCATGGCAGCGTTTGCCCTTCGGCGTCGGCTTCGGCACAATGAGGCTTTCAACGCTCCCATTTCGAAAGTCCGATCCTTTGACCGTTTCCGCCTCGACCGCGCGCGCCGCCGCGGCCGCCAATCCCCTCGCCTCCGTCGACGGCCTGATCGAAGGCCTGGCGAGCGTCGACTACATCGCCTCCCGCCGCATCGCGACCGCGCTCTACATGGGCGTCAACCTGCAGAAGCCGATCCTGGTGGAGGGCTCGGCCGGCGTCGGCAAGACCGAGCTGGCGCTCTCGACGGCCCGCCTGCTCCGCCTGCCGCTGATCCGCATGCAGTGCTACGAGGGCCTGGACGAGTCCAAGGCGCTGTACGAGTGGAAGTACGGCAAGCAGCTCCTCTACACCCAGATCCTGAAGGACCGGCTGGGCGACACGCTCGCCGAGGCCAACACCATGGACGAAGCCATGGCGCGGCTGCACGGCATGGGCGACCTGTTCTTCTCCGAGCCCTTCCTGGAGCCCCGGCCGCTGATGCGGGCGCTCAACGAGGACGCGGGCTGCGTGCTCCTGATCGACGAGATCGACAAGTCGGACGAGGCGTACGAAGCCTTCCTGCTGGAGGTGCTCTCCGCCTACCAGGTATCGATCCCGGAGCTCGGGGTGATCTCCGCCAAGACCCCGCCGTTCGTGTTCCTGACCTCCAACAACGTGCGCGACCTGGGCGACGCCCTGAAGCGGCGCTGCCTGCACCTGCACATCCCGCTGCCGGAGGCCTCGCTCGAGGAGCGGATCGTCGCCACCCGCGTGCCGGACATCGAGACGACGCTGACCAAGGCGCTCGTCGCCTTCGTGCAGGGCCTGCGGACGCTCGATCTGCGCAAGGCGCCGTCGATCTCCGAGACCGTGGACTGGGCGCGCGCCCTGGTGCTGCTCCACGCCTCCAGCCTCGATCCGGCCCTGGTGAAGGACACGCTCAACGTCATCCTGAAGTTCGAGCAGGACATCGTCGCCGTCGAACCGCAGATCGTCGAGCTTCTCGCGAGGCGCTGATGCAGCGCCAACTGGAAGAGTTCATCCGCGCGCTCCGGGCCGCCGACGTGCGCGTCTCGCCGGCCGAGGCGATCGACGCCGCGCGCGCGCTTGCGGTGACCGGCTACGGCGACCGCGAGCTGTTCAAGGACGCCCTGTGCGTAAGCCTCGCCAAGAGCCCCGACGAAGTCGCCCGCTTCGACGAGGTGTTCGAGACCTTCTTCACCCGCGCGCCACTGAGCGAGTCCGGAGCCCCGCCCGCCGATGAGCGCCAGGACCGCGAGGGCGAGCCGGGCGAGGCGGCCCAGTCGGACGCCGCCGAGGCCTCGCCGCTGGCGCAGATGCTGCTCTCCGGCGACGCCGCGAGCCTCGCCCAGGCCATGGAGCAAGCTGCCGAGCGGGCCGGGGTCGCCGAGATCCGGCTCTCCACCCAGCGCAGCCGCATGACGCGGCGGCTCCTGGAGGAGATGGGCGTCGCCGAGGTCGAGCAGATCATCGCGGCCGCCAAGCGGCAGGCCGAGGGCCGGGCGCTCGCCGAGCGGCTCGATGAGCGGCGCAAGGCGCTGGTCGCCGAGGCCCAGGTCTATGTGGAGCGGCAGCACCGCCTCTATGCGGCCGGATCGGCGAAATCGCTGCGCGAGGAGATGCTGGCCAAGAAGGCGCTGAACGCCGACGGCGGCATCGATCCGGTGGACCTGGCCATGATGCAGGCGCTGGTCAGGCGGATGGCCAAGCGGCTGGCCGACCGCTACTCGCGCCGCCGCCACATCGCCAACCGCGGCCATCTCGACGTCAGGAAGACGCTGCGCAAGTCGATGGCCCACGGCGGCGTGCCCTTCGAGATCGAGTGGAAGCTGAAGAAGATCGAGAAGCCCTCGATCGTGGCGATCTGCGACGTCTCCAAGTCGGTGGCCGCCGCCGCCCAGTTCCTGCTCACCTTCCTGTACTCGCTGAACGAGGTGGTCGAGCGGCTCGACGCCTTCGCCTTCTCCGGCCGGCTGATCAGCGTCAACGACATCCTCGACGAGCACGGGGTCGAGGCCGCGATCCTCAAGGTGCTGACGGCGATCGGCTTCCAGCAGACCGATTACGGCCGCGCGCTCGAGGACTTCTGCGACGAGCACCTGGACCGGCTCGACCGCCACACCACGGTGATCTTCCTGGGCGACGGCCGCTCCAACTTCGCCGAGCCCAGGCTCGACCTGATGAAGCAGATCCACGACCGCTCGCGCTCGGTGATCTGGCTGAACCCGGAGCCGGAGAGCTACTGGAACCAGGGCGACAGCGTCATGCACCGCTACGAGCGGTTCTGCCACGTGGCCAAGCACTGCAACACCCTGGCCCAGCTCGAGCGGATCGTGGAGGACGTGCTGCGCACCTACGTCCCGCACTAGCTCCGCCGGGCCGAGCGGCATAAGCCGACGCGCATGCCTGCATGGTGGCGCCGCCTCTTCGTCGCACTCGCCCTCGCCCTCGGGGGCCACGCTGCGTTCGCCGCCCAAGGAACGCCCGCGCTCGTGGCCTTCTACGTGCCGTGGGAGCCGACGGCGCTCGCCTCGCTGAAGGCGCACGCGGGCTCGCTCGACGTCTTCGCGCCGATGTGGGCGAGCCTGGTTTCCACAAAGGGCGAGGTGCGCTGGGAGAGCGATCCTGAGGCGCATGCCGCGCTCGCCGCGGCGCCCCGGCGACCCAAGGTGATGCCGGTGGTCTCCAACGCCCACGACGACATCTGGGATGTGGCGGCGGCCCAGGCGGTGATCGGCGACCCGCGCGCGGCGGAGGCTTTCGCCGAGGCGCTGGCCGCGCGCGCCAGGGCCGAGGGGTTCGCCGGCTACGTCATGGATTTCGAGAACCTCGCGCCCGCGGGCGTGGCCGCCTATCCGGCGCTTGTGGCCCGGCTCCGCGACCGACTGCACGCCGACGGCCGCCAGCTCTGGGTCACGGCGCTGCTCTCGACCGATCCGGCGACTGAGCAGCGGCTGCTGGCCTCGGCCGACGCCGTCGTGCTGATGGCCTACGACCAGTGCTGGGCGGCCTCGACGCCGGGCCCGATCGCCGACGACGCCTGGCTGAGCGGCAATCTGGCGGCCAAGCTCGCCGGGGCCGATCCGCGCCGGTTCGTGGCGGCCCTGGCCTCCTATGGCTACGACTGGCCGGCCGGCCGGAAGGCGCAGGTGGTCTCCGTATCCGAGGCGCTGCGGCTCGCGGCGAAGTCGGGCGCGGCGATCGAGCATGCGCCGGGCTCGAACGCCCGCTTCAGCTACCGCGGGACCGACGGGCCGCACCAGGTGTGGTTCGCCGACGGCGCCGACTTCGCCCGGCAGCGCAGGCTGGCGAGCGGCTTCGGCGTGAAGGCGGTCGGGCTCTGGCGCATGGGGCTGGAGGACCCGGCGCTCTGGACGGCGAAACCGCCCGCGCAGGCGCCAACGCCGAGCGGCCCCAGCGCCGCCTGCGCGCCGCTGCCCCGCTAGAGCATCTGGCCGAGGGCCGCGGCCAGGTCTAGGATCGCGCCACGATGCAACAGCCCGCGCAGGCGCTTCGGCGGCGGCTCCGCTATCAGGCGCAGGACAGCGCCCAGACACTGGCCGAGGCGCTGGACGAATACTATGCGGCCAACCTCGATCGGGTGACCCGGCCGGCGGACTTGCCGGCCGACAGCGCCGCCCTGTTCCGCAGCCACGACATCTGCCACGTGATCTTCGGGCTCGACACCAGCCTGGCCGACGAAACCCTGGCGGATGCCCGCACACTGTTTTCCTGCGACGTCGGCATGCGGCGGTATGCGCGCTACCTGCGCGAGGACGAGCAGGCCAAGGCGCTGTTCAGGCAGATGGGCTGGGCGAGGGGCGTGGCGATCACCATCGCCTGCCTGCCTCGCATCCTTCGCGCCGCCGTGGAAGCGGTGCGAATGAGGAAGCCCTGGCCCTGGACCCCGCCTGACGACTGCGCCGGCCGCCCGCTGTCCGAGCTGCGCCGCGACTACGGCATCCGCGTGATCTAGGCGCCTCACCAGGCGTCGATCCAGCGGAGCTTCTTCTCCGTCCGGACCGGCTGCGGCGGCAGGCTCCTCAGACCTGCGGCGATCCACTTGCGGGTGTCGGCGGGGTCGATCACGTCGTCGAGGGAGGGGTAGGCGCCGCGGGACAGCGCCCGGCCGCCGGCGTAGGCCGCGGCGACCATCTCGTCGAAGCGGGCCTTGCGCGCGACCGGATCGGCGATGGCGGCGAGCTCGTTGCGGTAGCCGAGCTTGACCGAGCCCTCCAGCCCCATGCCGCCGAACTCGCCGGTCGGCCAGGAGACGCAGAACATCGCCGCCTGGTAGCTGCCGCCGGTCATGGCGATGGCGCCCAGCCCATAGCTCTTGCGCAGGATCACCGAGAAGATCGGCACCGTCAGGTTGGCCCCGATCACGAATAGCCGCGAGCAGTGGCGGATCAGGCCGGTCTTCTCCGCCTCCGGCCCCACCATGTTGCCGGGGGTGTCCGAGAGCGACAGCACGGGGATATCGAAGGCCTCGCAGATCTGCAGGAAGCGCGCGGCCTTGTCGGAGGCGTCGGAATCGATCGCGCCGCCCAGGTGCATGGGGTTGTTTGCGATGACCCCCATCGCGCGGCCTTCCACCCGGATGAAGGCGGTGAGCATGGCCAGGCCGAACTTCGGCCGAAGCTCGAGCACCGAGCCCGTATCGGCGATCAGCTCGATCAGCTTGCGGATGTCATAGACGCGCAGCCGGTTCTCGGGGATCGCGCGGCGCAGCAGGCGCTGGTCGGCGCAGGACCAGTCGGCGAGCGGGCCCTGGAAGTAGGAGAGGTACTGCTTCGCCGTCGCGACGGCCTCCGCCTCGTCCTCCACCAGGACGTCGATGACGCCGTTGGCCTGCATCACCTTGATCGGGCCGATCTCCTCGGGGCGGAAGACGCCCAGGCCGCCGCCCTCGACCATGGCGGGGCCGCCCATGCCCAGCGCCGAATCCTTGGTGGCGATGATCACGTCGCAGCAGCCGAGGATGGCGGCGTTGCCGGCGAAGCAGCGCCCGGAATTGACCCCCACCAGCGGCACGGCGCCCGACAACCGGCCCCAGAACTCGAAGCCGCGGGTGAAGCCGCCGCCCTCGGTGTCGCCCGGCCGCCCGCCGCCGCCCTCGGTGAAGAACACCACCGGCAGCTTCCAGCGCAGCGCCAGCTCGCTCATGCGGTCGAGCTTCCAGTGGTTGTTGGCGCCCTGGGTGCCGGCGAGCACCGTGTAGTCGTAGGCCATCACCGCGACGCGGGCCTTCTCCTCCGGGAAGAGGCGCCCGTTCACCGAGCCCAGGCCCATGATCATGCCGTCGGCCGGCGTGGTCCTGATCAGCTCGTCCAGGCTGTTGCGGCGGCGGCGCGCGGCGATCACCAGCGGGCCATATTCGACGAAGCTGCCGGGATCGAGCAGGTCGTCGACGTTCTCGCGCGTGGTGCGCTGGCCTGTCTTGCGGCGCCTGGCGACCACCTCCGGCCGGGCCTCGTCGCGGGTGAGCCGGTGGCGCTCCAGGACCTCGGCCAGGTCCGGCCGGACCGCGTCGAGGTCGACCGCCTCCTCGGCGCCGCCCTCGTCCCCCTCGATCGCCGCCTCCTCGAGGAAGGCGAGCGGATGGTCCTCGGCCACGGTGTCGCCGACCTGGACGGTGATCTCGCGCACCACGCCCGAGACCTCGGCGGCGATGACGTGCTCCATCTTCATGGCTTCCATGATCATCAGCGCCTGGCCCTTGCCGACGGTCTCGCCGACCGCGGCCTGGATGCTGATGACCGTGCCCTGCAGGGGCGCGCGCAGCGCCTTCGTCCCTTCCGGGCCTTCCGGCTCTTCGTCGTCCGAGCCGGGCGGCGGCGCCTGCTTGCCGAGCGCCAGCACCGCCAGCGGATCGACGGCGTCGACCTGGTAGCCGACGCGCCCTCCCCCGGCCGCGGGCCTGGCGCCGCGCGCGGCGGCGTCGAAGTAGAGCCTGGGGTGCGCCTGGGGCTCGCCGGCGAGCTCGCCCATGTGCTCCTCGATGAACCGGGTGTGGGTCTCGCCGGAGGCCACCGCCGGGTGGGCGAGCAGGTTCTGCAGGAAGGCGATGTTGGTGGCCGAGCCCTCGATGCGGAACTCGGAGAGCGCGCGATAGGCCTTGGCGACGGCGCGCGAGAGGCCGCCGGCGCCGGCGTGGACGATGAGCTTGGCCAACAGGCTGTCGAACCGGCCCGAGGTCGTGTAGCCGGCGTACCCGAAGCTGTCCACGCGAACGCCGGGCCCGGACGGCGGCTCGAACACCGCCAGCGTGCCGCCTGCCGGGCGCGCGGAGCCGTCGGGCGCCATGGTCTCGAGATTCACCCGCACCTGCACGGCGTGGCCGCGGGGCTCCGGCACGCGGTCCTGGGTGAGCGCCAGCTCGGCGAGCGAGCGGCCGGCGGCGATCTGCAGCTGCAGGCGCACGAGGTCGAGGCCGGTGACCTCCTCGGTGACCGTGTGCTCCACCTGCAGGCGGGCGTTGCCCTCGATGAACACGAAGCGGTCGGGCCGGTCGGCGTCGACGAGGAACTCCATGGTGCCGAGCGAGCGGTAGGCCGCGGCTTCGCCGAGCGTCACGGCGGCGGCGAACAGCTGCTCGCGCAGGGTGGCCGACAGGCTGTCGGCGGGGGCGATCTCGACCAGCTTCTGACGCTGGCGCTGCAGGCTGCACTCGCGGTCCCAGAGGTGCGAGACGCTCTCGCCGTCGCCTGCGATCTGCACCTCGATGTGGCGCGCCCTGGGCAGGAACTGCTCGACGTAGAGCGCGGCCTCGCCGAACGCCGCCCTGGCCTCGGAGGCGCAGCGCTCGAAGGCCGCCTCCAGCTCGTCCATCGAGGCCGCCGGGCGCATGCCGCGGCCGCCGCCGCCGGCCACCGCCTTGACCATCACCGCGCCGCCCTTGCCGAGGCCCTTCAGGAACGCCCTGGCCTGAGCGAGGGTGGTCGGCCCGTCCGTGCCGGGCAGCACCGGCACGCCGCATTGCTGGGCGAGCGCGCGGGCGCGGGCCTTGTCGCCGAACAGCTCCAGGGTCTCGGGCGTCGGGCCCACGAAGGTGAGCCCGGCTTCGCCGCAGGCGCGGGCGAAGGCGGCGTTCTCGGAGAGGAAGCCGTAACCGGGATGGACGGCGTCGCAGCCCGACGCCTTGGCCGCCGCGACCAGCTGGGCGACGTCGAGGTAGGGCGCGGGGCCCGAGCCCTTCAGCCCCACCGCCTCGTCGGCCTTCTTGATGTGCAGGGAGGCCGCGTCGTCCTGCGAATGGACGGCGACGGTGGCGATCCCCATCTCCGCGGCGGTGCGGGCGATGCGGACGGCGATCTCGCCGCGGTTGGCGATCAGCAGCTTCTTCACGGGCTTCCCCTCGCGGCCGGCCGCCGCGCGGGGCCATCATGCAAACGCGAGCGCCCGCGCCAAGCGATTTTGAGGGGGCGGTATGGGCTCAGCCTGACGGCCGCGGCTCCGGCGGCGGCGCGGCGTCGAACGTCTTCTGCGGTTTCGAATGCCGGCGCTCGCGCGCCAGGCCGGCTTGCCTCCAGGGCGCAACCGTCCGCACAACAAGGCATGCCGAGCCAGGCCGCCGTCGGCGACTACAAGGACGTCATCCTGTTCCTGGCGACGGCCGGGGTGGCGGTCCCGCTGTTCCGCCGCTGGCGGATCAGCCCGGTGCTGGGATTCCTCGCCGCCGGCGTGGCGCTCGGGCCCTATGGGCTGGGCGCGCTGGCCGATGGGGCGCCCTGGCTGAGGTACCTGACCATCGGCAAGCCCGACGAGATGGCCGAACTCGGCGAGTTCGGGGTCGTCTTCCTGCTGTTCATGATCGGGCTGGAGCTGTCCTGGGAGCGGCTGCGGCTGATGCGCCGCAACGTGTTCGGCCTGGGCGCAGCGCAGGTCGCCGTCTGCGGACTGGCGATGGCCGGCGCGGGCGTCGCGTTGGGGCTGTCGCCGGCCGCCGCGGCGGCGGTGGGCGCGGCGCTGGCGCTGTCGTCGACGGCCGTGGTGATGCCGATCCTGACCGAGCGCCGCCGGCAGCACTCGGCGGCCGGGCGGGCGATCTTCTCCGTGCTGCTGTTCCAGGACCTGGCGGTGGCGCCGATCCTGGTGACGCTCTCGGTGCTGGCGGGCGGCGGCGCGGCGGCGCTCTCGCCGAAGCTGCTGCTGGCCTTCGCGCCGGCGGCGCTGGGCGTGCTGGCCCTGCTCGCCTTGGGCCGGCTGCTGCTGCGGCCGATGCTGCGCTCGGTGGCGCGCGCCAAGAGCGAGGAGATGTTCATGGCCGCCTGCCTGCTGGTGGTCATCGGCGCAGGCCTGGTGAGCGCGCTGGCCGGGCTGTCCATGGCGCTGGGCGCCTTCATCGCCGGCCTGCTGCTGGCCGAGACCGAATACCGGCACGAGGTCGAGGTCACCATCGAGCCGTTCAAGGGCCTGCTGCTCGGCCTGTTCTTCGTCTCCGTCGGGACCAGCCTCGACCTCTCGGTGCTCGCGCACGAACCGGCCGCCGTGCTGGGCGTGGCCGCAGGCCTGATCGCGGTGAAGGCGGCGGTGGTCCTGGCCGCGGGGCGGCTGTTCGGGCTAGCCAGCCGGCAGGCGGCGGAGAGCGCGCTCATGCTGGCGGGCGGCGGCGAATTCGCCTTCGTGATCGTCGCCGCGGCCATGGCCGGGCGCGTCCTCGACCGCGCCGCCGGCGAGACGGTGCTGGTCGCCGCGACGCTGTCGATGATGGCCATCCCCGGCCTGGCGGCGATCGGCGCCCGGCTGGGCGGACGTCGCGCGGCCGAGACCGGGCTCGCCGCGGAGCCTCCAGGCGATCCCGGGGAGGCCCCGCGCGTGCTGGTGGTGGGCTATGGGCGGGTCGGCAAGCTGGTGGGCGAGATGCTGGGGCGCCACCGGATCCCCTGGCTCGCCGCCGAGCGGGAGCCGCGGCTGGTGGAGGCGGGCCGCAGGGCGGGCGAGACGATCTTCTACGGCGACGCCTCGCGGCCGGAGTTCCTGGTGCGCTGCGGCCTGGAGCGGGCGCCGGCGCTGGTGGTGACGATGGATTCGCCGGAGGGCGTGGAGGCGGTGGTCGGCGCGGCCCGCGGGATGCGCGCCGACCTGACCATCGTGGCCCGCGCCCGCGACGCCCGCCAGGCGCAGCGGCTCTATGACCTGGGCGCCACCGACGCGGTGCCCGAGACGGTGGAGGCCAGCCTGCAGCTCTCCGAGGCGGTGCTGGTGGAGATCGGCGTGCCCATGGGCCGGGTGATCGCCTCGATCCATGAACGGCGCGACGAGTTCCGCAAGGCGCTGAACCGGCCGCAGGCGCTGGGCGGCCGCACGCGCCGGTTCCGG
>NZ_DATIMC010000117.1:0-14181 GCF_035475775.1 Phenylobacterium sp. | reverse complement strand
GAGATCCTGGCAATGATCTGGGCCCGAACGGGATCGTAGACCTGCCATTCCGCGCCCATGGTCATTTTTCCGCGAAAGGTTCGGTTGGTTCCGTAGTCGTCGTCACTGCTGCTGCAGATCTGAGCGTCAATGCTGATGATGGCGACTCCAAGCTGTAGCCCGGCTGTAGGGGCTTCATCGAACAGACTATCGACCCGCGACTGACGCAACCCGGCGGCGGTCAGCTCTTCGTCGAACACCTCAGAGAACCGCTTGGTGTTCAGTTCCGACTGGTCTGACTTCCAGCGGAGCTCTTCAGGCGCGAGGTTGCATATCAGCGCCTGTCCCCAATGGCCCCAGACATCGCCCTCGTGCAGCTTGATCGCTGCGCGCGTGAGCCTGATCGGCTGGGGGGCGGCCGTGGCGCGGGCCCACGTCAGGCAGCTGAAGACGCCCGCCAAGAGAATGCAGATGATTATCCGTCGAATGCCCACGCTCACCTCCCGGGGAGCGAATCTACTGTTGCGATTCTGAAGAGAATCTTGCGCCAGGGATCACCCCTCGCTCCACACCGCCAGCTCGTTGCCGGCGGGGTCGCGGAAGTGGAAGCGACGGCCGCCCGGAAAGCCGTAAATCGGCCGGGTCACCGCCCCGCCGGCGGCGCGGACGCGCGCCTCCATCGCCGCGAGGTCGTGGGCGTAGAGGATGACGAGCGGCGCGGCGGCCCGGTCGGAGGCCTCGGCGTTGAAGCCGCCGTCGAGCCCCTCGGACATGGCGCAATAGGCCGGACCGTAGTCGGTGAACGTCCAACCGAAGGCCGCGCGATAGAACGCCTTCAGCGGGACCAGGTCGCCCGCCGGGAACTCGACGTAATCGATCTTGCCGTCCTCGCGCATGGCGGTCTCCAGATCCCGATGTTCGCTTAATGTTCTAGACCGGCGACCAGCGCCTGAAAAGGCCCCTTCGGCGGCGCCTCGCCCGCCGCCGCTCCGAACCGGGCGCAGCCCCGCGCGGCCCTCGCGCGTTGTCGGGCCATGAACAACGCCCGATCCCAACCTGCCTGGAGGCTCGCCCTGATCGGGGCGGGGCTCCTCGCCCTGCCGATGGCGGCCGTGGCCGCCGAGCCCGGAGCCTCCGCGCCGCCCGAGGTGCGCCAGGCGTTCGGCAACACCATCCTCTCAACCTATCCGGACGGCCGCACCGCGCGGCTGTGGCTGCAGCCGTCCGGCGACTACACCGCCATGGGCCGGCGCGGCGACCGCTCGCGCGGCCGCTGGCGGATCTCGGGCGACAAGCTGTGCCTGCGCCAGTCGCGGCCGATCCCGGCGCCGTTCAGCTACTGCACGGCGATCCCGTCCGGCCGCAGCTGGACCGCCAAGGCGGTCACCGGCGAGCGCATCGTGGTGCGGCTGGTCGAGGGACGCGGCGGGCCGGCGCGGGGCTGACCTCGCCGCGCCGCCGGCGCTCGCCGGCCCGCCTCAGCACCGTGCGCCCCAGCCGCACGGCGCGTCCGAACACCAGCCAGCGTGTGCAGCCATAGTTGAGCGCCCAGGCGCAGGCCGAGCCGGCGCACAACGCGAAGGCCGGCTCGCCCACGATCCGCCAATGCGTCGAGACCAGGGTCACGAAGATCCAGTAGTTGCAGAGGTTCCCGAACGCGTTCGTGCCCATGTAGGTCGCCCATTGGCGCACGGCCGCGCGTCCGGGCCCCAGCGAGCCGAACACATGGCGGCCGTTCAGCAGGAAGGTCGCCTGCATGGCGAGCGCCAGAGAGGCCACCCGCGCCCACGCCGGCCCGAGCCCCAGCGACAGCCCCGCCTGCAGACAGGTCGCATCCACCGCGAAGCCGACCAGGCTGACCGCGGTGTACCTGGCCGCGAGCCGCCCTTCGCGCGCGCAGCCGCGAACGACACGGCCCGGCCGCAACGGTTTGATCTTCACCCCAGCCGAACGCGGGCTTGACCGCTGGGTTGCGGACCTCCGCGGAGGCGCGAGCCCGGGCGGACGCCGGGGAGGTGACGCGGCGCCCGCGTCTCCCTATCTTGGACCCATGAACGCGCACGCCCCCGCCCCCTCCATCCTGCAATCCGTCGGCGTCGAGCCGGACCGCGCCCGGGAGATCCTCTCCGACGCCCTGGCCGGCGCCGACGACGGCGAGCTGTTCGTCGAGCGCTCGGAGAGTGAAAGCTTCCTGTTCGACGACGGGCGGCTGAAGTCGGCCGCCTACGACGCCACCGAGGGCTTCGGCCTGCGGGTCGTGGCCGGCGAGACCGCGGGCTATGCCCACGCCAGCGAGATCACCGAGGCCGCCATCCGCCGGGCGGCGGATTCGGCCAAGCTCGCCAGGCGCGGCTATTCCGGCCAGGCGGCCGATGCGCCCAGGCCGACCAACGCCAAGCTCTACGGCGAGGACGATCCGCTCGCCTCGCCCGCGTTCGGCGACAAGGTCGCCCTGCTGCAGGAGATCGACGCCTGGGCCCGCGCCCGCGACCCCCGCGTGGTGCAGGTGATGGCCTCCCTGGCCGGCGAGCGGCGGATCGTCGAGATCGTGCGCGCCGACGGACGGCTGATCCGCGACGTGCGCCCGCTGTGCCGCATCAATGTGCAGGTGACCGTGGAAAAGGACGGCCGCCGCGAGAACGGCTACACGGGGTCGGGCGGGCGCGCCGGCTTCGAGACCTGGATCACCGAGGAAAACTGGCGCTCGCATGTCGAGGAGGCGCTGCGCCAGGCGCTGGTCAACCTGGAGGCCGTGCCCTGCCCGGCGGGCGAGATGGACGTGGTGCTGGGGCCGGGCTGGAACGGCGTCCTGCTGCACGAGGCGGTGGGCCACGGCCTGGAGGGCGACTTCAACCGCAAAGGCACCTCGGCGTTCTCCGGGCGCATCGGCGAGCGGGTGGCCGCGCCGGGCGTCACCGTGTTCGACGACGGGACGATCGCCGGCCGCCGCGGCTCGCTCACCGTCGACGATGAGGGCACGCCCACCGAGCGGACCATCCTGATCGAGGACGGCATCCTGAAGGGCTACATGCACGACCGGATGAGCGCCCGGCTGATGGGCCTGGCCCCCACCGGCAATGCGCGCCGGCAGTCCTACGCCCATATGCCCATGCCCAGGATGACCAACACCGCCATGCTGGCGGGCGAGACGCCGCGCGAGGAGATGATCGCCTCGACCAAGCGCGGGCTCTATTGCGCCAACTTCGGCGGCGGGCAGGTGGACATCACCAACGGCAAGTTCGTGTTCCAGTGTACCGAGGCCTACCTGATCGAGGATGGCAAGGTGACCACGCCGGTGAAGGGCGCGACCCTGATCGGCGACGGACCCTCGGCGCTGACGCGGGTGACCATGATCGGCGACGACTTCGACTTCGATCCCGGCATCGGGGTCTGCGGCAAGTCCGGCCAGAGCGTGCCGGTGGGCGTGGGCCAGCCGTCGCTGAAGATCACCGGGCTCACCGTCGGCGGCACCAGCCTCTAGGCGCGCGCTCGCCCTCCGCCGCGCAGGTTATCGGCGGCAAGGTTTCGCAGATTTAATGCACCTTACGGGCATTTAATTGGCCCGCCGTGCGGCCCGCGGCCATCTCCGTTGCAGGAGAGTCCCGCGTCCATGAGCTTGCTGCTTGTCCTCGCCCAGGCGGCCGCGCCGGCCAACCCTGCGCCCGCGATTCCGCCGCAGGGCGTCGTGTCCTATCCGGCGTCCTACTTCGCCGGGGCGAACACCGGCACCGCGCTGGACATGGTGAACCGCATCCCGGATTTCCTGCTCGACACGGGCGCCAGCGTGCGCGGTTTCGAGGGCGCGGCGGGCAACGTGCTGGTCAATGGCGAGCGGCCGGCCGCCAAGAGCGACCCGCTCGACGCCATCCTGCAGCGCATTCCGGCGGCCAGGGTCGAGCGGATCGACGTGATCCGCGGCGGCGCCCCGGGCGTCGACATGCAGGGCAAGACGGTGATCGCCAATGTCGTCCTGAAGAAGGGCGCCGGCGCGCACGCCATCGTGGCGCTCGCCAGCCAGCACGTGGACGACGGCCGCAACCTCGGCGGCATCCGGCTCGAAGGCTCCGGTTCACTGCCGGGCGGCCGGACCTGGGAAGGCGGACTGCACGTCGGCAAGGGCGCCGACGACGGGGTCGGGCCCGGCCACAACGAGGTCCGCTTCGCCGATCGACGGCCGCCGTTCCTCGCCCGGATCAAGACCGCGGGCACGGACACCCTCGGCCAGCTCACCGGCGCGCTCGAGACGCCGCTGCTCGGCGGCAGGCTCAGGTTCAACACCTACTTCAACCAGGAAAAGTTCAAGGAGCCGGAGCAGGATTTCGTCAGCTCCCCGGCCGCGGACCTGCAGGCGTTCAACCTCGTCCAGAAGACGTACGACACGGAGGGCGGCGCCCGCTACAGCCGCGCCGTCGGGCCAAGCACGACGCTGGAGCTGGTGGGCTTGCGCACCTCGCGCCACCGCAAGACCGACTCGAGCTCCGCCGACGCCGATCCCGCCGTGACCGGACGCGACGCCGCCGACGACTTCTTCAACCTGCGCAGCTCCAGCGAGCTGATCCTGCGCGCCGTCCTGAAGCATCGCATCGGCTCGACGCTGTCCATCGAGGCCGGCGCGGAGAACGCCGACAACAAGCTCGACAGCCACACCTCGTTGAGCATCGACGGCGCTCCGCAGGTCCTGCCGGCCGCCAACGTGCGGGTGGAGGAGAAGCGGACGGAATCTTTCGTCAAGCTCGCCTGGCGGCCGCTCTCAACCCTCACGGTCGATGCGGACGTGGCTTACGAAAGCTCCGACATCTCCTCGCGTGGCGACGTGGTGCTGGCCAAGCGGCTGCAGTTCGCCAGGCCCCGGCTCGCCGTCGCCTGGACCGCGACCCGCGGAACCCAGCTGCGGGTGCGCCTGGAGCGGGTGGTCGGCCAGCTCAACTTCGATGACTTCGTGGCCTCCACCAACCTGACGAACAGCGTCGGCGTCACCGCGGGCAACCCCAACCTCAACCCCGAACAGGACTGGGTCGGCGAGGCGGCCATCGAGCGGCAGCTATGGCGCGGCTCGAGCCTGATACTGGCTGCCCGCCACTTCGAGATCACCGATGCAGTGGACCGCGGCCCGGTGTTCGCCGCCGACGGCTCGGTGTTAGACCAGCCGACCAACATCAGCTCGGGCACGAAGGACGAGGTGGAGGCCACCGGCACGCTCCGCTTCGAGAGCTTCGGCTGGAAGGGGGCGCTCCTGAAGTTCGATATCGTCGAACGCTGGTCGCACGTGACCGATCCCACGACCCGCCAGATGCGGGCGATCTCGAACCTGCATCCCCTCGACTGGTCGGTGAACTTCAACCAGGATCTGCCGGCCTATGACGCGAGCGTCGGCTTCGACCTGTTCGGCGGCTGGCAGCAGCGCGCCTACCGGTTCAACCTCATCGAGAATTACAAGCTGCAGACCTATGCGCGGCCGTTCGCGGAGTGGAAGCCCAGGCCGGACCTGAGCCTCAGGGTCGAGCTGCCGCTGATCAACCACCCGCATGTGCGGCTGCGCGACGAGATCCTGATCTTCCCGGGGCCGCGCTCCGTGGGCGGGACGCCCGACGTGCAGGAGCGCACCTTCACCTTCCCCTACAGCTGGTATGTCCGCATCCGGAAAGAGTTCGGCTGATCAGGCGCGACGGTCGGCGCGCGCCGCCTGCCGGTTCACCGCCTGGCGCTCGCCATCGAGGGTGGGCGCGGTCGGCTCGGGCTGCTGCGGCCTGGGAGCCTTCGCCTGGTGCGCCAGGTGCTTGAGGAACGGAGAAAGCGCCAGGAACACCACGCCCGCAGCCAGCCCCCAACCGCCGATCATGGCGAACACGTGCACGTAGGTGGCCAGCGCCTTGCCGGGATCGAGCACCTGGCCGGCGATAGAGTCGGCGGCGGTGAGCTGGGCGATCTTGGCCGCGAGCCACTGGGCTCCCGAGGTGCCCAGGAACCAGGTGGCCATCAGCGTCGAGATCAGCGCCGGCGGCGCGAGCTTGGTCATCTGCGAGAGGCCCACCGGCGAGAGGCAGAGCTCGCCTGTCGTCTGGGCGAGATAGGCGAGCGCCAGCATGGCGAGTGGGATCTTGTAGTCGGGACTGGCGAAGCCCGCGGCGCCCACGATGACGAAATAGCTGGCCCCGATCAGCAGCAGGCCGAACGAGAACTTCAGCATCGGATTGGGATCGCGGCCGCGGCGGCCGAGCCAGGCCCAGAGCGCCGAGAAGACAGGGGCGAAGATCAGGATCCAGCTCGCCTGGAAGGACTGCGTCTGCGCAGGCGTCATCGACTGCCCAGCCCAGAGCCGCAGGTCGACGTTGCGTTCGGCGAACTGGTTGAGCGAGGAGCCGCCTTGCTCATAGAGCGCCCAGAACACCACCGAGCCGAGGATCAGCACGATGGCCAGCATCAGGCGCTCGCGCTCGACCTTGCCGCAGCGGGCGGCCATGTACCAGACGAGGTAGGCCAGGGTGGCGATCGCGCCTGCCGCCAGGAGCCCGCCGACGATGGCGTAGCTCTGCACGACGAAGAACACTCCGCCCACGCCCGCCAGGCCGAGCAGGTAGATGGTCCACTCGCCGTTCAGCGGACCCAGGAGCGGCTTTGCGAGGGCGACAGGGTCGGGCGGCTCGCCCTTGCCCTCCAGCAGGGGCTTGCCGATCACGAACACCAACCACCCGGCCAGCATCCCGACCCCGGCCGCGCCGAACCCCGCCCACCAGCCGATCTGCTGGCCCAGCCAGCCGCAGGCGATGGCCGCCCAGAACGAGCCCAGGTTGATGCCGAAATAGTAGAGGGTGAAGCCGGGATCGCGCCTCGGATCGTCGGGCGGATAGAGCTGTCCGACGATCGAGGAGATGTTCGCCTTGAGGAATCCGACCCCCATGATGATCAGCGCGAGCGCGAGATAGAGGACGTTGCGGAAGCCCGGGTTGGGATCCTGCACCGAGAGCTGGTAGTCGCCCTTGGCGAGATGCGCCGGCAGCGGGGCGCCCGCGGGCAGGCCCTTGATGTCGAGTCCGCCATCGGCGGCCGAGGCATAGGCGTGGGGCTGGCCCGCGACCAGCAGCTTCACCTGGCGATGGTCGGCGCGGCCGGTGACCTGAAACTCGTAGCGCGCGCCGTGATAGGTCAGGACCTGGATGGCGGGCTTGCCCTCGAAGGCCATGGTGGTGTGGCCGAGCACCAGCAGCAAGGCGCCGAACGCCACCGCCTTGCGCGCCCCCAGGAACCGGTCGGCCAGGAATCCGCCGATCAGCGGCATGAGGTAGACCAGCGAGGTGTAAGCGCCGTACTGCCCGTTGGCGATCGTGTCGCCCATCAGGAAGTGCTGCGTCAGAAAGAAGATCAGCAGCCCCCGCATGCCGTAGTAGGAGAAGCGCTCCCACATCTCGGCGAAGAACAGGACCGTCAGGCCGCGCGGATGATGACGCAGCTGGATGATCACGGGGACGGCGGTGACAAGGCTCACCACGATTCCGGCGACGAAGACGATATCCATGCGGGGTCTGGGTCCTGGACTTCGGGCGGCGGCCGAGCTCACATCCTCCCGCCGCTGCGGATTTGCGGGAAGGAGATCACGCGTTCCACACCGGCACAAGCAAGCGCCGGTCCCGCGGACCTACCCCCGGCCCTGGTGCGTTGATCAGCAGGAGGAGGCCCGCATGCTGAAGCCCGGTCCCGACCATCCGATCACCCTGGAGCCCGCCCGGACCCGTTGGCGGGCGTTCTTCGCCGGCCACGTGATCGCCGACAGCGACAACGCGCTGATCCTGAGCGAGGCCGGCTATGACCCGGTGGTCTATTTCCCGCGCGAGGACGTGGCCATGGAGTACATGTCGCGCCAGGAGAAGGTCACCCACTGCCCCTATAAGGGCGACGCGAGCTACTACACGATCCTGATGGACGGGGAGTTCGCCGAGAACGCGGTGTGGTCCTACGAGACGCCCTATGAAGCCATGGAGCCGATCACCGGCCGCCTCGCCTTCGACCGGTCCAAGGGGATCGAGGTCTATCCGGTGGATGACGCGGCCGTGAACCCACATCACAGGGACGGGGCGCCCAACGTCGACGCCGTCGTCCAGCACACCGATGCCGGCGATGGGCAGAGCCAGGCCGAGCGCTGGGAGCCGAACGTCGAGACGCCGGGCGCCCAGGAGGGCGGCGTCCGCTGACCGGCGGCGAGGCGTACCTGGCGCGAGTTTTCGCTTCCGTAGCGGAGCTTTGACGTTCTAGGCTCCGCCAATGAGTGGTCGGGGCATCCTCCTCGCGTTCGCAGTGACGGCTCTCGCGGCCCAGGGGAACGCGGCCCTTGCGGCGGCGAAATGCGACATCGGCAAGGTCGCGGAGTTGCCGACGACGATGGTCGGCTTGAGGGCGCACGTGACGGTGAAGGTGGACGGTCAGGACACCACCTTCACGGTCGACAGCGGCGCTGCGGTCAGTTTCATCAACACCGAGACCGCCCAGCGCATGAAGCTGGAGATGTACCCGGCGCCGATCGGCTATTACGCCAAAGGAGCCGGCGGCACGGACATGCGCCTGAACATCGTGCGCGTGAGCCTCGGCATCGACGGCATCAAGATTCCAAACGTCGTCTTCCTCGCCTTGCCCAGCGTCGATCCCGGAAGTGGGGGCGTCATTGGGCAGAACGTGCTCGCCGCCATGGACACCGAGTACGACCTCGGAAATGGCGTGATCCGCCTCATGCACCCCTCCGCCGACTGCGAACAAGCCAACCTGGCCTACTGGTCCGGCGGCCGGGCCGTCGGGGTGGTCGAGTTGAATGCGATCGGGCCCCAGTCCCCGCATTTGCGCGCCGAGGCGAAGCTCAACGGCCAGACCCTGCACGTGATCTTCGACACGGGTGCGCCGGTTTCCTACGTCAAGCTCGCGGCGGCCGAGAAGGCGGGATTCCGGCCGGAGGCCGCGGGCGTCCAGGCCTCCGGGCCCACGACGGGCATCGGCGGTCGCGTGATGGAGAGCTGGGTCGCGCCGTTCGACAGCCTCGACATCGGCGGCGAGCAGATCCAGCACACGCGCTTGAGAGTTGCGAACCTTTCGCTCGATGGCTCCGACATGCTGCTGGGCGCGGACTTCTTCCTTTCCCATCGCATCTATTACTCGAAGCAGCAGCGGCGGCTCTATTTCACCTACAACGGCGGGCCGGTGTTCCAACTCGGCCGACCGTCGGTTGCGCTCACCCAGGCGGGAACCCCCGCTCCCGCGCCGGCGGCGGCCGCCCAATATGCCGATGTGCCCACCGATGCGGCGGGCTTCGCGAGGCGCGGCGAGGCGTCCATGTCGCGTCACGACTACAGCGGCGCGCTCGCGGACTTCACGCGCGCGACCGAGCTCGATCCCAAGGATGCCGAGTACTTCCGCCATCGCGCCGAGGCGCACCTGGGCCTGCACAACGGCGTGCTGGCGATGGCCGATTTCGACGAAGTGCTCAAGCTCGACCCGAGCGATGTGCGGGCCCACATGCAGCGCGCCGTGCTCTACCTCGCGGCGGGCGACGAGCACCGCGCCGCCGACGACTTCGCGGCCGCAATCAAGGCCGAGCCGGATCGCGAGCTGATCGCGGCGAGTCTGTATTCGGCGAGTGGGCGGTTCGAACCGGCGATCGTCCATTACGACGCCTGGATCGCGGGCCACCCGAAGAGCGAGCGCATGGTGGACGCGCTCAACGGCCGCTGCTGGGCGCGTTCGCTGTGGGGACATGATCTCGACAAGGCGCTGGCCGACTGCGAGGCCGCCGTCCGGCGCGGACCGCACGTGGCGGCGCTGTTCGACAGCCGGGGTCTGGCGCACCTGCGTCGCGGCGAGCTCGACCTGGCGCTCGCCGATTACAACGAAGCCTTGAAGCTGCAGCCCAAGAGCGCGTGGTCGCTTTACGGGCGCGGACTCGCGAAGCTCCAGAAGGGCGACAAGCCCGGAGGAGAGGCGGACATTGCAGCCGCAGCCGCGATCGCGCCCAATCTGTCGGCGCAGGCCAAGCGCTACGGGCTGTCCGCGCCAGGGACGCCTCTCAAAACCGCGGGCTAATAGGCGAACGCCTCGAAGACCTTGCTCGCGTCCCCTTGCCACGGGCCGTTGTAGAGCTCGAGCAGACGCTCGGCGGGCGTGACGCCGGTCTCGGCGATGGCGTCGAGCTCGGCCAGGTAGCCGCTTTCGTCCACCAGCCCGCCGGAGAGGCGGTTGCGGCGCTTCAGGCCTTCGCGCGCGATGGCCAGCATGTCCTTGGCCACATCCTGCACGGCGCGGCCCGCCACCTCGGCCTTGAGGCCCAGGCGCGCCACGTCCTCGCGCAGCCGCTCGTGGTCGGCGGTCTCCCAGTGCTTGCAGAGGTCCCAGGCGGCGCCGAGCGCCGCGCCGTCGTAGAGCACGCCGGTCCACAGCGCCGGCAGAGCGCAGAGCCGGCTCCACGGCCCGGAATCGGCGCCGCGCATCTCCAGGTACTGCTTCAGCCGGACCTCGGGGAAGAGAGTGGTGGTGTGGTCGGCCCAGTCCTTCAGGGTCGGCTTCTGGCCGGGCAGCTCCGGCAGCTCGCCCTTCATGAAGGCGCGGAACGAGCGGCCGGCCACGTCGATGTAGCGGCCGTCGCGCTTGACGAAGTACATCGGCACGTCGAGCGCATAGTTGGCGTAGGTCTCGAAGCCGAAGCCGTCGGCGAACACGAAATCCAGCATGCCGGTGCGGTCGGGATCGGTGTCGGTCCAGACGTCGGCGCGGGCCGAGACGAAGCCGGTGGGCTTGCCTTCCTTGAACGGCGAGTTGGCGAACAGGGCGGTGGCGATCGGCTGCAGCGCCAGCGAGGTGCGGAACTTGGCGACCATGTCGGCTTCCGAGCCGAAATCGAGATTGGCCTGCACGGTGCAGGTGCGGAACATCATGTCCAGGCCCTTGCCGCCGACCTTGGGCATGTAGGCGCGCATGATCCGGTAGCGGCCCTTGGGCATCATCGGGACCTGTTCGCGGGTCCAGACCGGCGTGAAGCCGAGGCCGAGGAAGCCCAGGCCGAGCTCGTCGGCGACGACCTTGACCTCCTGCAGATGGCCGCCGGTCTCCTCGCAGATGTCGTGGATGGTCTCCAGCGGCGCGCCGGAGAGCTCGAACTGGCCGCCCGGCTCCAGGCTGACGCTGGCCGCGCCGCGTTCCAGGGCGATCACGTTCTCGCCTTCGCAGACCGGCGCCCAGCCGTAGCGGGCGAGGCCCTCCAGCAGCGCCTTGATGCCTTGCGGCTCATAGGGGACGGGGGCGTGCGAGCCCAGGCGGAAGACGAACTTCTCGTGCTCGGCGCCGACGCGCCAGGCGGCCTTCGGCTTGGCGCCCGCCTCGAACCAGCGGACCAGGTCTTCGAACACCAGCGGGCGATCGTCGCAAGCGACCTCGGCCATCCGTCACCTCCCCGAGCCCAACCCCTGGGGGGTCGGCCGAAATCCTTACGCTGCCAGGATAGGTGGGCGCAAATCGGGGAAGCTCAAGAGCGCCAGTCGCCGAGCGTCGCCTGCCAGAGCGCCAGCGCGGCGATGGCGGCGGTGTCGGCGCGCAGGATGCGCGGGCCGAGCGTGGCGGGGACCGCGAACGGCAGCGATCGGATCAGGTCTCGCTCGCGTGGGCTGAAGCCGCCTTCCGGGCCGATGAGGATCGCCCAGGGGCCTGCAGGCTGGCCACCGAGCGCCTCGAGCATCGGCGGCGCGTCGCCCGCCTCGTCGCAGAACAGCAGGCGACGGTCCGCGGGCCAGTCGGCGAGCCGGCGGTCGAGTTTCATCGGCGCCGAGATCTCCGGCACGTCGAGGCGGCCGGTCTGCTCGGCGGCCTCCGTGGCGATGGCGACAAGGCGGTCGACGCGGGTGCGCTCGGCGTTGGTGCGCTCGGTGGTCGCCAGGCGGACGCGCGCGGCGCCGAGCTCGGCGGCCTTCTCGATGATGGTCTCCAGCCGGGCGCGCTTGACCAGCGCCACCACGAGCTCGAGGTCGGGGCCGGCGGCCTGCGGGCGCGTCCGGGCTTCGATCGAGAGCCTGACCGCGCGCTTGCCGACGCTCGCCACCCGCGCCCGCCACTCCCCGTCGCGGCCGTTGAACACCAGCAGCGCGTCCCCGACGGTGAGGCGCATGACCGAGGCCAGGTATCGGCTCGGGCCCTCGTCGAGGTCGAGCTCGGCGCCCGGCGCAAGGTCGTTGCGGACGAATAGACGGATCATTGGTCGGTGTTTAACTGGGCGGCCGCCACTCCCACAAACCGTCATCCCGGCCGCAGCGCAGCGCAGAGCCGCGACCCAGAGGCGGTGCGCACGGCTGCTGGGTCCCGGATCGGCCTTGCAGGCCGTCCGGGATGACGAGGAAGGAGGAAGCGTTTGGGCCGGCGTTGACGATCGCGCATTAATCCCGCCATGGACGACGACAAGTACGAAGCGGAGCTGGAGAAGCGGCAGCTCGCTCTTGTGCATTGGCAGCAGCACGCGATGCAGGCGGGCGAGAAGGTGCTGATCATCTTCGAGGGCCGCGACGCCGCGGGCAAGGACGGCTCGATCCGGGTGCTGACGGAGCACCTGTCGGTGCGCTCGACCCGCGTCGTGGCGCTGCCGAAGCCCTCCGAGCGCGAGCGCAGCCAGTGGTACTTCCAGCGCTACATCCGCTTCCTGCCGGCGGCCGGGGAGACGGTGATCTTCAACCGCTCCTGGTACAACCGCGCCGGCGTCGAGCGCGTCATGGGCTTTGCGACGCCGGAGGAGCAGGAGCGGTTCCTGCGCGAGGTCCCGACCTTCGAGGCGATGCTGGTCGACAGCGGCCTGAAGCTCGTCAAGCTGTGGCTCGACGTCTCGAAGAAGGAGCAGGCGGAGCGGCTTCAGGAACGCGCCACCGATCCCCTGAAGGCCTTGAAGGCCTCGCCGATGGACGCCGTCGCGCAACAGAAGTGGGACGCCTACAGCGAGGCGCGCGACGCCATGCTCCGGCGCACCCAGTCGCCGACCGCGCCCTGGACCATCGTCAGGGCTGACCACAAGAAGCGGGCGCACCTGGCGCTGCTGAGCGGCCTCGTCCGCACGCTCGCGCCCAAGGCCATAGCGGATGAGGTGGACGCCCCCGATCCCGGCGTGCTTTTTCCCTTCGAGATGGCGGCGCTGGAGGACGGCCGGCTCGCCCGCTAGCGGAGAAACCGGGAGGTCGCGATGGAACAGGTGCGTCTTGGCGAGACCGGCTTGAAGGTCTCGCGCCTCTGCCTCGGCTGCATGACCTACGGCTCGCCGAAGTGGCGCAGCTGGGTGCTGGACGAAGAGCAGGCCAAGCCGTTCTTCAAGACCGCCGTCGAGAAGGGGATCACCTTCTTCGACACCGCCAACGTCTATTCGATCGGCGCCTCGGAGGAGGTGACCGGCAAGTGGCTGAGGGAGTTCGCCAGGCGCGAGGAGATCGTGCTCGCCACCAAGGTGAACGGGCCGATGGGGCCGGGGCCGAACGAGCGGGGTCTGTCGCGCAAGGCGATCATGGCGCAGATCGACGCCAGCCTGAAGCGGCTCGGCATGGACTACGTCGACCTCTACCAGATCCACCGCTTCGACTACGAGACGCCGATCGCCGAGACGCTGGAGGCGCTGAACGACGTCGTGCGCGCCGGCAAGGCGCGCTACATCGGCGCGTCTTCGATGTACGCCTGGCAGTTCGCCAGGATGCTCGCCGTCTCCGACGAGAACGGCTGGAGCCGCTTCGTCTCCATGCAGCCGCAGTACAACCTCGTCTACCGCGAGGAGGAGCGCGAGATGCTACCGCTCTGCCGCAGCGAAGGCATCGGGGTGATCCCCTGGTCGCCGCTGGCGCGCGGCTTCCTGGCCGGCGGCCGCGCCGCGCCGAAGGAGGGCAACACCGAGCGCGCCCGCACCGACGAGTTCAGCCCCAGGCTCTATTTCCGCGACGCCGACTTCAAGGTGGTGGACGCGGTCTCCGAGATCGCCAGGCAGCGCGGGCTGACCAACATGCAGGTGGCGCTCGCCTGGGTGATGAAGAACCCCGCCGTCACCGCGCCGATCATCGGCGCCTCCAAGCTCGGCCACCTGGAGGAGGCGGTCTCGGCGGTCGACATCAAGCTCACCGCCGACGAGGTGAAGGCCCTCGAGGCGCCGTATGAGGCCAAGCCGGTGCTGGATCACGCGTAGGGAACCGCGGAAAACGCGGAAGGCCGCGGAACGAA
>NZ_DATIMC010000116.1:0-9822 GCF_035475775.1 Phenylobacterium sp. | reverse complement strand
GAACACCTTGAAGCCGGACCCGCGAAAGCTTTCGCTCACGTCCGCCATCCTGATCGGATTGCGCAGGTCGGGCTTGTCCGAGCCATACATCCGCATCGCGTCGGCGTAGGCAATCAGCGGAAACTTCGGCGTGACCGGCTTGCCGTCGGCGAACTCCTCGAACACGCCGCGCAGCACTGGTTCCACGGCGGCGAAGACGTCCTCCTGGGTGACAAAGCTCATCTCGATATCGAGCTGGTAGAACTCGCCGGGCGAGCGGTCGGCGCGGGCGTCCTCGTCGCGAAAGCAGGGGGCGATCTGGAAATAACGGTCGAAGCCCGCCACCATCAGGAGCTGCTTGAACTGCTGGGGCGCCTGGGGAAGCGCGTAGAACTTGCCGGGATGCAGGCGCGAGGGGACCAGGAAGTCGCGCGCGCCCTCCGGCGAGGAGGCGGTCAGGATCGGGGTCTGGAACTCGTAAAAGCCCTGCTCCAGCATCCGGCGGCGGATCGAGTTGATGACCTGGCTGCGCAGCAGGATGTTGCGATGCAGCGTCTCGCGCCGCAGATCCAGGTAGCGGTGCTTCAGCCGGATCTCCTCCGGGTAGTCCGGCTCGCCGAACACCGGCAGCGGCAGCTCGTTGGCTTCCGAGAGGACCTCGACCTCCTTCACCCGCACCTCGATCTCGCCGGTCGGCAGGTTCGGATTGATCGTCTCGGGCGAGCGCGCCACGACCTCGCCGTCGAGGCGGATCACGCTCTCGGCGCGCAGGTGATCGACCGTGGTGAAGCTGGGGGCCGATGGGCTCACCACCAGTTGGGTCAGGCCATAGTTGTCGCGCAGGTCGATGAAGATCAGGCCGCCGTGATCGCGCTTGCGGTGAATCCAGCCCGAGAGCCGGACCTTGTCGCCGGTGTTGGCGGCGCGAAGCTCGCCGCAGGTGTGGGTGCGGTAGGCGTGCATCTCTTCAGGAAATCGGGGTGCTTTTACGAGGCGCGGAAGGGCGCATGACGCCCCCCGATTGTCAACAAGTGCTGACTTTCTGCATCCCCTCCCGCCGCTCCGGATGGATCGGCGCCCGGTGCTTGCGCGCCGTCGCCCGGTCGCGAGGTCGCCGCCGATTCCCTCGTGCTGGCGTCAGCACGTTTCAAGCCCGCAATGGCGCTCGGCGGCGGAGCGGCCGCGCCGGCGGCCACCACCGAGAGGTGCGCTCGCGCGGCTGCGCGGAAAAGCCAGATGACCCCCTTCGCCGCCCGCGCCACCTGCGACCGTTGCGTTTCAGTTGCGTATCGGTTCCGATGCCGAGCGGCCATTTCCTCGACGATCCATACTGCTACTCCTGCTCGGGCTGAGCAGGTCGGGAGGGCTTTGTGCGGCGCGCATTGGGGCGGAGCGGGTCACGAACCAGGCTCGGCGAACACCACTCTGAGGTGCGATCGTGAGCGCACCCTGGCGCTGGCGCCTGGCGGATCGGCTGCGCGGCGCCGATCGCTCCGAGGCGCACCTGGTGATCATCGGCGGCTGCGGATCCAGCGGCACCACGCTGCTGCGGCACCGGCTCGACCGGCACCCCAAGATCTTCTGCGGACCGGAAAGCACGCTGTTCCTTGAGCGGATCACCTCTGCGCAGGAACTCGCCGAACGGTTCGGCTTCGCGCCGGCCGAGGTGCGGCGCTGGCAGGCCGCCAGTCCGACCCGGCTCGCCTTCATCGAGCGCTTCCAGCGCGCCTGCCTCGAGGCGAGCGGCAAGGCGGTCTGGGCCGAGAAGACGCCGGAGAACATACGCCAGTTCGAGGCGCTCGCAGACCGGTTCCCGAACGCCCGCTTTGTCCATCTCGTGCGCGACGGCCGCGACGTGGCCTGCTCTCTGCGGCGCGCGCGCTGGATGAAACTGGAAAAGATCACCGGCGGCGCCGACCGCGCCTCGCCGGAGGCCTTGGCCGCCTGCGCGCGCTACTGGGCCGAGCGGGTGCGCGCCGGCCGGCGGCTGGCGGGCTCGCCGCGCTACCACGAAGTCCGCTACGAGGATCTGGTGCTGCGGCCCGAACCGACGCTGCGCGCCCTGCTGGGCTTCCTGGGCGTGGAGTGGGACGAGGCGGTCCTGCGCCATCAGGCCGAGGCGGCGGCCCCGGCCGCCGGCCCGGTCTCGCCCCGTTCGATGGGACGTTGGAGGTCGGAGCTCTCGCCGGAGGCGCTGGCGGTGTTCGAACGCGAGGCGGGCGCCGAGCTGGCCGCCCTCGGCTATGCGGCCGCGCCCGCCGGGGCCGCGCCCGAACGCGCCGCAGCCGCGATCGCCCATCCGGCCGCGATCGGCGCCCGCCGCGCGCCCTGGAAGGCGCTCCGCCGCGATCTCTACGCGCTGTGGCTGGCGATGAAGCATCCCCGTGTGCCCAGGCTGGCGCGCATGGTCACGATTCTGGCCGCGCTCTATCTGCTGGCCCCGTTCGACCTCATTCCCGACCGCATCCCCGTATTCGGATATCTGGATGACGCCATGGCGCTGGCCGCGGCGGGGGCGCTGGTGCTGCGGATCGTGCCGGCGGCGCTGCGCCGCGAGCTGCGCTATGCCGCCGCCATGCGGCTCAGCCGGCGAATCTGGGCCGCCTGACGTCAAAACCCCCGAGTCGCCGTACGCTCGGCGGCAGATGAAGCAGCTGCTGATCGTCTGGCACTCGCGCACAGGCGCGGCGCGGGCCATGGCCGAGGCCGCGGCGCAGGGCGCCCGGTCCGAAGCCGAGGTTGCGGCCCGGCTCGCCCGCGCGGCCGAGACCCAGGCCGAGGATCTGCTCGCGGCGGCCGGACTGATCTTCGCCTGCCCCGAGAACCTGGCGTCCATGTCCGGCGAGATGAAGGAGTTCTTCGATCGCTGCTACTACCCCTGCCTGGGACGGCTGAGCGGGCGCGCCTATGCGGCGTTGATCGCGGCCGGCAGCGACGGCGAGGGCGCGGCCCGCCAGCTCGGCCGCATCGCCACAGGCTGGCGGCTGAAGGCCATCTGCGAGCCGCTGATCATCTGCACCCATGCCCAGACGCCCGAGGCGATCCTGGCCGAGAAGCGGCTCGGCGACGCGGAGCTCACGCCGTGTCGCGAGGTCGGCGCCGCGATGGCGGCCGGGCTGGCCATGGGCGTCTTCTAGCGGCGCTGCGCCCCCGTTGCGGCCAGCAGCCGATCGCCCTCGCTCAGGGTGACGTGCTGGCCGAAGAACTCACGCAGGGCGGCATAGTAGCTCGTGTAGCCGAGTGCGGGGCTGTGGCAGGCGGCGAGCAGCCGCGCAACCCCGGCGCCCGAGGCATCCCGCAGCTCGACGCGATAGGGCAGGTCATCGCTTTCGGCGGGTCGCAGAAATTTCGCGGCGAGCTCGGCCATGCGCGGTCCCTCTCTGGGTTGGCTCGTATCATCTGAGCGCGCGAGCGTCGGTCACGCAGCGGACAGAACCCTACGCCGAGCGGTCGCAGCGGGGCGGCGGCCGGCAGGTCCCTGCGGCGCCGTCGCGGGCCGCATTGCCGGGGCGACACACGGCTCGTAAAATCGCCTGATAAAGGCCTTGGCAAATTCACGACCGACATTCTTTGGGGGAGCATTGACTTGAGACGCGCCGTTCTTCTCGCCCTTTCGACCGCCCTGGTCGCCGCGCCCCTGGCGATGGCCCAGGCCGCGCCGGCCGCCGCGCCCGCGAAGGCCGCCGCCGCCTACCATGCCCCGCGCACCCCCTTCGGCCAGCCGGACCTGTCGGGCAACTGGAGCAACGCCACGCTCACCCCGATGATCCGCAACCCCAAATATGGGGCCCAGCTGGTCATGCCGCCGGCCGCCGTGAAGGCGGAGGAGGCGGAGATGGCGCGGGAGTTCAAGGAGGGCGACATGCCCACCGACCCGAACGCGCCGGTGCAGAAGGGCGAGGACAAGAACGTGCGTCCCGAGTTCGCGGCCGCGGGCGGCGACGTGGGCGGCTACAACATCGGCTGGCTCGATCCCGGCCGCGCGGTGATGCGGGTGAACGGCGAGCCGCGGACCTCGCTGATCACCACCGAGACTGGCCGTCCGCCGCCCCGCAAGGACGGCGAGCAGGCGAGCTTGTTCGGCCGCGGACGCGGCGGCGGCGGCCGGATGGGCTCGTTCGACAGCTACGAGACCCGCTCGCTCGGCGAACGCTGCATCATCGGCTTCGGGCGCAACGCCGGCCCGCCGATGTTCCCCAACGGCTTCTACAACAACGACTACCAGATCCTGCAGACCCCCGACGCCGTGGTGATCGAGGTGGAGATGGTCCACGACATGCGGATCGTGCGGCTGAACGCCAAGCACCGCACCGACGGGGTCCGGCCCTGGTTCGGGGATTCCATCGGCTGGTGGGACGGCGACACCCTGGTCGTCGAGACGACCAACGTCCCGAAGGAGGAGGCCTTCTTCGGCGCCTGGAAGGACCTGAAGGTCACCGAGCGGTTCCGCCGCGTCGCGCCCGACCGGCTCTACTATTCGTTCCAGGTCGAGGACCCGAGCGTCTGGGACAAGCCCTGGGGCGGCGAATACGAGTTCCATCCGCTGAAGGGCGAGCTCTACGAATACGCCTGCCACGAGGGCAACTACGCGCTGCCCGACATGCTGCAGGGCGCCAGGCGCCAGGAAGCCGAAGCGGCCGCCAAGGCCCAGGCCCCCGCGGCCGCGGCGACGCCAGCCAAGGCCGGCGGCGGGCGGCCAGGCGGCGCGAATTAGCCTCAGCTCGGCGACGGCCGCTATCGCGAGCCCCCTCCCCTGACCGGGCGGGGGGTGTCGCTTGTCCGCCTTGCGCCGGGCGGCGCGGTGCGGTCTACCTCGGTTGCAGGGATCGTCGGCAAGGCTCGACCGCTATAGCGCTGAGCGACGTCACAACCGCACGCCCGAGGCTGACCGTGAGCAAGCTTACTCCGCCGCCGGTGGCGGCCTCCGCGCTCGAGCTGATCGGCGCCACGCCGATGGTGGAGCTGCACGGCTTCGAGGCCGGCCGGTGCCGGCTGTTCGTCAAGCTGGAGAGCGCCAATCCGGGCGGCTCGATCAAGGACCGCATCGCGCTCTCGATGATCGGCGCCGCGGAGAAGGACGGCCGCCTCGAGCCCGGCGGCACGATCGTCGAGGCGACCGCCGGCAACACCGGGCTCGGCCTGGCGCAGGTGGGGCTCGTCAAGGGCTACAGGCTGCTGCTGGTGGTGCCCGACAAGATGGCGCGCGAGAAGATCCAGCACCTGCGGGCGATGGGCGTCGACGTGCGGATCACCCGCTCCGACGTCGGCAAGGGCCACCCGGAGTACTACCAGGACATGGCCGCCGCGATCGCCGCCAAGCTCGCGGGCGCCGTCTACATCAACCAGTTCGAGAACCCGGCCAATCCGCTCGCCCACGAGACGACCACCGGGCCGGAGATCCTCGAGCAGATGGGCGGCGACGTCGACGCGGTGGTGGTGGGCGTGGGCTCGGGCGGCACCCTGACCGGCCTCGGGCGGTTCTTCGCCAAGGCCTCGCCGAAGACGCAGATGGTGCTGGCCGACCCGGTGGGCTCGGTGCTGGCGCCGCTGGTCGAGCGCGGCGAGCGGGTCGAGGCCGGCAGCTGGGTGGTCGAGGGCATCGGCGAGGACTTCGTGCCGAAGAACTGCGACCTGTCGTTCGTGACCAAGGCCTACGAGATCCCGGACAGCGAGAGCATCGCCACGGCGCGGCTGCTGCTCACCCGGGCCGGCATCCTGGGCGGCTCGTCGTCGGGCACCCTGCTGGCCGGGGCGCTGCGCTACTGCCGCGAGCAGACGGCGCCCAAGCGGGTGGTGACGCTGGTCTGCGACACGGGCTCCCGCTACCTCTCCAAGGTCTACAACGACAGCTGGGTGGCCGAGCAGGGGCTGGCCAGCCGCGAGCTGCACGGCGACCTGCGCGACCTGATCGCCCGCGGCTCGGCGAGCGGTGAGACGGTGACGGTCGGGCCCGAGGACACCCTGCTCACCGCCTACAACCGCATGCGTCAGGCCGACGTCAGCCAGCTGCCGGTGCTGGACGACGGGCGGCTGATCGGGCTGATCGACGAGAGCGACCTGCTGGAAGCCGTCGAGGACCGCCGGCAGGACGCGCGCTTCAACCAGCCGGTGGCGGCGGCCATGACCGCCAAGCTCTCGACGCTGCAGGCGAGCGAGCCGCTGGAGGCGCTGCTGCCGATCTTCGAGAAGGACCAGGTGGCGATCGTGCTCGACGGCCACGAGTTCCTGGGGCTGATCACCCGCATCGACCTGATCAACTACCTGAGGCGGGCGGCGTGACCGGGGAGCACGGCAAGAACCGGCTGGACTTCGCCACGCGCGCGATCCACGGCGGGCAGGAGCCGGATCCGACCACCGGGGCGGTGATGGTGCCGATCTACGCCACCTCCACCTACGCCCAGGAGAGCCCCGGGAAGCACAAGGGCTTCGAGTACTCCCGCAGCCAGAACCCGACGCGGTTCGCGCTGGAGCGGGCGCTGGCGGACCTGGAGAGCGGGACCCGCGGCTTCGCCTTCGCCTCGGGCCTGGCGGCGATCGCCACCCTTTTGGACGCGCTGGAGGCCGGCGATCACGTGGTCGCCAGCGAGGACCTCTACGGCGGCTCGTTCCGGCTGTTCGACAAGGTGCGCAAGCGCTCGGCCGGGCTCGAGTTCAGCTTCGTCGATCTGGCGGACCTGGCGGCGGTCGAGGCGGCGGTCACGCCCAGGACCCGGCTGATCTGGGTGGAGACGCCGACCAATCCGATGCTGCGGCTGGCCGACCTGGCGGCGATCGCCGAGCTGGCCCGGCGGCGCGGCATCTGGTCCGCGGCCGACAACACCTTCGCCTCCCCCTACGTGCAGCGGCCGCTGGAGCTGGGCTTCGACGTGGTCATGCACTCGACCACCAAGTACGTGGGCGGCCACTCCGACGTGGTGGGCGGCGCGCTGATCGCGGGCGACAACGCCGAGCTCTGCGAGAAGATCGCCTTCCTGCAGAACGCCGTGGGCGCGGTGGCCTCGCCGTTCGACAGCTTCCTGACGCTGCGCGGCCTCAAGACCCTGGCGCTCAGGATGCGCCAGCACTGCGACAACGCCTCTCGCATCGCCCAGTGGCTGGAGGGCCGCCGCGTCGGCCGGGTGATCTATCCGGGCCTCGCCAGCCATCCGCAGCACGCGCTCGCCCGGCGCCAGATGCATGGCTTCGGCGGGATGATCACCCTGATCCTCGATCGCGACCTGGCGGGCACGGTGGCGGTGCTGGAGCGGCTCCGGCTGTTCACGCTGGCCGAGAGCCTGGGCGGGGTGGAGAGCCTGGCCGAGCACCCGGCGATCATGACCCACGCCTCGATCCCGGCCGAGCAGCGGGCGCGGCTCGGGATCAGCGACGGCCTCATCCGGCTCTCGGTCGGCGTGGAGGACGCGGCCGACCTGATCGCCGACCTCGACCAGGCGCTGCGATAAACCCGCTCGTTCCCGCGAAGGCGGGAATCCATGCTGAGCCCGCGACCGTGGAGAGAAGGCTCGGGTCCCCGCCTTCGCGGGACGAGCGGTGGAGATCACCCCCGCCCCTTGGCGAACAGCAGGTCCTGCCAGCGCCAGGCGCCGCCGCCGATGACGACGCGCGGCGAGCCGGGGCCGGCGGCGAGCTTCAGCAGCACGAGGCCGTGGACCGGCTGGCGACGGCAGGCGACAGGCGCGAAGGCCACCTCCCACATCACCGCCTCGCGGACGGCGGCGAGGCCCTGGCCTTCCTCGCCGCTCCGCTGGATCCAGGTCCCGTCGCGCCAGAGGAGCAGCGGCTTGCCGCGGTAGGCTGCGGCCATCGCCTCGCGCACGCGGCGGTCGCCGCGGAGCTTGGCTTCGAGCCAGGCGGCCATGTTGCACTCGCCGCCGCCCGTCTCGGCGGTGGCGGCGCCGGCGACCTCGGCCTCGCCGAGCTCGTCGCCGGGCGAGGCGGCGCGGCCGGGGGCGACCGGCAGCGGGGCGACGTCGGCGGGCGCGGGCTTCGGCCGCCGGACCTTCAGGCTCGCGACCGGCTTGGGGGCGGCGGCCTTGGGCGGCGTGGGCGCGGGCTTCGGCTCCGGCGCCGGCGGCTGCGGCGGCTTCGGCGGCTCAGGCGGGGCGAGCACCACCGGCAGCACCTCGGGCTCGTCGAACTCGCGCGGCGCCGGGGACGGCGCGACCGAGAGGATCAGCGCCAGCAGGCCGGCGTGGGCCGCGGCCGAGACGGCCCAGGCCCAGCGGCGGCGAGCGGAGCCTCCCCGGTCGCTCATGGTCCGCTCTCCTGTCCGCGGCGACTCACCTCGGCGTCATCCCGGCCGCAGCGTAGGGGAGAGCCGGGACCCAGGAATGCGGCGCCCTGCCCCTGGGTCCCGGATCGGCCTGCGGCCGTCCGGGATGACGGGCGGTGTTCGCTTACGCCAGGACGATCAGCACCACGCGGCGATTGGCCTGGCGGCCTTCGCGGGTGGTGTTGGGCTGCACCGGGGCGTCGGGGCCGTAGGAGATGGTGTTCACCCGGTTCAGCGCCACGCCGTGCTGGTTCAGGTAGCGGCGCACCGCCTCGGCCCGGAGCTCGCCCAGGTGGTAGTTGTAGTCCTTGGGCCCGGTGGCGTCGGTGTGGCCCTGGATCTCCACGTAGACGTTCTTGTTGTCGCTCTTCAGCTTGTCGATGAAGGCGTCGAGGCGGGCCTGGGCCTCGGGGCTCAGGTCGTAGTGGTTGACCCGGAACTTCATCGAGTCGTCGGACAGCACTTCCGAATAGAGGAACTTGCCTTCCGCGAGCTTGCCGGCCGCCGTCGCCCGGTCGAGGGCGTCCTTGGCGGTGCCTTCCACGGCCCCGACGTGCTGGTCGGTCGCATCCACGCGGGTGGAGACCGTCGCGACCTGCTTGTTGACGTAGTCCTTGGTGGCGCAGCCGCCCAGGGACAGTCCGCCGAGCGCCAGGGCGCCTGCGATCATCATCGTTCGATTCATGGTGGGGTGTTCTCTCCCAGTCGGCCCCCGCCGCCTCGAGGCTGCACTGTTTCAACACCGAAATAGGCCATTTCGTGGCGAGGCTCGGCCGCAGGTGGGGCGCGATGGGCTGAAAAACACCCTCGGCGTCATCCCGGCCGGAAGCCGGCCTCGCGGGCTGCAGAGCCGGAACCCAGTTCCCGTGCGCGGCCCGCCGGCGCCGCCCCTGGGGCGGAGGATCGCAACACGCGGCCTTGATTGGGCCTTGGTGCGGGCGGCAGGCTGCCGCCATGAGAGCCGCCCTGCTTGCCGCTGCGCTCGGCTGCGCGTGCGCCGCCGCCTCGGCGTCCCTGGCGCAGGAGGCGATCCCGGCCGGGCCGCATGCGCCGATGCCGGCCGCGGCGCCGCCGCCGGGGGCCGTGGATCCGGAGAACACGCCCGAGGCGATCGGCGAGTGGGGCCGGCGCGTGCTGGCCGGCGAGCCCACCGGGCCGGATGCGGCCAGGGCGCAGGCCATGCGGGCGGGCGCGCGGCCGGGCTGCGCGGCGCCTGAGGACCGCAAGCCGCACGGCGAGGTCACCGTCGGCATGGGCTCCGGCGGCTACCGCGGGGCCGGCGCGGTGATGACCGCCCCGATCGGCGACTGCGCCCAGGTGACCATCGCAGTCGACGGCGCTCGCATCGACGCGCCGCGGCGGCGGCGGTAGCGCCCCGCTCCCTGCGTCATCCCGGTTTCGACCGGCGGGAGAAGACCGGGACCCACCAGCGCTGGAAGAAAGGCGTAGTTCGGCCGTCCTGCCCCGGCTCGCCCCCGCCACCACCCGCTCTTCGGCCCGCGGGCGCGGGCCTCGGCGGGCGGTCCCCCTCCCCCGTTCGCTGCCGCTCACGGGGGCGGTAGCTACCTCGG
>NZ_DATIMC010000115.1:0-2362 GCF_035475775.1 Phenylobacterium sp. | reverse complement strand
CGGCGGCCCACGTCCCGCCAGGGGCCACCTTCGCGACCAAGCCCCGCCTCGCGCTCGCGATGCTCGGGCGGGCGATCGCGGCCGGGGGTGCCGTTCGCGTGGGTGGCGGCCGACAGCGTCTACGGCGTGGGCGAGATGGAGGCGGCGCTGCGGCGGACCGGCAAGGGCTACGTGCTCGGCGTCAGCGGCTCTCACCCCTCCAGCTCCTGGGGCGGCAAGCCGCCGGTGGCCGGCACGGCGGAGGAGATCGCCCGGGCGCTGCCCGCATCGGCGTGGGCGCGGCTCACGGCCGGCGACGGGACCAAAGGGGCGAGGCTCCACGACTGGGCCTACCTCGAGCTGGCCGACCTCGAGGCCGCCGAGTACGGCGACGGCCTCTCCGGCCCGTGGACGCGGGGCCTGCTGGTCCGCCGCTCGATCACCGACGGCGCGCTCGCCTTCTTCTCGACCTGGTGCCCGGCCGGGACCGAAATAGCGACGCTGGTCGAGGTCGAGGGACGCCGCTGGGCGATCGAGGACGGCTTCGAGACCGCCAAGAGCGAGCTCGGGCTCGACCACAACGAGACCCGCAGCTGGCACGGCTGGCACCGGCACGTCTCGCTGGTGATGCTGGCCTTCGCCATGCTGGCGGTCATCCGCCACCGCGCCAACCAGCCGCCACCCCCAAAAACGCTGCTCAAGCTCGCCCGGACGCGCCCGGCCTCATCCGCTGGTCGCTCCAGGAGATCCGCCGTATCGCCACACGCCTCGCCCAGCGACGCATCCAGCCTGCCCGCGTCATCGCTTGGTCATGCTGGCGACGCGCCCACCAAGCCAATGCACAACGTTCGCACCTGAAGCGAAGAACGCAACTGTAGTGCTAGGGGCACGGCAGGGAACTAGGTGCTCATGCCTCGTCCCAGCTGGTTCGTGGCGACAGCGTGTAGTTCCACGCCGGGCAGACGGCATGCGGCGCCAAGCGGAGCCGCCGCATCGCGTCGTCCGAGACGCGCTCCCCCGTCTCGTTGCCGCCGCGCTTGAGCAGCGCCGCCACGCGCAGTCCAGCGGCGGTGACGGTGCCGGCGACGTAGCGGACGATCGTCGCGAAGGTGCGCAGGGGCACGCCGGCCCAGTTCACGCTGATGGCGCTGAACAGCCGATGCTCGATCGGATTCCACTTCGAGCAGCCCGGCGGATAGTGGCACACCGTGACGGCGAGCCCGCAGGCATCGCACAGCTGTTCTTGGAGCTGGGCCTTCCACACGCGCGATCGGCAGCCGTTCGAGCCACCCGCATCGGCCAGGATGAGCAGACGCTCGGCCTGCGGGAAGCGGCGGCTCCCGTGGTCGGCCCGCCAGTCACGAATCGCCTCGACGGCAAAGCGTGGCGTGTCGAAACAGTCGCCGATGCACACAAAGCCGCGATTGTTGGTCAGGTCATAAATACCGTAAGGGATCGCTTGGCCGATGGCATCCTGCGGCCAGTCATGCACCAGCACCGCCTCGGCCGTCCGGCGCCAGGTCCGCCCAGCGTTCTTGAAGTCGCCGACCAGCTCCTTTTTTTTTCGAATCCACGCTGATGATGGGTTCGCCAGCCGCCTGAAACTGTTCGCGCTGTTCGGCGATGTGCCGGAACTGGGCCTCGCGCTCCGGAGGCGAGCCGCGCGCCTCGGTGCGCCGGGCGTTGAGCTTGGGCGAGTAGCCGAGCTGGCGCAGCAGGCGCGCCACCGTCGGGCGGCTCGCCGGATGCCCGGCCGCGCTCAAGGCGGCGCTCAGGTGCTGCAGCGAGCTGCGCTTGGCCTTGGCCCGGCACCCCATGGGATCGCCGGCGGTCTCGGGGGCGAGCAGCGCCTCGAGCGTGGGCAGCAGCGCCGGATCCTGCGCCTCCCGCGCCGGACGCCCGCCGCCGGGGGCGCGGACGCGCTCGGTCGGGCGCTCGGCCAGTTCGGCCGCGAGCTCGCGCCGACCGCGCCGAATGGTCCGTCGGTTCAGGCCGGTGATCCGCGCCAGCAGCGTGTCCCCGCCACGGCCGAGGCGCTCGGCTTCGAGCGCGACGAACCAGCGGCGCTGCTGCTCATCCAGGCGACTGACCAGCAGATTGATGCGCTGGTGAAGGACGCAATCCGCGTGCGGCTCAACGGCCCGGCATCGCGAGCATCCGCATGGATGGACAGAGGAGGACATCGGCAACCCTCGTCACGGCTGACGAAGCAAGCTTCCCGCCCTCTTAACGAGCGTTCCGAGCATCTAGTTCCCTGCCGTGCCCCTAGCACTACCCTGCCACCTTCAGAGCCGGAGGTGGTGCTCGAAGCGCGCCCGGCAGTGCGGGCAGCGCAGGAGCACGCGGGTGAGCGCCGCCACGATCCGGCGGCGGACGGCGGGCA
>NZ_DATIMC010000114.1:0-12484 GCF_035475775.1 Phenylobacterium sp. | reverse complement strand
TCATGCTGCCGGGCGAGGACGGGCTGGCGGTCTGCCGGCGCGTCGCCTCCGCCGACGGTGGGCCGCCGATCATCATGCTCTCGGCGATGGGGGAGGACACCGACCGCATCGTGGGCCTGGAGCTCGGCGCCGACGACTATCTCGCCAAACCCTGCAATCCCCGCGAGCTGCTGGCCCGCATCCGCGCCGTGCTGCGGCGGGCCGAGGCGCGGAGCGGGAGCGGCACGGTGGGCGCGTCGTGCGAGTTCGCCGGCTGGGCGCTCGACCTCGTGCGCCGCGAGCTGCGCTCGCCGCAGGGCGTGGTGGTGAACCTGTCGTCCGGCGAGTTCTCCCTGCTCAGGGTGTTCGTGGAGCGGCCGCAGCGGGTGCTCACCCGCGACCAGCTTCTGGAGCTGGCGCGCGGCCCGGATTCCGACGCCTTCGACCGGGCCATCGACGTGCAGATCAGCCGGCTCCGCCGCAAGCTCGACGACGGCGGAGGCGGCCAGGACCTGATCCGCACCATCCGCAACGAAGGCTACATGTTCACCGCCAAGGTGAGGCGGGCATGAGGCTGAGCGCGCGCGGCCGGCCGACCGCCTCGCTGTTCGTGCAGTTGCTGGCGCTCGCCATGCTGACCCTGGTCGCCGCCGAGGTGATCAGCCTGGTGCTGATCTTCAACCTGCCGCCGCCGACGCCGGACTTCTATCGGCTGAGCGAAATCGAGCAGACGTTCCATGGCGGCAAGGCCCTGTTCACCGAGCGGCGGCCGCTGGAGCTGCGCACCGTCGATCACCCGTCCGGCGTGCCGCTCGACACCCATCTGGCCCCGACCCTCCGCTCGGAGATCGCCAGGAACCTGGGCGTGGCGCAGGACCGGGTGGTGATCGCCGTCGACCGCAATCCCTTCTCCGATCGGCGGGTGCTCAGGACCTTGCGCGACAAGATCGTGCGCGCCGGCGTCAACGAGGAGCACTTCCTGGTCGCGCCCTTCGAGGTCGCCGTGAGGCGGCCGGACGGGAGCTATGACGAGGTGCGGCCGCAACCCGCCTTCGGGCTCAATCCCTGGCAGCAGCGGATCGCGCTCTGGTTCGTGCTCTCGGCGCTGGCCATGGCGCCGGCGGCCTACATCTTCGCCCGCCGGCTCTCCGCGCCGATCCGGCTGTTCGCCGGCGCCGCCGAGCGGCTGGGCCGCGATCCCCGCGCCCCGCCGCTGGCGCTCAGGGGATCGGCCGAGATCGGGGTGGCGGTGCGCGCCTTCAACGACATGCAGGAGCGGCTGCGGCGCTATGTCGAGGACCGCACAGCCATGGTGGGCGCCATCGCCCACGATCTGCGCACGCCGCTCACCCGCCTTCGCTTCCGCATCGAGTCCCTGCCCGACGATCAGCGGGCCAAGATCGCCGCTGACATCGACCAGATGGAGGCGATGATTTCCGCCGCGCTGACCTTCGTGCGCGACGCGGGCCAGCCGGGACAGCGCACCCCGCTGGAGCTTTCCTCCCTGCTCGAGAGCCTGTGCGACGAGATGGCCGAGACGGGCGCCCAGACGGAGATCGAGACCGGTGAGAAGGTGGTGCTGGAAGGCGATCCCATGGCGCTTCGGCGACTGTTCGCCAACCTTCTGGACAACGCCGTGAAGTTCGGCGGCCGGGCGAGCGCGCGGGTCATGCGGCAGGGCGCGACGGCGGTGGTGGAGATCGACGACGACGGTCCGGGCATCCCGCCCGCCGACCGCGAGCGGGTGTTCGAGCCCTTCTACCGGCGCGAGCCGTCGCGCAATCGCCAGACCGGAGGAGCCGGCCTGGGCCTCGCCATCGTGCGCTCCATCGCGCGCGGGCACGGCGGCGACGTGGCGCTGGTCAATCGCTCGGGCGGCGGACTCACCGCGCGCGTGCAGTTGCCGCTTTAGGGCGACTCTAGCGCGACTCTGGGGCGAGGCTCGGCGCCAAGATCGTGCAAGGGCCTCACAGTCTTGCGAAAAACTCGCGTGACGGCGGACGCAACCTTGGCTGCGTCTCAATGGTTAGCCTGACCGCAACCCATGCGAGGCGCCATGTCCGAGCCGAAAACGCCCCTAGAGCTGACTGATTCGGCCGGGCTGGGACGCGTGGGGATGCGCGCTCCGGGCCGGGGCGGCCGCCTGAGCATCGGCCGCATCAGCTCACGCCTCGCTCGCCCTGACCACGCCCGATTAGGAGAGCAGTTCTGATGCCCAGCGTTGAACCCAACAAGCCCCGCGCCCGCCGAGGCTTCGCCGCCATGAACCCCGAACGCCGCCGTGAGATCGCCCGCAAGGGCGGCGCCTCGGTGCCGGGCGAGAAGCGCAGCTTCGCCAAGGACCGCGACCTGGCCGCCTCGGCCGGCCGCAAGGGCGGCGAGGCATCGCGCGGAGGCGGCCGTTCGCGCGGCCGCACCGGCTAAGCCTTCAGAAGGACGACCGCGAAGGCGGGCTGGGCTTCGGTCCACGCCCGCCGGAGCGTCCAGCCGGCCCCGGCCGCCAGCCGCGCGAATGCCTCGACGGTGAACTTGTAGGAGTTCTCCGTGTGCAGGGTCTCTCCGGCGGCGAAGCGGAAGCGCCGGCCCGCCACCGTGACCTGCTGGTCGCGCCGGCTCTTCAGGTGCATCTCGATCCGACTCTGCGCGGCGCGCCACACGGCCACGTGATCGAACGCCTCGAGGTCGAAATCTGCGCCGAGCTCGCGGTTGAGGCGCGCGAGCAGGTTCTTGTCGAAGGCGGCGGTGACGCCGAGCGGATCGTTGTAGGCGGCGATCAGGTCCGGCTCGGGCTTGACCAGATCCAGCCCGATCAGGAACGCCGCCCCCTCGCCGAGAAGCTGGCGCGCGCGCTGCAAGAAGGCCGAGGCCTCGTCCGGGCTGAAGTTGCCGATCGTGGAGCCGGGAAAGAAGCCCACGACCGGCCGGCCCCTGGCGCGCGCCGGCAGCTCGAGCGCCCGCGTGAAATCCTCGGCCAGCGGGGCGACGGCGAGGCCCGGATAGTCGCGGCCGATCGCCTTGGCGGCCGCGGCCAGGGCCTGCGGGCTGATGTCGATCGGCGCATAGACGGCGACCTGCGGCGCGGCGTCCAGGACGATGCGTGTCTTGACGCTCGCCCCGCTGCCGAACTCCACGAGCGCCGCGCCCTCGGGGATCTCGGCGGCGAGATCGGCGGCGATGCGGCGCAGGAGGCCGATCTCGGTGCGCGTCGGATAGTACTCGGCGAGCTCGCAGATCGCCTCGAACAGCCGCGAGCCCTCGGCGTCGTAGAAGTACTTGGGCGGCACGGATTTCTGCGGCTTCGCAAGGCCCTCCAGCACGTCGCGCTCGAACTCGCCGGCGCCGTGAGCGCGCCTGGCGTCCGCCGCGCCGTCGCGCGCCAGCCGCACGCCGGAGAACATCCAGCGCTGGTGCGGATAGAAGAAGTTGCGGTAGCTCGGCCGCACATGACCGGCGGGGGTGACGCAGGCGCCGCCCCTGAGCACGAACTGGCCGGCCATGAACTTGCCGTTGTACTCGCCGACTGCGCCGGCCGCAGGCTGGAATCCCGGATAAGGGGAATAGGCGCTGCGGGTCCATTCCCAGAGATCGCCGAACATCTGGCGAAGCCCCGGGCCCGGCGGCGCGGCCTGGGCCTGCAGGCGTCCGGAATCCAGGAACTGGCCGCCCGGCTCGGCCGTGCGGGCGGCGTGCTCCCACTCGGCCTCGCTGGGCAGGCGCGCGCCGGCCCAGGCGGCATAGGCCTCCGCCTCGTAGAAGGACACGTGGCTGACCGGAGCGGCGGGATCGAGCGGCCTGAGGCCATGCAGGCCCATCTCCAGCCAGCCATCCTCGCCGCGGCGCCAGTAGAGCGGCGCCTCCCAGCCTTCCGCCTGCACCCGGCCCCAGCCCTCGGAGAGCCAGAGCTCGGGGCGGCGGTAGCCGCCGTCGTGCACAAAGGCCAGCCATTCGCCGTTGGTGACCAGCCGATCGGCGAGCTCGAACGGCTCCAGCCAGACGCGGTGCCGCGGGGTCTCGTTGTCGAAGGCGAAGCCCTCGCCGGCGTGGCCGATCTCGGTGAGCCCGCCCTGGAAGCCGACGAAGCCCAGCGGCGGGGCGATGCCGGGAGCGGCGCGCCTGGGCGGCGCATAGGCGGGATGCAGGGGCGAGCCCGCGAACAGGTGCAGGATGTCCATCAGGATCAGCTCCTGGTGCTGCTCCTCATGGGCGAGGCCGAGCTCCATGAGCGCGCCGAGGCCGCCCGCGCCAGGCGTGGCCAGCAGGCGCGCCATGGCGTCGTCGACATGGCGGCGGTAGGCGATCACGTCGGCGAGCGAGGGGCGCGTGAGCAGGCCGCGCTCGGGCCGCGGCTGCCTGGGGCCCAGCGCTTCGTAGTAGGAATTGAACAGGTAGGCGAACCTCGGATCGAAGGGCCTGTAGCCGGGCAGCCGGGGCTCCAGCAGGAAGGTCTCGAAGAACCAGCTGGTGTGCGCCAGGTGCCACTTGGTCGGACTCGCGTCCGGCATGGACTGGGCCTGCTGATCCTCCGGCGTCAGCGCCCGGGCCAGCGCTTCGCTCGCCTGGCGGACCGCGCGGTAGCGGGCGACGAGGGATCGCTCGCCGGCGGCCGGCGGGGCGGCGATCCTGGCGGGCTCGTCCGGCTCGGTCATGCGCTCCCCCGTTCCGCGAACGACGTGTGGTCGCCCCCCGCGCAATTCAAGATCGAGCCCCGCCTTTTCGCGTGAGCGGAGCCAAACGCCATCCTGCCCCTCGAGTTCCCGGCTTCTTCCCGGTTTTGCGCCGCGCGGCGAACCGGAACAGATGACTCGGGGATGCGTTGATCGGGGCGCCGGAGAGCTTGAGGCAGTTGCCCGAGGCCGGGCGGAATGAGGGCACGATGGACGCGACGTCCAATTGGCGGGACGATGTCGTCGGATTGATACCAGCGCTGCGGGCGTTCGCCTGGTCCCTCAGCCACAACGGATCAGACGCCGACGACCTGGTGCAGGACACCCTGATCAAGGCCTGGACCAATCGTGACAAGTTCGAGCCGGGGACCAATCTGCGGGCCTGGCTGTTCACGATCCTGCGCAACACCTACTACACCAACGTCCTGCGCCGCCGCCGCGAGGTGCGCGACGAGAGCGGCGAATACGCGGGAACGCTGAAGTCCGCGCCGACGCAGGATTGGAGCGTGGCCATGCACGCGCTGCAGACCGCGTTGCAGCAATTGCCGGACGAGCACCGGGAGGCGCTGATCCTGGTCGGCGCCGCGGGGCTCTCCTACGAGGAGGCGGCGGAGATCTGCGGCTGCGCGCTGGGCACCATCAAGAGCCGGGTGAACCGCGCGCGCGCGCGGCTGCTGAAGATCATGGAGGCCGACGACGCCACCGACGTCATGGCCTTCGAGAGCCTGGGGGCCATGGGCCGCGCCTAGCCGTCCGCCTTCTTGCGCGGCGGCGGCGTCTCGCAGGATTCCAACTGACCCACGACCGACAGCAGCCGCTCCGGCGTAGGACGAGCCTGCAACCGCCTGAACATGCTGCGCAGCGCCTTGGTCAGCGCCGCCCTCTTGGCGCGCTCGTCGGTCATGTCGTCGGCTATTGGTGTCCCGTCCCAAGGCAGGCGGCCATTGGATACGCGGGGCCAGGCTGCGGCAAGCGCCAACCGCACAGGGACGCCCCTGTTTTTGGGGCGTCCGGCGCACGGAACAGCGCATCCGAGCCCTGGGTTGAGCCCGCACCTGACGCAACACGGATCCGGAGGACGACGATCATGGCTGACCGCGATGGAACCTGGGAGTTCGGCGGGCGCCGCGGTGACGACCGAGCCCCGCGCGGAGACGATCGGGAGCTGGCCGGGCGCGGCCGCGCCGGCGAGCACCGCTCGTTCGACGAAACCGGCCGCTTCAATTCCGACCAGGACCGCTACGGCCCGGGCTCTCGCGGCCGCCGCTCAGAGGGCGGCGAGCCATGGCGCGGCGAGGGCCGCTGGGGCGCCCGCTACGACCAGGACCGCGCGGGCTACCGCGAGGCGCCACGCTTCGGCGGCTACGCGGGCCAGGAGTACGGGCTCGAGGCGGGCCGCGAGCCTTGGCGCGAGCGCGAGCGCGCCCGCGGCGCGGGCGGCCGCAACGAACGCGAGAGCTGGCGGCCCGCGGGCGGCGCGCCCTATGGCGACCTGGAGCTCAACGCCCGCAACCGCGGCGTGCAAGACTACGGCGCGCCGCACGACTACGCCTACCACCCGCGGCAGGGCCACGAATTCGACCCCGAGTACCTGAGCTGGCGCGAGCAGCAGATGCGCAGGCATGACCGCGACTACCAGGCCTGGCGCCGCGCGCAGCAGCAGCGGTACGACGAGGACTACCGGAGGTCGCGCGAGCCTCGCCGCTCGCAGGACCATGCGGCGGAGGGCGGCGCCGAATTCGGCCGGGAGCCGCCCCAGGTCCAGGCCGCGGCGAGCGGCTGGGACGCCCGCGGCGCGCCCGAGGATCGGATTTCCCGCGCCCGCGAGGCGGCGCGCCGGCGCGACGAGGAGCGCTAGCCGGATGCGGCCTGAAGAGCCGCCGTCCGACGGCGCTCCAATCTGACGGGCGGGCGGACTACTTCTTGGCGTCGTCCGGATAGACCACCGGCAGCACCAGCGCCGAGGGGTGGCTCGCGTCCATGTAGACCGAGTTCACCGCCACGCGCGGCGGCAGCCTGTGCTCGCCGGGCGCCTCGCCGGTGTTCGGGTTGACCTCGAAGCGCGGGCTGTTGGTCGAGGTCACGTGCAGGGCGATGCGGTGGCCCTTCTCGAAGGTGATCGCCGTGTTCCAGAGGTCGATCGTCAGCTCCTCCGGGGCGTTCGGCGTCATCATCCTGACCTCGTCCGGCATGCGGCCATGCCGGTAGCGGGCGCGGATCGGGGCGTCCAGCACCAGGGCCTCGTAGCCGTCCGGATAGACGTCCACCAGCTTGGCCATGAAATCGGTGTCGGGGCCATCGGTCGCGCCATAGAGCTCGACCTTCACGGGGCCGGAGATGGCCACGTCGCGATCCAGCGCCGGCGTCTCGAAGCGCAGGTAGTCCTGGCGCGCCGGGATCGCCCGCTGGTCCATCGGCCCACGCTCGAAGGTGAGGTTGGCGCCGCCGACCGTCGGGACCGGATTGGCCGGGTCGTCGCGATAGGAGATCTTGGCCTCTGCGGCCGCCGGCGGCCTGGTGGAGAGCGCCTTGTCGGGCTCGAGGTAGTAGCGGACCTCGCGGTAGGCCGGCGGCCAGTTGGCCGAGCGCAGGATGCGGTTCTTCGGCGAGTAGGCGCCCTTCTCGGCGGCCGCCATCATCACGTAGGTGACCGGCGGCTCGGCCATGATGCCGTTGTCGATCCCCTTCAGCCAGTGGTCGAACCAGCGGATCTCCTGGTCGCCGCCCAGCGCCAGCCGGTCGAGGCCCGGATATTCCAGCCCGCCGGACAGATTCCCGTGGCCGAACGGGCCCATGTAGAGCTTCTGGTTGCCGCGTGCGCCCTTCGCGCCCTGGTTCTGCAGGTATTCGAAGTTGGCCACGTCGCCGCGGTTGAAGATGTCGTACCAGCCGCCGACGTTGTAGATCGGGATGCGGATGAACCTGGCGTTGGCGCTCATCGCGCCGCGCTGCCAGAAGATGTCGTTGGCGACCCGCCGGCGCCCCTGGTCGAGCACGTCCTCGGCGATCCCCTGGTCGCGCTGCCAGCCGATGACGTCCTTCTCCTTCAGCACGCCGCCCATGTAGCTGTTCTTCAGCAGGTCCTGCGGGGCGACCACGACGTAGGCCGCCACCAGGTGTGGCGGCGCGGCCATCGCGGCCTCGTTGGAGGTGATGCCCATGGCCGAGCCGCCGGTCAGGCCGACCTTGCCGTTGCTCCACGGCTGCCTCGCGGCCCATTCGACGCTGTCGTAGCCGTCCTCGACGTCGTTCTCGAAGGCCGCGTAGAAGCCGCCCGAGCGGCCCTTGCCGCGCACGTCCTGCAGCACGTAGACGTAGCCCGCGTCGGTGTAGTGCTTCGCCTGCTTGGCGAGCGCTTCCTTCATCCGGGCGCCCTTGGGATCCTTCTCCGGATCGATGCGGCCGTCCTTCAGGTAGGGCGTGCGGGTCATGATCACCGGCCAGGGCCCCTTCCCCTCCGGCTTGAAGACGTTGGCGGCGAGCTTCGTCCCGTCGCGCATGGTCGCGTAGGCCTCGACCGCTCCGGGCGGCAGGCCGGGCCAGCGCGGCTTGGCCTGGGGCCTTGCGGCGGCGGCCGGCCTGGCGGCGGTCTGCGACATCGCGGGCGCGGCGCCCGCGCCCAAGGCCAGAGCCACGGCCGTCGCCGCGGCGAGACGCGAAATCCGGATCATGCTGGTCGTTCCCCCGGGCGGGTCTCGGCCCGCCGAAATGCCTCGATCAAATCGCGCGGCCGCAGCCGCCGGCCCATCCAACCACAGGTCGTGGCTCGCGTCAGCGGGCTTGGCCGGCCACGCGTTCCAGCCAGGCGGTGAGGTCGGCGACCACCTCGGCGCGGTTGGTCTCGTTCAGCATCTCGTGCCGGCCGCCGGGGTAGACCTTGACCGTGAGGTCCGCGAGCCCTGCCTCCTTGTAGCGGCGGATCAGCGGCTCCAGCAGCTTCAGGTCCTCGTTGATCGGGTCCTTGTCGCCGACGAAGACGTAGACCGGCAGGTCCTTGCGGATCTTGGCGATCTCTTCGGGATCGCGGATGCGGGCCAGGAGCCGCCCGAACGTCGCCTCGAACCCGGCCTTCGGCGAGAAGCCGCACAGCGGATCGGCGATATAGGCGTCGACCTCGGCCGGATCGCGCGACAGCCAGTCGAACGGCGTGCGCGGCGCCTCGCCGTCGATGCGGATCTCGTCCAGCCGCCGCCGCGGGCCGGTGCGGTCGCCGAACGCCGCCGTGCCGGAGAGCACGAGCCCGTCGATGGCCCGCGAGTGATCGAAGACATAGGCCTGGGCGAAGAACGAGCCCAGGCTGTGGCCGAGCAGGACGATCGGCAGGTCGGGATGCTCCGCGCGGGCGAGCGAGGTCAGCTCGTGCAGGTCCTCGACGATGAGCTCGGCGCCGCGCTCGCCGAAGTCGCCCAGCTCGTCCGGCCCGCCGGCGGTCAGGCCGTGGCCGCGATGGTCGTCGGCGTAGATCGCCCAGCCGGCCGCGACCAGCGGCGCGAGCGGCGCCTTGTAGCGGCGGGCGTGCTCGCCCATGCCGTGGGCGACCTGCAGCACCGCGTGGGGCGTCGTCGCCGCGTCGGTCCAGCGGAAGCCCGCGATCTGCGCGCCCTCGGCGCCTGAGTAGCGGAACGCGCGCTCGCGGATCGCCATGGCCTCGCTCTCCCTCGCATCCTAGAAAGCCTTGATGCCAAGGCTTTGGGACATTCCGCAACCGCTTGGGCCGGACGGGCCCTGGGGCGGCGCCGATCGGGAACCCCGCGCGTGGGCCTGAGCCGCGACGAGGCCGTGGCGATGGATGCGGCCGATCCGCTGGCGGGCGTGCGCGAGGCCTTCACCCTGCCCGAAGGCGTGATCTACCTGGATGGCAATTCGCTCGGCCCGCCGCCGAAGACGGCGCTCGCCAGGCTCGCCGAGACCGCCGTCGCCGAGTGGGGGCGCGACCTGATCCGCAGCTGGGAGCTGAACGGCTGGATGGAGGCGCCGCTGCGCGTCGGCGGCAAGATCGCCCGGCTGATCGGGGCCGCGGCGCACGAGGTGGCGGTGGCGGATTCCACCTCGGTCAACCTGTTCAAGCTGGCGGCCGGCGCGCTCAGCCTGCGCCCCGGGCGGGCCACCCTGCTCGCCCAGGCCGGCGAGTTCCCGACCGACCTGCACATCCTGCAGGGCCTGACCGCGCTGCTGGGCGATCGCGCCCGCCTGAAGATCGTCCCCGAGGGCGAGCTCGTCGCGGCGATCGACGAAGACACCGCCGCCCTGGTCCTGAGCCATGTCCACTACCGGACCTCCAGGCGCTGGGACATGGCCGCGGTGACCGCGGCCGCCCACGCCAAGGGCGCGCTGGCGCTCTGGGACGTCAGCCACAGCGCCGGCGCCTTGGCCGTGGACCTGAACGGCGCGCGGGCGGACCTCGCGGTCGGCTGCGGCTACAAGCACCTCAACGGCGGCCCCGGCGCCCCGGCCTTCCTGTTCGTGCCCGAGCGCCACCTGGGGGCCATCCGCCAGCCGCTGACCGGCTGGCTCGGCCACGCGGAGCCCTTCGCATTCGAGGACCGGCACCGGCCCGCGCCCGGCGTCCGCGCCCTCGCCACCGGCACCCCGCCGATCCTCAGCCTGGCGGCGCTGGAGGCCGGCGTCGACCTGCACCTCGCCGTCGACCGCGCCCAGGCCGAGACCAAGGGCGCGGCGCTTTCCGAGCTGTTCATCGAACGCGTCGCGGTCCGCTGCCCTGAACTCGCGCTCGCCTCGCCGCGGCGCGCGGCCGAGCGCGGCCTGCACGTCGCCTTCACCCACCCCGACGGCGAGGCCATCGTCCAGGCGCTGATCGCCCGCGGCGTGATCGGCGACTTCCGCGCCCCCGACGTGCTGCGCTTCGGCGTCTCGCCGCTGTTCACCCGCTTCGCCGAGCTGTGGGACGCCGTCGAGATCCTGAGCGAGGTCCTGGCGATGCGAGCCTACGACCGGCCCGAGCATCGCGCGCCCAGGGCGGTCACCTAGCGGCCCTGGAACTTCGGCGCGCGCTTCTCGCGGAAGGCGGCGGTGCCTTCGCGGACGTCCTGCGAGGGGTTGGCGATCATCACCGCCATCTGCGCGTCGGCCAGCGAGGACTCGAAGCCGGTCTCCATCGCCTTGGCCATCATCATCTTGATCAGCCGCACGGCGAGCGGCGCCTTGCCGGCGAGGGCTTCGCACATCGCAAGCGCGCGGCCCTCCAGCTCGGCGTCGGGCGCGACCTCGGTGACCAGGCCCAGCCGCTCGGCGGTCGCCGCGTCGTAGATCTCGTTCAGCAGGCTCATCTTCAGGGCGCGGTCCAGGCCCATGGCGTGCGGGAACAGCCAGGCGCCGCCCTCGTCGGGCAGCAGGCCCACCTTGCCCGCGGTGTCGCCGAGCTTGGCGGAGGCCGCCGCCAGGCGGATGTCGCAGCCGAGCGCGAGCGCCAGGCCGCCGGCCACCGCATAGCCGCGGATCATGGCGACCGAGGGCTTGTCCAGCCTGCGCAGCATGGCGACCACCGCCTGCATGCCCTCGCGCATCTCGCGGCCGTGGCCCATGGGCGCCTCGCGCACCCAGCGGCCGTGCGCCGGATCCCCGCCGGTTCCGGAGATGTCGCCGCCGGTGCAGAACGCCCGCTCGCCCGCGCCGGCGACCAGCAGCGCCTTCTGGGCGTCGTCGTCGCGGAAGGCGGCGATCGCGGCCTGCAGCTCCTGGGTCATGCGCCAGGTGTAGGCGTTCATCGCCTGCGGCCGGTTGAGCGTGATCCGGGCCACGCCCGGCCTCGGATGGTCGACGAGGATGGTTTCGTGCTCGGCGGACATGGCTCGCTCCCGATCGGCTCGGCGCAAGGTTAGACGCCGCGGCGGGCGCGTCGACAAGCCGGCGCGCCCGTGAGAAGCTTCGCGTCACAGGTCAGGCCAACAGGGGGGACAGGCTATGACAGCCATGGCGCAGCCGGCCGAGCTCGACATCGGCCGCGTGATCCGCGACATCGTGGGCGTGCTGCAGCGGAACCTCGCCGTGTTCGCGCTGCTGGCCGCGATCCTGGTGGGCGTTCCCGCCGTGCTGACCGGCGCCGCGCACACCGCGTTCCTCAGCGCCGGCGACTGGTCGCGCTGGCCGAGCATGGCCTTGGCCGGGCTGGTCCGGCTGGTCGCCTCGCTGATCCTGCAGGCGGCGCTGATCTACGGCACGGTCACCGATCTCAACGGCCGCCGGGCCTCGGTGGGCCAGTGCCTCTCGGTCGGCCTCAACGACTTCCTGCCGCTGTTCGCCATCGGCCTGCTGGCCGGCCTCGCGATCGCCGTCGGCCTGGTGCTGCTCGTCGTGCCCGGCCTGATCCTGGCGGTGATGTGGTGCGTCGCGGTTCCGGCCTTCGTCGCCGAGCGCATGCCGGTGATGGAGAGCTTCGGGCGCAGCGCCCGGCTCACCGAGGGCAACCGCTGGCGCATCTTCGCCCTGTTCGTGGTGTTCCTGCTCGCCTCGCTGGTGCTGGGCGCCGTGCTCGGCGCGGTGACGGCGTTCACGCCCTTCGCGTTCCGCGAGATCGTGGTGCAGCCGATCGTGGCGGTGATCACCGGCCTGGTCGGCGCGACGGGGGCGGCGGTGCTCTACGTCGAGCTGCGGCGGGCCAAGGAAGGCGTCGATCCGGCCCGGATCGCCACCGGCTTCGAGGCCAGGGATGGCGCGCCGCCGCCGGCCTGAGGCGCGCCCATGCCAGACTGATCCGATGGACACCCCGCCCTTCGCGCTCAAGCCCTCGCCGGTCGTGATGATCGCGCTGGTCGTGCTCATCCTGGCGCTCGTCGGCGTCGGCGCATGGCGCCACGGCGGCGCGCTGCTCCTGGGCGGCCTGG
>NZ_DATIMC010000113.1:0-19287 GCF_035475775.1 Phenylobacterium sp. | reverse complement strand
TCCCGACGACGGGTTGGCCCGAGCGCAATCTACGAGGCGCGATGAGCCGTAGTGACGAGCCGCAACACAACTCGACGCCCTCTACGACCCCGGTCAAACGACCGGGGTTTCTGTTTCTTTTCATCGGCTAACCGCGCGCAGTTCGACGCGTATTTATGGCCGACGCGTTCAGTCGCGTCTTGATGTGGGCCGCATAGAATTTCTCGATCATCTCCACGCTCGTCCGGCAGTTCTTCGCGACTTGATAGATGTCGGCGCCCTCGATGAGGCGCATGCAAATATACGTATGCCGTAGGCTGTAGGCCGTGCGCGGCTGACCCTCGCGGTCGGTCTTGAGCCCGATTTCACCGAGCACCGTGTTGAGGAGCTTCGTTTGGCGAGCCGGAAACAGTCTGTCCAAAGGCTGCGGGTCGTTGCGCTCGACAAGACGTTCGAACGGTCGCACCGCACCCCGCGTGCTCTTGCAATAGCCGACGCCACGTTTGCCGCGGACGCTGATCTCTAGGATGCGCTCTCCGCTGTCTCGGTCATCCACGATCTTGACGTCCCGGTATTCCAGAAGCGCGGCCTCGTCGGGCCGGAGGCCCGTGTTTGCCATGAACAGCACGTAGTCGTGGAGCTGCGCCCAAGCGTTGCGGCGATGGTTCTTCTTGTCCTGGGAGCGCGCCCGCGTGGCGCGATAGAGCTGCTGGTACTCCTCGGGCTCGAACCATGCGCGGTGGCTGATCTTGCCCGCCGTCTTGTAGGGCGCCGTCGTATCCGGCAGGTGGTCGAGCCACCCGTGCCGAACAGCCGTTTTCAGCACCTGGCGAAGCGTGACTAGCTCGTGGTGCAGTGTGCTCCTCGCGGGCGGCGCAGCCGACCGGCGACGGTGAACGCGGTACTCTTGGACCGCGCCCGAGGTGATCTTCGAGAGCGGCAGCGATCCGAAGAAGGGGTTGAGATGGAGCCGCAGGCGGTCCTTGTGCCCGCGCACATATGCCGGGCTGCGCTCGCCCTCAGTGATGATCTCGTACTCACTCTCGAACACGCCTGCAGCGTGCCGGAATGTCTTCTCCGACTTCAGCTCACCGGCCGCGTGCTTTCCGCGCAAGCCGAGATACCAGTCCTCCGCCACGACCTTCGCGTGGGCCAGGCTGTCGGTCTTGGTCGAGACGCGATGATTTTTGCCGGCGAGGTAGGCTGAGGCCTGCCATTGGCTGGAATTTTCTCGGCGGTAGACGTGCAGCTTGCCGCCTAGAAGCGTGTGCTTGACCGCGCTTTCGCTCATCGGAGCTAACCCTTCGTCTCGGGCTGACTCCACTGTGTAAGCGATGTGTAAGAACAAATCAAGGACTTAGAACTTCGCTAAGTCATTGAAAAGATGGCGCGCCCGGAACGATTCGAACGTCCGACCCTCAGATTCGTAGTCTGATGCTCTATCCAGCTGAGCTACGGGCGCGCGCCGCCTGACGGCGAGGCGCGGTATCTAGCGACCGGCGCGGCGGCTTTCAATGCCGAATTCGGCGCGGTAGGCGGCGCAGACCTCGGCGATCACCGGCTCCCAGTCGCCGGGCCGCGGCTGCCGGAACAGGCGCAGCGACGGATACCAGGGGCTGTCGGCGCGGCCCTCCAGCCAGCGCCAGTCGGTCCTCAGCCAGGGCAGCAGCACGAAGCCGCGCTTGCCGAGCGCGCCCGCCAGATGGGCGAGCGCCGTGTCGACGCTGACCACCGCATCGAGCTGCTCGACGACCGCGGCGAGGTCGGCGAAGTCGCCGAGCGGATAGGTGAGGTCGATGACCCGCGCGCCGGCCGCTTCGAGCCCCGCGAGGAGCCGTTCCGGCGCGGGCAGCGAGCGCTGGGCGTCGTTCGGATGGGTCGGGCGTCCGCGCCAGGCCAGGCCCACCGTGCCGGGAAGGGCGTAGCCGGCCCAGCGCGCCCGCCGGCCGGCGGGCGCGGCGAGGTAGGGCTCTGCGGGCAGGTTCCCGAGCGTGGTCCGAAGGCGGCCGGGGATGGAGAGCGGCAGGGTCCAGAAGTCGTAGTCGTCCCGCCGCGGCGGCTCGGCCTGGGAGACCACGCGGACGCCGAGGCCCGCGAACAGGGCGGTGAGCTCCGGCGGGGCGGCCAGCGTCACCTCCGCGCCGATGGCCTGCAGCACCGGGGCGAAACGGGCGAACTGGATCTGGTCGCCGAACCCCTGCTCCGGCCAGATCAAGAGGCGCCCTCCGGCCAGGGGCTCCCCGCGCCATGCGTTCGGCCAGGGCAGCGGGCGGGCGTTCTGATCGGCGAGCTCGGTGCGCGCCTCATAGAGCGGCCAGCCGGCTGCGAGGTCGCCGAGCTGCAGGCGCAGGTGGCCGAGCGCAAGCCGCGACTTGGCGTCGTTCGGATCGAGCGCCAGCGCCGCCTCATAGGCCGCCGCCGCGGGCTCGAACCGGCGGGCCTGGTGCAGCACGCGGCCGAGCTGATGGTGGGCCCAGGCGGCCTCGGGCCTGAGCGCCAGCGCCTGGCGGGCCTCGGCTTCCGCCGACTGCAGGTCGCCGCGCTCGACCAGCGCGCCGGCCAGGTTGCCGTGCGCCTCGGCGCTCTGCGGCGCGGCGGCGGTGATCTGGCGCCACAGCGCGATCGCTTCGGCGATGCGGCCGGCCTGCTGCAGGCGCCCGGCGCGCATGAATTCGTCGTGGATGTTGGCCTGGGTGATCGCCATGCGCCGACCTGCGCTAGTCGCCGAGGTCGCGCCAGCAGGGGACGTCCCAGCCGGCGAGCGGGCGGGCGGCGTAGACCCCGCGCGCCACGGCCCGCGCCAGCGCGTCGGCGGCCAGCGACCCGATCCGCGCCACCGTCAGGTTGGCGGGCTCCTCGCAGGGGCGTTGGGCGGTCGAGAGGGCGAAGACCACGTCACCGTCGAACGGCGCATGCACCGGGCGGATGGCGCGGGCGAGGCCGTCCTGCGCCATCACCGCCACGCGCTTGGCCTGGGCCGGGGTGAGCGCCACGTCGGTCGCGACGCAGGCGATGGTGGTGTTGCCGGCCATGGCGATGGGCTTGGCGAGGCCCCAGTCCTCCGGCCCGGCGCGGACTTCGGAGGGCCCGAGGCCGCCGAACTCCTCGCCGAGCTCGAACGGCGCGGCCCAGAACCGCCGGCCGCCGGGCGCCACCACCGATCCCCAGCAATTGACCGCCGCGATCGCCCCGACCGCGATCCCGTCGGCGCTGACCACCGAGGCGGAGCCCACGCCGCCCTTGAGGCTTCCGGCCATGGCGCCGGTTCCGGCGCCGGCCGAGCCGAGCTCGAAATGCGCCAGCGCCGCGGCCGCCGCGGCGCGGCCCAGGCGACGGTGCGGCGGATCCTCGCCCCAGGCCTTGTCGCCGCCGTTGGCCATGTCGAACAGGATCGCCGCCGGCACGACCGGCGAGGGCGGCGCCTGCGGGCTGGCGGCGAGCTGATAGCCCCGGCCCCGGGCGCCCAGCCAGGCGGCCACTCCGTCGGCCGCGGCCAGGCCGTAGACCGAGCCGCCGGCGAGCACCACGGCGTCGACCGCCTCGACCAGGTTCTCCGGCTGCAGGGCGTCGGTCTCCCGCGTGCCGGGGGCGCCGCCGCGGACGTCGCAGGCGCAGACGGCGCGGTCCTGCGGCAGGATCACGCTCACGCCGGTGCGCGCGGCGGCGTCCTGCGCCTGGCCGATCAGCAGCCCCGGCACGTCGGTGATCAGGTTGCGCCGCCCCGGCGCCGCGCTTGACCGCGCTCGTTCCATGGGGGACGGACATGCACGCCCGAGGGTTTGTTGTCCACGCGCGCCTCGCCCAAGGGATGGGGCGCCCCATACCGGAGTTGCTCACCGCCGTGCTGCGTCGCGTCCTGCCCCTCGCCTTCGCCGCCTCGCTCGCCGCCTGTGCGGGCTCGGCTCCGCCGCCCCTCGCGCGCAGCCCCGCCGCTTCCGCCCCGCCCGCCGCGGCCGTCGCGCAGGCGCCCGTCGCCCGGACCCCGGACGATCAATCGCGCTCGACCACGGCGGCCCACGCCATGGTGGCCGCCGCCAACCCGATGGCGGTGCAGGCCGGCCTGAACGTGCTGCGCCAGGGCGGCACGGCGGTGGACGCCGCGGTCGCGGTGCAGGCGGTGCTGGGGCTCGTCGAGCCGCAGAGCTCGGGCCTGGGCGGCGGCGCCTTCATGACCTACTACGACGCCCAGAGCCGCGCGGTGACAGCCTACAACGGCCGCGAGACGGCGCCGGCCGGCGCCACGCCCGACATGTTCCTGGGCGCCGACGGCAAGCCGCTGCCGCGCGGCGCGGCCATGCTCTCGGGCCGCTCGGCCGGCGTGCCGGGGGCGATCGCCATGCTCTACCTGGCCCAATCGCAACACGGGAAGCTGCCCTGGAAGACCCTGTTCGGGGACGCGGAGCGGCTGGCCGACCAGGGCTTCCCGGCGCCGCATCGGATGGCGGATGCGGCCAGCTCGCGCGCGCCGCAGGCCTCCGCGCCCGACGCCGTCGCCTATTTCAGCAAGCCCGACGGGACCAGGATCAAGCCCGGCGACACCATCCGCAACACCGCCTACGCCGCGACCCTGCGCAAGCTCGCCGACCAGGGGCCCAAGGCGATCCTGCAGGGTCCCATCGCCGCGCAGATCGTCGCCAAGCTGCACCAGGGGCCGATCCCCGGTTCGATGACGCTCGAGGATCTGAAGAGCTATCGCCCGGAAGCCGGGCCCGCGGTCTGCCGGCCCTATCGGGTCTATGTGGTCTGCGCGCCGCCCGCGCCCTCGGGCGGACCCTCGCTGCTGGAGGCGCTGGGCATCCTCGCCTTCACCGACGAGCCGGCGCACCCGAACGACGCCCAGGGCTGGTATCTCTATTCCCAGGCGAGCCGGCTGATGTACGCCGACCGCGACCGCTACATGGGCGACCCGGAGTTCGTGAAGGTCCCGACCGAGGGGCTGCTGGACCCCGCCTATCTGGCCGCACGCGCCAAGCTGATCGGCCCGGTGGCCGGGCCGCCGCCGCAGCCGGGCGTTCCCAAGGGCGCGCCGGCCTACGCCTCGGCCAAGGCGCTGGAGCCCGGCGGCACGACCGACTTCGCCATTGTCGACCCGCAGGGAAACGTCGTCTCGATGACCACCACGGTGGAGAGCATCTTCGGCGACGGACGGATGGTGGCCGGCTTCTTCCTCAACAACCAGCTGACCGACTTCTCCTTCCTGCCGAAGGACGCCGACGGCCGGCCGGCCGCCAACGCCGTGGCGCCGCGCAAGCGCCCGCGCTCGGCCATGGCGCCGGCCATCGTGCTCGACCGCCAGGGCCGCTTCGTGGCCGCCCTCGGCTCGCCGGGCGGACCGGCCATCATCGACTACAACCTCAAGACGCTGGTCGGCCTGCTGGACTGGAAGCTGCCGATCCAGCAGGCGATCGACCTGCCGAACCTGATCGCGGGCGGCAGCTCCTACGACGCGGAAGTCGAGAAATTCCCGCCGGCGGTGATCGCGGGGCTCGCCGCCAAGGGCGTGAAGCTGACCAGGGGCTTTGCGGCGGAAGGCTCCGGCGTGCATGGCGTCGAGGCGATCCCTCAGGGCCTGCGCGGCGGCGCCGATCCCAGGCGCGAAGGGGTGGCCCGCGGCTTCTAGGCGGAGCTGCGCGCCGGGCGTCCGCGGGTCTCCGCGGCGCCGGGCGCGCCCGGCAGGCGAAGCTCGAAGACCGCGCCCTTGGAACCGCTTTCGACCAGCGCCAGATCGCCGCCGTGGCCCTGGGCCAGCTCACGGGCGATCGCGAGGCCGAGCCCGGCCCCGTCCGGTCGACCGGAGCCCGCAAACGGCTGGAACAGCCGCTCGCGGGCCCGCTCCGGCAGGCCCGGCCCGTTGTCGGCGATGCGGATCACCGTCGCGCCATCCGGATAGCCCACGCTCACCGTCACCTTGCCCGGACGCCGACGTCCCTCCTGATGCTCGATGGCCTCGCGCGCGTTGCGCAGCAGGTTGGTGAGGATCCTGTGGAGCTGGTCGGGATCGGCCAGCACCTGGTCCTCGGCGGCGAGCTGGGAGACCAGCCGCACGCCGGCCTCGCCCAGCCGCGCCTCCTCGGCGGCCGCCTCGAGCGCCGGCGCCAGCGCGAGCGCCCGGGGCTCCGGCGCCGCCTCCTGCGTCTTGCCGTAGGCCAGCACGCCGGAAGCCAGCTTCACCGCCCGGTCCAGAGCCCGCTCGAGCCGCGGCAGGGCCTGGCTGACCTTGGGGTCCTTCAGCGCCGCCAGCCGCTCCGAGGCGATCTGGGCGGAGGTGAGCATGTTCTTGAGATCGTGGTTGATTTTCGCGACCGCCTCGCCGAGCGCCGCCAGCCGGGCGCGGGAGCTGAGCGCCGCGCGCAGGTCCGCCTGCATGCGGTCGAGCTCGGCCTCGGCGCGGCCGATCTCGTCGCGCCGGCCCGACAGCGGCACGCGCGCCTGCGGATCCTCCGGATCGGCGCGGAAGCGCTCCATGGCGTAGGTGATCCGCTGCATCGGGCGCACCAGGAACAGGTTGAGCGTCAGATAGACGAGAAGGCCCGCCACGGCCGATACGAAGCCGATCACCAGCAGCACGCGCCAGAGATAGCCGATCAGCGCCTTCTTCAGCTCCGCGTCGGGGGCCACGAACTCCACGAAATCCGCCTTGCGGAAGCGCGGCTCCGCCATCACCCGGATGCGGCTGCCCGGCGCCGAGAACAGGGTGCGGAACGGGGCCAGCAGGTCGAGGCCGACATTGCCGCGCAGGTCCACCAGATAGGCCCGGGTCGGGATCTTCGGTCCGGCGAACACCAGCGAGCGGATCCTGTCGTTGGAGATCGCCACGATCTCCACGCCTGCGCCGCGCAGCAGCTCGGCCTTGAGCTGTTCGGAGACCTTGCGGTCCGGCGCGACCTCCGGCGCGAGCGAAGCCAGCTCGGCGGCCCGCGCCCGGTCGAGCAGCCACTGCTCCTCGAAGGCGGCCAGAATGGGCGGCAGCGACACCAGGCCGGCCAAAAGGACGAAGAGAATGGTCAGCGTCAGCAGGCGCGCCGACAGCCCGCCGGGCCAGAAGAAGCGGGGCCGTTGCGGACTCGGAGGCTCCTGCGGCGTGGGCGCGTCCGCCATGCCCACACGAGTAGTCCAGCCCGCCTGCTTCGGCAACGCAAGCGCCGCTAGCCGACGCCCACCGCTTCGGCGACCGAGCCGAAGCCGTCGGCCCTCAGCCGCTCCGCCAGCTCGCGCTTGATCCGCGCCACCAGGCCGGGGCCCTCGAACACCAGCGCGGAGTAGAGCTGCACGGCCGACGCGCCGGCGCGGATCTTGGCGTAGGCCTCCGCGCCCGAGCCGATCCCGCCGACGCCGATCAGCGCCAGGCGTCCCGCCGAGGCGGCGGCGAACGCCTTCAGGACCCGCGTCGAGAGCTCGAACAGCGGCGCGCCGGAAAGCCCGCCCGACTCGCCTGCGTGGCGCGATCTCAGCGGCGGCCGCGACACCGTGGTGTTGGCGACGACGATCCCGGAGAGGCCATGCGCGACGGCGACTTCGACGATGGCTTCGACCTCCATGGCCTCGAGGTCGGGGGCGATCTTCAGGAAGATCGGGACGCGGTCCTCGGCGGAGAGACTGTCGCGCGCCTCGGCGAGCCGCCCCAGCAGCTCCTCGAGCGCCGCCTTGGTCTGCAGCGCGCGCAGGCCAGGCGTGTTCGGCGAGGAGACGTTGATCGTGAAATAGCTCGCCAGACCCCAGAGCCGCCGCAGCCCCGCGACGTAGTCGCCGATGCGGTCCTCGCTGTCCTTGTTGGCGCCGATGTTGGCGCCCACCACGCCGGCGCCGCGCCGGGCCAGCCGTCCGGCGAAGGCTTCCAGGCCCTGGTTGTTGAAGCCCATCCGGTTGATCACCGCGCGATCCTCGGAAAGACGGAACAGCCGGGGGCGCGGATTGCCGGCCTGCGGCCGGGGCGTGACGGTGCCGCATTCCACGAACCCGAAGCCGGCGCGGAGCATCGGCCCGAACACCTCCGCGTCCTTGTCGAAACCGGGCGCGAGGCCGACCGCGTTGGACAGGCGGATGCCCGCGAGCGAGCCCGCCAGAATCGGATCGTCGCCGCGGCCGTGCGGCCCCAAGCCCCAGGCGAGCCCACGGAGCGCCCAGCCGTGCGCAACCTCCGGATCGAGGCTCCTGAGCGCCCGGGTGGCGAGGCCGTGGATCCGGCTCACGGCAGCGGCCCGATGAGCGGAACGCCATCGGGATCGAGCGGCGCCTCGGCGGCGCCGCGGACCAGCCCCGGGTGGAGCACGCCATAGAGATGCGGGAAGAGCCCGCCACCGCGCGACGGCTCCCACTTCAGGGCCCCGCCGAGATCGTCGGCCTCGACCTCGAGGATCACCAGGCCGGCCTGGCCCCGGAAATGACGGATCGCCGTCTCCTGAGCCTGGGCGGCGGTGGAGAAGTGGATGAACCCGTCGGCCCGGTCGGCCTCCGAGCCCTCATAGACGCCCGCGTTCCAGGCGGCCTCCCAATCCCGGCGCGGCAAGATCTTGTAGATCCTCAATCCCCGCGCTCCGGGAAGAGCAGGCCGTCGAAGGAAGGCCGGCCGCTGGCGTCGATCAGGAAGACGGCGGCCGCGGCGGTCGGGAACTGCCGCTGCGCCCGCGCCACCAGCGACGGCGGCGCCGCGGCCTCGCGCAGGAGGTCCACGGCGAGCTCCTGCAGGCCCGGATTGTGGCCCACCACCATGACTGCGCGATAGCCGTCGCCGGCGCGCTCGGCGGCCCGCCGGATCGCGCCGGCGTCAGCGTGGTAGAGGTCGGCGTCCAGGCGCGCCGCGGCCTCGGGGAAAGCGGCCTCGGCGGCGGCCCAGGTCTCGCGGGTGCGCAGCGACGGCGAGACCAGCACCAGGTCGGGCGACAGGCCGAGGCGCGCGAGGCTCTCGGCCATCTCCGCGGATTCGCGCACGCCGCGCCCGGCCAGCGGCCGGTCGAAGTCGTCGCCGCTCGCCGACTCGTTCTCCGCCTTGCCGTGCCGGAAGAGGATCAGCCGATCCATGGACGCTCCACACCCGACGCCCTCATAGCGGCGCCCGGCCGCTCTGCGAAGCCATTGACACTGGTGGGGCTTGGCGGTCCAAGGCGGGCCATGACCCGGGCGGCGGCGGCCATAGGAGAGCGCGAGAGCAACGGCGGCGCCCTGCGGTTCCCGGCCGGCAAGGGCCTGCGCCTGGACTCCGGCGCGACGCTCGAGCCGTTGGAGATCGCCTACAAGACCTATGGACGGCTCGACGCCGCGAAATCGAACGCCATCCTGGTCTGCCACGCGCTCACCGGCGACCAGCACGCCGCCTCCATCCACCCGGTGACCGGCAAGCCCGGCTGGTGGGACCGGGTCATCGGGCCCGGCCGGCCGCTGGATCCGGAGCGCTACTTCATCATCTGCTCCAACGTGGTCGGCGGCTGCATGGGATCGACCGGCCCCGCCTCGATCGACGCCACGACCGGCCGGCCCTACGGCCTCGCCTTCCCGGTCATCACCATCGGCGACATGGTGCGCGCCCAGGCCATGCTGGTAGAGGCCCTGGGCATCGAGACCCTGCTGGCCGTGGTCGGCGGCTCCATGGGCGGCATGCAGGTGCTGCAGTGGGCGGCCGACTATCCGGAGAAGCTGTTCTCCGCCGTCTGCATCGCGGCGGCGGCCAAGCACTCGGCGCAGAACATCGCCTTCCACGAGGTCGGCCGCCAGGCGATCATGGCCGACCCGGACTGGCGCGGCGGGGACTATGAGACGGCGGGAGTCCGTCCGGAGAAGGGGTTGGCGGTCGCCCGCATGGCGGCGCACATCACCTACCTCTCGGAAGCGGCCCTGCAGCGGAAGTTCGGCCGGCAACTGCAGCGCGACGGCCTCTCCTGGGGCTTCGACGCCGACTTCCAGGTGGAGAGCTACCTGCGCCACCAGGGCGCCGCCTTCGTCGACCGCTTCGACGCCAACTCCTACCTCTACATCACCCGCGCGCTCGACTACTTCGACCTGGGCGCCCAGCACGGCGGCGTGCTGGCCAACGCGTTCTCGCGCGCCAGGCACGTTCGGTTCTGCGTGCTCTCCTTCTCGTCGGACTGGCTCTATCCGACCTCCGAAAGCCGCGACATCGTCCGCGCCCTCAACGCGGCGGGAGCGCGGACGAGCTTCGTCGAGATCGAGACCGACAAGGGCCACGACGCCTTCTTCCTGGACGAGCCGCAGCTGGATGCGGCGCTGCGCGGATTCTTCGCTTCCACGGCCCAGGCGCGGGCGCTGACGTGACCCCCGCGATCCGCGAGGATTTCGGCGAGATCCTGCGGCTCGTGACGCCCGGCGCGCGCGTGCTCGACGTCGGCTGCGAGGACGGCGCGCTGCTGGAGCTGCTCACCCGCCAGAAGGGCGTCGACGCCCAGGGCCTGGAGATCAGCCCCGAGAACGTCGCGGCCTGCCTGGCCAAGGGCCTGGCGGTGGTGCAGGGCGACGGCGACCGCGACCTCGACTATTTCCCGAGCCGGTCCTTCGACTACGCGGTGCTGTCGAAGACGCTGCAGCAGATGCGCGAGCCCCGGCGCGTGCTCTCCGAGCTCCTGCGCATCGCCGAGCAGGCCATCGTGTCCGTCCCGAATTTCGGCCACTGGCGCATGCGCCTGTCGCTGATGACCCGCGGCCGCATGCCGGAGACCCGCGCGCTTCCCGATCCCTGGTGGGCGACGCCGAACATCCACCTGTGCACGCTGAAGGACTTCACCGACCTGTGCCGGGACTTGGGCCTGCAGATCGACGCCGGCGTGGCGCTTTCGTCCGGCAAGCCGGCCCGGCGCATGGACCCCGGCGGGGTGCTGGAGAACTGGCGCGCGGAATCGGCGCTGTTCCTGCTCAGCCGCGCGCCCGCCTGAGGCGCGCCGCACACGGAAATGGGGCGGCCCCCCCAGGGCCGCCCCGCTCCCCCGTTACAGGCGCGGCGACTGCCCCGGCTAGCGCCGATACCGGAAGCCGCCGAAGTAGAACCGGCCGAGATCGTACGCCACGTCGTTGCCCTGGCCGATCGTCTCGAAAGGCGCCCGGTCGCCGAACACGTCGTTCACGCCCGCGAAGAGCTCCAGGCCGTTCAGCCAGCGGCCATACTGGTCGCCCAGCGCATAGCGCACCTCAATGTCATGGTAGAACACCGATTTGGCGAACGGGATGTTGAGCGCCTCCGAGCGGTCGACCGACGTCGGATCGACGTTGTAGAGCGCGCCCTTGCCGACATAGCGAACTTGCCAGTTCACCGTCACCGGGCCCTGCTTGTAGGTGGTGTTCGCGACGCCCTTCCACCGAGGTGTTCCTTCCGCCGCGGTGAGGCTTGCGACGTTCGTCACGCGGCCTTCCAGGACGTGATAGACGGCCGGGTTGGCCTGGAAGGGGAAGTTGCGCAGCCGCACCAGGTAGTCGGCCGCCAGATCGAAGGTCAGGTTCCCGGTCAGGCCCTGGGTGTAGCGCCAGCGCTCGGTGACCGGCGACACGTCATGGGTGTAAGAGACGTGCAGCTCGTAGCCCTCGGTGAAGAGCTTCGAGGCGTTCACGAATGTGGTCTGGACGAAGTTGATGTTCTGGTCCGGGCCGCGCGTGAACAGGCTGCAGAAGGTCGGGTCGAGGCTCGGCCCGCTGAAGCAATTGTTGATGATGTCCTGCGCAAGGACCTGAGTGATCGCGTTCTTGATCTTGATCGCGTAATAGTCGAGCGTGATCGCCAATCCGGGCACGCCTGGCGGCTGGAAGATCAGGCCGGCCGTGTAGCTGATCGACTTCTCGGGATCGAGGTTCGGATTACCGGACGACTGCCCCTTGATCGTGGCTGCGTTGTTGGCCGAGAAGCCCGCCGGGATTCCGGCCGCTGCACAGTTCTTGGCGAAATTTACGTTATTAGTGATGTTCTCTTGGCTGCATGGGTCGACGATCTGGAAGAAGCCCGGCGTCAGAGGCTCGAAAGCCTCGGTGATGTTCGGGGCGCGGATCGACCGCGAGTAGGTGCCGCGGAACTTCAGCCAGTTGGACGGCGCATAGTCGGCCGAGAACTTGTAGGCGCCGACGGTGCCGCTGGTCGAATAATTGGCCAGACGATAGGCGACGTCGGCGCTGAGCTCATACAGCAGAGGCCGAAAATCCTTCAGGATCGGAAGGTTGAGTTCGATATAGCCTTCCTTGACGTTGAAGCCGCCGGAGGAGTTGGCGAAGAGGCTTTCGGTGTCGCCGGCCACGAGACGGGGGTCGTTGACGTCTTTGGTGCGTTCCATCCGGTATTCGCCGCCGAGCGCCACCCCGATGGGACCGCCCTGCAGGTTGAGGAAACGGCCCGTGTCGAAATTGAAGTTGAGGTCGGCGACCTCCTGGCTGAGCGTGTCGTGAGTGTCGAACACCCCGAAGGAATAGTTGAAGGCCTGCGCGCTGTTGCGGCCCGGCGCGAACGGATTGAACGGCACGCAGCCCGGATCGGCGTTGACCGCATCGGCGAACTGCGACGGACCAGCTGACGGCACATTGATCCGGCAGGCCGCTTGCCCGGTCGCCGGATCGATCACCGAATCGATCGCGGCGTGGAAGTTCGCCGTGATCTCAAGACTGTTGTTGCGAATACGGTTGGTGACCTTCCCATAGTTCAGCGCGCCGTCCCAGTTGACGTTCGCGAAGCCCGCGTCGAAATCGCCGTTGAGCCCGAACACCACGCGGTAGGTGCGGCGGTGAATGTCCTGGGTGCGGCCGTTGGGCTGAATGAACTCGCTCACGAAGGGGAAGTCGGCCGGGTCGGACGCGGGCGGCAGCAGCGCGGCGATGGCGGGCGTGATGAACGGATTGTCGGGTGTCAGCTGATACTCGAAGATGCTGTTGGACGCTTGAATCGCGTTCTGCACGTCCACCTGCACCAGCTTGGCGTCCAGGTTGGCGTGCAGGTGCGGCGTCACGTCGTAGTGCATCCGCAGGTTCACGCCCTCGTTCTGGATCGGCGACTGCTCCTGGTTCAGATCTTCGAAGAAATAGCAGCCCACGCAATTGCCCGGCAGCGCGCCGAACACGAAGTTGTTGAACCCGAGCCGCTGCGGAACGGGCACCGGGTTGCCCCTCGCATCAAAGAGGGTGATCGGCAAGGAGGTGTTCGGATCGAGGAGCGTGCCGTTGGGCGTGATGACCTCGCTGCCAACGTTCTGCACGAAGATGTTGTCGGGGATACGGTCGTTCCGTTTCGCGCCCGGGCTCGAGAAGAAGGTGGGATCGACCGGCCCGGAGAGGTCGTTCGGGTTTGTGACGGTCGCGTAGTTGTGCGCGCCCGACACGTCGCGGACCGCGATGCCGTTTTCCTTGTTGTACCAGCCGGCCACCGTGACGTTCAGCCGGTCGTCCATGAAGTTGCGGCCGGCGATCCCCGAGACGCTGTACTTGGCGCCGTAGTTATCGTAGCTGCCGGCCTGAGCGTCGAGCTGCAGGCCCTCGAAGTTCTTCTTCATGATGATGTTGACGACGCCGGAAACGGCGTCGGAACCGTAGATGGCCGAGGCGCCTCCCGTGATCACCTCGACCCGGTCCACCAGTTGTTGGGGGATGGTGTTGAGATCGACCGCGTTGAAGCTGACATCGCCGTTGACGTGACGTTGTCCGTCGACCAGCACCAGGGTCCGCGAGGTTCCCAGGTTGCGCAGGTCGATCGAGCTGATCCCGGCGGTGTTCCCGAAATTGTTCGAGTTCGCGCGCACCGTTGCGGTCACGCCGACTGAGGGCAGCTCGGCGATGATGTCGCCCAGGTTCTTCGGGCCCGCCTGGTCGATCATCTGCGGCGAGAGCACCGTGACCGGCGTTGCCTGCTCGAGATTCGGCCGCGGGATGCGCGAGCCGGTCACGATGACCTCTTGTAGGGTATTGCCGGCGCCGGAGGACCCCACCGTCTGCGCCGAAGCGGCGCCCGCCATGGCGAGGCCGGCAAGGAGGCTCGTCCCCAGGAGGCTACCCCGGCGGCTCATTTTCGTGTCCATAGATCCCCTCTCGCAGCGTAGCGCGAATCCAATTGTGAAATTGGTTCCGCTAGGTGAGGGGGCGGCCGACCTGAGGGCCAGTCAAGATTACGGCGCGTTCACCCGTTCCGGCGCAGCTGTGGCTTGGGCGCCACTCTTTCGACGCAAGTTCGCCTTTCCGGGGACAAATTTGCCCGGCCTCGGATACGCGAAGCGGCCTACCCGGCGATGGCCGCGGCGTCGCGCTCTCCGGTGCGGATGCGCAGCGCCTGCTCCAGATCGAGCACGAACACCTTGCCGTCGCCGATCTTGCCGGTATTGGCGGTGCGCGAGATGGCCTCGACCACCGCATCGGCGATGTCGGAGGGCGCGGCGATTTCCAGCTTCACCTTCGGAAGCAGCTTCACCTCGTACTCCGCCCCGCGGTAGACCTCGGTCTTGCCGCGCTGGCGGCCGTAGCCGCGCACCTCGGTGACGGTCAGGCCCGAAGCTCCGGCCTCCGTGACCGCGTCGAGCACCGCGTCGAGGCGGCTGGGCTTGATGACCGCGACGATCATCTTCATGGGGCGGGCTCTCCGAGGGCAAGGGCAGCGAAGCTTCGTCTGGAAGCTAAGGCCTCCGGCGCGCGGCTCCAAGGGGGCGCCGCTCGATCGCCGCGCGCGACACCGGCTGGGCGCCCGGCGCGGGCGCGAGGACCGGCTTGGCCGCCCGGACGCGGACCCGCGCGCCCCTGGGCTTCACCGCGAAGGTCTGTTTCACGGCCTCCATCAGGACCAGGCCCGCAAAGCCCGGCCAGAGCCTGGAGCCGGCCTGCTCGAATCCTTCCGCCCAGCCGGCCGTCCAGGAGAGCGGCGGCACGTAAAGCGCCCGCGTCCAACCGGAGGGCTCCAGCTCGGCCTCGCGCAGGAGTTCGGCGAGCTGGCCGCGCGTGTAGGGCCGGCCATGGCCGAAGGGCGTCTTCTCGGCGTTCGCCCAGAGCCCGTTGCGGGCGGCGACGGTCACCACCACCCGGCCCGAGGGGGCCAGCACCCGCCAGACCTCGCGCAGCAGGGCCACCGCATCGGGCGCCTCCTCGATCGCGTGGGCCAGGAGGATGCGGTCGAACAGGGCGTTGGGGAACGGCAGCTGGTTCTCGTCGACCAGGACGGCGAGGTTCCGCTCGTCGGCGGGCCAGATCTCCACCCCCTGCTGGGCCGGCATGGCGGCGATCACCCGGCGGGCGGCGGGCCGCAGCGCAGAGACGAACGGGGTCGCATAGCCCAGGGCCAGCACGTCGAGCCCGTGGGCGTCGTCCCAGGTTTCGACGACCTTGCGGCCGACCATGATCCGCGCCGCGCGGCCGAGGTCGGAGGCGTAGAACTGGCGAAGCTCGAGCACGTCGCGGCGCATTGAGATCCAAGTGTCGTCTCGACGGAGGTGTCGCGCCAACCTAAATGGCGTTCTGCGCATTGTCGCGCGAGGAGGGCCCGCCATGCCGCTCACGGTCCACCAGTTCCCGTGCCTCTCGGATAACTACGGCTTCCTCGCCCGTGACGAGGCCAGCGGGCTCGCCGCCTGCATCGACACCCCCGAGGCCGGCGCCATCCTGCGCGAGCTGCGCAAGCTGGACTGGAAGCTCGAGCTGATCCTGAACACCCACTGGCATCCGGACCACGCGGGCGGCAACGCCGAGATCAAGGCGGCGACCGGAGCGACGATCGTCGGGCCGAAGGAGGTCACCCGCATCGCGCCGCTGGACCGCGAGGTCAGGGGCGGCGATGTCGTCGCGCTCGGCGCCACGCGCTTCCAGGTGATCGAGTCCGGCGGCCACACGCTGGGGCACATCACCTACCACGACGCCGCCGACCGCATCGCCTTCGTCGGCGACACCCTGTTCGCGATGGGCTGCGGACGTCTGTTCGAAGGCGACGCGGCGCAGATGTGGGCGAGCCTGCAGCGGCTGGCGGCCCTGCCCGACGACACCCGGGTCTATTGCGCCCATGAGTACACCGCCTCCAACGCCCGTTTCGCGCTCTCGGTGGACGACGACCCGAGACTGAAGCGCCGGGCCGACGAGGTCTTCGCCGCCCGCGAACGTGGCGAGCCGACGGTGCCGACCACCATCGGGCTGGAGAAGGCGACCAATCCGTTCCTCAGGGCGCCGGCGCTGGCGGGCCGCGTGGGCGCGGCGGGCAAGCCGGACCACGAGGCGTTTGGCGCGGTGCGCGCCGCCAAGGACATGTTCAGGGGCTGAAGGGCGCCTGTCGCCGAGCTCGGCAGGGGCGGCGCTCTGGCGAGCCAAAGCCCCCGCCTTTCGGGGCTTGGGGCCGCAAAGTCGGAGTCACCGGCCAGATTGTGCGATACCGCACGCTATAGGAAGTGCCTGCGGCCTCAGCGGCTGCCCAAGGTCACCATGACGATGCGCTTCGACGAGGGTCGCCCCGCAAGCCCCATGGCCGGCGCCACCGTGACCTGCAAGGCGCCATGGCTCAGGCTGGCGGTCGGCTTGCGGCCCTCGACCAGCTTCACCTCGCGCAGCTTGGCGAGCATCCGCGACGCGTCGGCCCGACGACTGATCCGGACCACCGCCTCGCTCACCACCAGGGCGGCGTCGGCGATCAGCCCGGAGGAGCGCGGCGTGGCTTCGACGTCGAAAGGGATCAGCCGGCGCGCCGCGTGGCTGGCGCGGCTGCTCGCGGCGACGACGCGCTCGGCAAGCGCCTGGGGCCCCAGCACGGCCAGCCGCAGCGGACTGCCGCCGCCCGTCAGCGCCACCGCCTCGCCGCTTGGCCGGTGCGGGGTGAAGACGGTGAGGCCGCCCAGGCGGGTGGCGCGAAGCACCGGCTCGCCCAGGTCGTCCTTGTAGATCACGTCGCCGCGCGGGGCGGGCTGCGGGTTGAGGACCCAGACCTCGGGACTGTCGTCGAACTTCAGCAGCGGGCGGCCCTGGGTGCGGTCCAGGACAAAGGCGTCGCCGTCCTCGGACGTATAGCGCGCCACCATCGGCGGCTCGAATTCCCGCCCGTCGAGAGAGGGCCGGCCGAACAGGCCTTCCTTCAGGGTCTCCGGCTGGGCCGCCGCGGCGCTTGCGAATCCCAGGCCTGCACAGATCGCCGCTGCGCAGATCGACATCGAGATCGCAGACGGTCGTCCCTTCATCGTCGCAGGACCGTAGTCGCCGGAGTGGGGCGCTTTTTGGACCTGGGCGCGGCGCTCAGCCGACCATGTACTGGCCACCATTGAGCGCCAGCGTCGCCCCGGTGACGTAACCGGCATGCTCGCCCGCCAGGAACGCCGCCATGTCGGCGATCTCGTCGCCACGCCCCAGGCGCCCGACGGGGATCTGCGCGACGATCGCTTCGAGGACCTTCTCGGGCACGGCCTGCACCATCTCGGTGTCGATATAGCCGGGCGCGATGCAGTTGACGGTGACGCCGCGGCGCGCGTTCTCCAGCGCCAGGGCCTTGGTGAAGCCGATCATCCCGGCCTTGGCCGCCGAGTAGTTGGTCTGCCCCATCTGGCCCTTCTGGCCGTTGATCGACGAGATGTTGACGATCCGGCCCCAGCCGCGCTCGCGCATCCCCTCGATCACCTGCCGGGTCATGTTGAACAGCGAATCCATGTTCACGCGGATGACCTCGCTCCACTGCTCCGGGGTCATCTTGTGGAACACGCCGTCGCGGGTGATGCCGGCGTTGTTGACCAGCACCTCGATCGGACCGAGCTCGCGCTCGACCGCTTCGGCCGCGCGCTGGCAATCCGCGAAGACGCCGACGTTGCCCTTGACCACCATGACGCCCAGCTCGCGGGCGCAGGCTTCGGCGGCCGCCTCGTTGCCGGAATAGCCGGCGGCGACCTGCATCCCGTCGGCCTTCAGCCGCTCGACGATGGCCCGGCCGATGCCGCGCGTCCCGCCCGTGACCAACGCCACCCTGGCCATCCCTGCGCCTCCCGCATCAAAGGTCCGGCGGCGGATCCGGCGGCCGCGCTCAAACCTGCTCGACGCACATCGCCACGCCCATGCCGCCGCCGACGCACAGCGTCGCCAGGCCCTTGCCCGCCCCCGATCGCTTCATCTCGTGCAGCAGGGTGGTCAGGATGCGCGCGCCGGAGGCGCCGATGGGATGGCCGATGGCGATCGCCCCACCGTTGACGTTGACCGTCTCCGGATCGAGCCCGAGGTCGCGGACGACGCAGATCGACTGGGCGGCGAACGCCTCGTTGGATTCCACGAGATCGAGGTCGGAGACGCTCCAGCCCGCCTTCTCCAGCGCCTTGCGGCTGGCGGGGATCGGGCCGGTTCCCATGATCTCCGGATCCACGCCCGCGTGCGCCCACGATGCGATCCGGGCCAGCGGCCGCAAGCCGCGGCGCGCGGCCTCGGCGGCGCTCATCAGCACCAGCGCGGCCGCCCCGTCGTTGATCCCCGAGGCGTTGGCGGCGGTGACCGAGCCGTCCTTGGCGAAGGCGGGCTTGAGCGCGGCGATGCTCTCCAGCGTCACGCCATGGCGGATATATTCGTCCTGGTCGACGACCGTGTCGCCCTTGCGGCCCTTGACGGTGACGGGCGCGATCTCTTCGGCGAACTTGCCGGCCTTCTGGGCGACCTCGGCGCGATTCTGCGAGGCGACGGCGAAGCGGTCCTGATCCTCGCGGGTGATCTGCCAGCGGGCGGCGATGTTCTCCGCCGTCTGGCCCATGTGGTAGCCGTGAAAGGCGTCCCACAGGCCGTCCTTCAGCATGGTGTCGACGAGGCCGAGCTCGCCCATCTTCTGGCCGTTGCGCAGGTTCGCCGCGTGCGGCGACTGGCTCATGCTCTCCTGCCCGCCCGCCACCACGATCTTCGCGGAGCCGTCCTGGATCTGCTGCGCCGCCAGCGCCACCGCGCGCAGGCCCGAGCCGCAGAGCTGGTTCAGGCTCCAGGCGGGGCTTTCCACCGGAATCCCGGCGTTGACCGCCGCCTGACGGGCCGGGCCCTGGCCGGCGCCGGCCTGCAGCACCTGGCCGAGCACCACCTCGTCGACGTCCGAGGCCGCCACCCCGGCGCGCTCCACGGCGGCCTGGATGGCCACCCGGCCGAGCTCGTGCGCCGGCACGCCCGCCAGGGCGCCGTTGAAGGAGCCCACCGGGGTGCGGGCGGCGGAGACGATGACGATGTCGCTCATGGCGGCTCCCATGGGGGCGCGGCCCGCCCCTCGTCTTCTATTTCGGGGCGGCGGCGGTTCCGCAACCCCGCATCGCGCAAATTCGCAGCCGCAATTGCTAATCGCCTCGCATCCGCGATACTGCGGTGCAGAAACGCGGCGCCGCAGCGGGCGTCCGGCGCAAGGGTTTGGGATGGCTGACACCCCGGGTAAGGACG
>NZ_DATIMC010000112.1:0-27877 GCF_035475775.1 Phenylobacterium sp. | reverse complement strand
CAGGTGAAGTCGGGCGACGTGATCGCCGAGATCGAGACCGACAAGGCGACGATGGAGGTCGAGGCGGTCGACGAGGGCACCGTCGAGGACCTGCTCGTCCCGGAGGGCGCGGAAGGGGTGAAGGTCAACACGCCCATCGCCAAGCTGAGCGGCGAAGGAGAAACGGCCGCGCCGCCGCCGAAGCCCAGTCCGTCCACCGTCGCGAAGACGACGGGGGAGGGGGACCGCGAAGCGGTGGAGGGGGCGCAGCCCGCGCAGCGCGCCGTCCCGGCGCCCCCACCCTCGACTGCGCCGACTCCTCCCGCGCAGGCGGGGGAAGCGCAGCGGAACGGGGAGCGGATCTTCGCCTCGCCGCTGGCGCGGCGGATCGCCGAGCAGAAGGGGATCGATCTCTCGTCTATCCGCGGCTCGGGTCCGCACGGGCGGATCGTCAAGGCCGATGTCGAGGGCGCGCAGCCGGCTGCGACCAAGGCTCCGCCGGCCAGGGCTCCCGGCGCCCAGCCGCAGCCGGCGCCCATTTCCGCGCCCGGCCCACGGCAGGTCCTGAGCCTGGAGCAGCAGGGCATCGCGCCCGGCAGCTACGACCTGATCCCGCTGGACGGCATGCGCAAGACGGTCGCGCGGCGGATGACCGACAGCTTCCGCGACGTGCCGCATTTCCCGCTGACCATCGACCTGGAGATCGATGCCCTGCTGGCCGCGCGGGCGAAGATCAACGCGCTGCTGGAGCCGGAAGGCGTCAAGGTCAGCGTCAACGACATGGTGATCAAGGCTGCGGCCGTCGCGCTGAAGCGCGTGCCCGAGGCCAACGCGTCCTACACGCCCGAGGGCATCGCCATGCACCACCACGCCGACGTCGCCATGGCCGTGGCGGTGCCGCACGGGCTGATCACCCCGATCATCCGCGAGGCGGAGGGCAAGGGCCTGGCCGAGATCGCCAGGGAGTCGAAGGACCTCGCCGAGCGGGCGCGGAACCGCAAGCTGAAGCCGGAGGAGTACCTGGGCGGCACCTTCTCGGTCTCCAACCTGGGCATGTTCGGGGTGACCTCCTTCTCCTCGATCATCAACGAGCCGCAGGGCGCGATCATGAGCGTCGGGGTGGGCGAGAAGCGGCCGGTGGCGCGCGGCGACCAGCTGGCGGTGGCTACAGTCATGAGCGTGACCCTGACCTGCGATCACCGGGTGGTGGACGGGGCGACCGGCGCGCGGTTCCTGGCCGCCTTCAGGCGGCTGATCGAAGACCCGATCACCATGATCGTCTGAGACCTCGGAGGAGGGCATGGCCGAGGACTTCGACGTGATCGTGATCGGCTCCGGGCCCGGCGGCTATGTCACCGCGATCCGCTCGGCCCAGCTGGGGTTCAAGACGGCGATCGTCGAGCGCGAGGCGCTGGGCGGCGTATGCCTGAACTGGGGCTGCATCCCGACCAAGGCGCTGCTGCGCTCGGGCGACGTCTATGAGCAGCTCGGCCACCTCGGCGACTTCGGGCTCTCCGCCGAGAACCGCGCCTATGATTTCGGCAAGGTGATCGCCCGGTCGCGAAAGGTCGCCGGCCAGCTGAACGCCGGCGTCGGCTTCCTCATGAAGAAGCACAGGATCGAAGTGATCGAGGGGACCGCGCGGCTGGAGAAGGGAGCGCCTGCTCCAAAGGTCGTCGTGGCGCTGAAAGCGGGCGGCGAGCGCGCCGTGCAGGCCAGGCACGTGATCCTGGCGACCGGGGCGCGGGCCAGGACCTTCCCGGAAATCGGCCTGGAGCCGGACGGCGAGCGGGTCTGGACCTACCGCGAGGCGCTGGTCCCCAAGTCGGCGCCGAAGGCCCTGATCGTCGTCGGCTCTGGCGCCATCGGCATCGAGTTCGCGAGCTTTTTCCGCGCGCTCGGGTCCGAAGTTACGGTGATCGAGATGCTGCCGCGGATCCTGCCAGTGGAGGACGAGGAGGTCTCGGCCGCGGCGCACAAGGCCTTCGAGCGGCGCGGGATCAGGTTCCGCGTGCCGGCCAATGTGAAGAAATTGACGAGATCCAAGGCCGGCGTGGCGGTGGAGATCGAGGCGGGCGGCAAGGCCGAGACCCTGCAGGGCGAGGTGGCGATCGTGGCCGTCGGCATCGTCGGCAACGTCGAGGCCCTCGGCCTGGAAGCGCTCGGCGTGAAGATAGAGCGCACCCACGTGGTCACCGACGAGACCGGCGCGACCGGAGTCGCGGGCCTCTACGCGATCGGCGACGTGACGGGCCCGCCGTGGCTGGCCCACAAGGCGAGCCACGATGGCGTCCACTGCATCGAGCACATCGCCGGACTGAAGCCGACAGGCCTGCACGCGCCGATCCCGGGCTGCACCTACTCGAACCCGCAGGTGGCCTCGGTCGGGCTGACCGAGGCCCAGGCGAAGGCGAAGGGGATCGAGGTCAAGGTCGGCCGCTTCCCGTTCCGGGCGAACGGCAAGGCGATCGCCGCCGGCGAGACCGACGGCTTCGTCAAGACCGTCTTCGACGCCGGAACCGGCGCCCTGATCGGGGCGCACATGATCGGCGCCGAGGTCACCGAGATGATCCAGGGTTTCGCTCTGGCGATGACGCTGGAGGCGACCGAGGCGGAGCTGCAGGCGACGGTGTTCCCGCATCCGACGATGAGCGAGGCGATGCACGAGGCTGCGCTGGACGCCTACGGACGCGTGCTGCACATCTGATGGCGAACGCGGGTAGGTTTCACGCCGGTCGCAAAGCCTTGCGTGACCGCAACATTCAGACATTCTCGCGACGCGTTTGAGGGTGATCGAGCGGTCCATGAGCGCGGGGACTGGCGCCTTCGCCTCAGAACCCCTAACGGGTGTGCCTCCGCAACCTGTCCGTCTATCGGTATGCTGAACGAGCCACGACTTCTGCTTGCGCTGGTGCTCTCGCTGACCCTCACCGCGTGCGGGGCGAAGCACGAGACCCGGACCCCGCCCCCACCGGAGGCGGGCTACGTCGTGGTGACGGCCCAGGCCGTGCCGTTGGAGATCGAACTGGCGGGCCGCACCACCGCCTTCGAGAGTTCCGAGGTCCGCCCGCAGGTCTCGGGGATCATCAAGGCCCGACACTTCGTCGAAGGCTCGGTCGTGCATCCGGGGCAGACGCTCTACGAGATCGACCCGAGCCTCTATCAGGCCGCGGCCGCCCAGGCGTCGGCCAACCTCGCCAATGCGCAGGCGGCCTACGCTGCGGCCCAGGCCAAGGCGGCGCGCTTCAAGCCGCTCGCCGACATCGAGGCGGTCAGCAAGCAGGACTACACCGACGCGGCCGCAGCCGCGAAGCAGGCCGCCGCCCAGATCGCCCAGAACCGCGCCAACCTGCAGACAGCCCGGATCAACCTGCGGTTCACCCGCGTGCCCGCGCCGATCGGCGGCCGCGTCGGGCGCTCCATGGTGACCACGGGCGCTCTGGTCACCAACGGCCAGGCCACCCCGCTCACCACCATCGAGCGGCTGGATCCGATGTATGTCGACATCCAGCAGTCGGCCGCCGATCTCCTGGCGCTTCGGCGGGAGCTCTCCAGCGGCGGCGTCACGCCGCGCGAGGCCGACGTGCAGCTGATCCTCGATGACGGCAGCGTCTATGCCGAAAGGGGCAAGCTGGAGTTCGCCGAGGCCATCGTCGACCCCAACACCGGGTCGGTGACCCTGCGCGTCCGTGTTCCCAATCCGCAGGGACTGCTGCTGCCCGGCATGTTCGTCCGCGCCAGGCTTGCACAGGTGGTCGCGCCCAACGCCATCCTCGCGCCGCAACAGGCGGTCTCTCGAGACCCCCGCGGCAACGCCACGGTCTACGTCGTCGGACCTGGCAATCGCGCCCAGCTTCGCACCATCACGGCCGACCGCACGATCGGCGACAAATGGCTGGTCACCGCGGGGCTCTCACCCGGAGACAAGGTGATCACCGAGGGCCTCGACAAGGTGCGGCCCAACCAGCCCATCCGGCCGGTGCCGGCCGGATCGGCGCCCGCGCGCCCGGCGGCGCGCCCGGGCTCGGGCTACGGCGGGGCAGGGTAGATGCGATGATTTCGCGCCTGTTCATCGACCGCCCGGTCTTCGCCTGGGTCATCGCCATCGTCATCATGCTGGCCGGCGCGTTCGGCGTCCGCTCGCTCTCGGTCGAGCAGTACCCCGACATCGCCCCGCCGCAGGTGAACATCCGCGCGACCTACCCGGGCGCCTCGGCCCAGGTGCTGGAGAACAGCGTCTCCCAGGTCCTCGAGCAGCAACTCACCGGCCTGGACGGGATGATCTACTTCCAGACCACGTCCAACTCGGCCGGCCAGGTCGGGATCACCGTCACCTTCCAGAAGGGGACCAATCCCGACATCGCCCAGGTGCAGGTGCAGAACAAGATCCAGCAGGCCCTGCCCAGGCTGCCGCAGGAGGTTCAGCAGCAGGGGATCACGGTCACCAAGTCGAACCCTGACTTCCTGATGGTGATCGCCGTCTATGACGAGAGCGATCGCTCCACCAGCGCCGATATCTCCGACTACCTGGTCTCCAACATGCAGGAGACGATCGGGCGCATCCCCGGAGTCGGCGACTTCAACGTCTTCGGCGCGCAGTACGCGATGCGGATCTGGCTGGATCCGTTCAAGCTGATGTCGTTCAAGCTCATGCCGAGCGACGTCATCAGCGCGATCAAGGCGCAGAACGCCCAGGTGGCGGCGGGCGAGATCGGGGGGCAGCCGTCGCCCTCGACGCAGATGCTGAACGCCACGGTCACCGCCCGCTCGCGCCTCAGCACCCCCGAACAGTTCAGCGACATCATCGTCAAGACGCAGACGGACGGCTCGAAGGTCCTCTTGAAGGATGTGGCGCGGGTCGAGCTGGGCAGTGAAAGCTATTCGGCGCTGAGCCGGCTGAACGGACACCCAGGCGCCGGCATCGCGGTGCAACTGGCGCCAGGCGCCGATGCTCTGAAGACCGCGGCCCTGGTCCGTGCGGCGGTGCAGGAGCGCGCCAAGGACTTCCCGCCCGGCTACCGGCTGGCGTTCCCGAACGATGCGACCAATTTCATCAAGCTCTCCGTCCGGGAGGTGGTGCAGACGCTGTTCGAGGCCGTGATCCTCGTCGTGTTCGTCATGTTCATCTTCCTGCAGAACTGGCGGGCGGTGCTGATCCCGGCCGTCGCCGTGCCGGTGGTGCTGTTGGGCACCTTCGGCGTGCTGGCGGTGGCCGGCTACAGCATCAACGTGCTCACCCTGTTCGCCATGGTGCTGGCGATCGGCCTGCTCGTCGACGATGCGATCGTGGTCGTGGAGAATGTCGAGCGGATCATGCACGAAGAACCGGAGCTGACGCCCCGGGAAGCCACGATAAAATCCATGGACCAGGTGCAGACGGCGCTGATCGCCATCGCCCTGGTGCTCACGGCCGTGTTCTTGCCGATGGCCTTCTTCGGCGGCTCGGTGGGCGTGATCTACCGGCAATTCTCGGTGACGATCGTTTCGGCCATGTCGCTGTCGGTGCTGGTGGCCCTGGTGCTCTCGCCGGCGATCGCGGCGAACCTGCTGCGCCGGCCGAGCGAGGAGGCGCACGGCAACTGGCTGGACCGGCATCTCGCGCAATTCGGCGACTGGTTCAACGCGCGCTTCTTCCGGATGGCGGATCGCTACCGCGATTTCGTCGCCAGGGTGGTCCGCAACGTCCGCCCGGCGCTGATCGTCTATGCGGTGGCGTGCATCGCGCTGGGCGTGCTGTTCATTCGTCTGCCGACCAGCTTCCTGCCGGTGGAGGATCAGGGGGCGCTGCAGCTGCAGTTCACCCTGCCGCCCGGCGCGACCCAGGCGCGGACGCTGGAGGTCGGCAAGCAGATCGAGCACTATTTCCTGACCCGCGAGCGGAAGAACATCTCCGGACTGTTCACCGTGCTCGGCGGCAATCAGGCGGGCTCCGGCCAGAACGCCGGGCGGGGATTCATCAACCTCGCCCCGTGGGACGAGCGGAAGGGCTCGCAGAACTCCGCCGAGGCGATCGCCCAGCGCGCGATGCGCCAGCTCGGCAACATGCGCGACGCGCAGTTCTTCGTGCTCAATCCGCCCGCGGTGCGCGGTCTGGGGCAGGCGAGCGGCTTCACCATGGAGCTGGAGAACACCGGCGGCCTGCCCCGCGACGCGTTCAAGGCGCGGCTCGACGAGGTCCTGCAACAGGCGCGGCAGGATCCGGTGCTGAACGGGGTGCGTGAGAACGCCCTGAAGGACAATCCGACCCTCAAGGTGAGCGTCGATTCCGCCAAGGCGGGGGCGCTGGGGCTTTCACAGGCCGACGTCGACGCCACGCTCACCACGGCCTGGGGCGGCAGCTACGTGGGCGACTTCATCGACCGCGGCCGTGTGAAGCGGGTGTTCGTGCAAGGTGACGCGCCCTACCGCAGCCGTCCCGAGGACCTCGGCGACTGGTTCGTCCGCGGCTCGTCCGGCGAGATGGCGCCGTTCTCCTCCTTCGCCCAGGTGAGCTGGAGCCAGGCGCCGACCACGCTGTCGCGCTTCAACGGCCAGCCCTCGTTCGAGGTGCAGGGCGACGCCGCGCCCGGCAAGAGCACCGGCGAGGCGATGCAGCACATCAGCAATATCGTCGCGAAGTTCCCGGGCCTCACGGCCGAATGGAGCGGCATCTCCTACCAGGAGCGGCTGTCGGGCGGACAGGCGCCGCTGCTCTACGGCATCTCGCTGGTGGTGATCTTCCTCTGCCTGGCGGCGCTCTACGAGAGCTGGACGGTGCCCTTTTCGGTCCTGCTCGTGGTGCCGCTGGGACTGTTGGGGGCGGCGCTGGCGGTCTGGCTGCGCGGGCTCTCCAACGACGTCTACTTCCAGGTGGGGCTGCTCACCACCATGGGCCTGTCGGCCAAGAACGCCATCCTGATCGTCGAGTTCGCCGAGGCGGCCCACAAGCGGGGCAGCAGCTGGGTCGATGCGGCGCTGGAGGGCGCGCGCCTCAGGCTCAGGCCGATCATCATGACCAGCCTGTCGTTCATGAGCGGGGTGTTCCCGCTGGCGATCGCCTCGGGCGCGGGCGCCAAGAGCCGCGTCGCCATCGGCACGGCGGTGATCGGCGGCATGCTCAGCGCCACCCTGCTGTCGATCCTGTTCGTGCCGATGTTCTTCGTGCTGGTGCGGCGGATCTTCCAGCGGCGACGCGGCGCGGCGCCGGAGCCGGCGGCGGGCGAGGAAGGCGCGCCGGCGTGATGCGGCCGCTCACCGTGCTCGTGGTCGCGGCCGGACTGGCCGGCTGCACGCTCGAGCCGCACTACGTCCGTCCGTCTCCCGCCATTCCGTCCAGCTGGCCGACCGGGCCGGCCTATCCGACGCCGACCGCCGCGCCGCTGCCGTCGCTGAGCTACCGCGACGTCTTCAAGGACCCGCACCTGCAGGCGGTCATCGCGCGCGCCCTGGCCAACGCCCAGGACCTGCGCGTCGCCATGGCCAACGTGCAGATCGCCCACAGCCAGTACGTGGTGCAGCGCGCGGAGCTCTTGCCGCACATTGACGCCACCGCCGCGGCCGCAGAGAGCAAGGGTCGGGCGACGACGGGCGGCGGCGCCAGCGGCCTTGGCGGCGCAGCGAACTCGCGTGGCGAGATTTCCCGCGACTACGCCGCCGACGTGGGATTCTCGGGCTTCGAGCTCGACCTGTTCGGGCGGCTGCGGAGCCTGAGCCACGCCGCCCAGGACCGCTATTTCGCGAGCGAGGCGGGGGCCCGCGCCGCGCGGCTCACCCTGGTGGGCGAGGTGGCCGGCGCGTACCTCACCCTGGCCGCCGACCGCAGCCTGCTCAGCATCGCCAACGACACGGTGGCGAGCGCCCAGCGCACCGTCGATCTCACCCGCGCCAAGCTGACCGGCGGCGTCTCGCCCCGCACCGACCTGACCCAGGCGCTGACCCTGCTCGACCAGGCGCGTTCGGATGTCGCCGCGCTCACCACCCAGGTCGCACAGGACCGCAATGCGCTGGAGCTGCTGGTGGGCGCACCGGCGCCCGACGCCGATCTGCCGGCCTCGATCGAGAGCGTCGACAGCCTGCTGGCCGAAGCGCCCGCCGGGCTCGACTCCCGGATCCTGCTGCGGCGACCGGACGTGGTGGAGGCGGAGTATGGGCTGAGGGCCGCCAACGCGCAGATCGGGGCGGCGCGCGCGGCGTTCTTCCCGACCATCAGCCTGACCGCCCTGGCCGGCGCGGCGAGCCCGCAACTCGCCAGCCTGTTCGCCGGGCGCAACGCCACCTGGCAGGTGAGCGGCGCGGCGGCGCTGCCGCTGTTCGCGGGCGGCGCCAACGTGGGCAACCTGGCGCTCGCCAAGGGGCAGCGGAACCTCGCGGTGGCGCAATACCAGCAGGCGATCCAGCGAGCGTTCCGGGAAGTGGCCGACGCGCTCGCCCGGCGCGGGACGATCACCGAGCAGATGTCGGCCCAGACCGACCTGGAGACCGCCGCGGCCGAAAGCTACCGGCTGTTGGAGGCGCGCTATCGGGAGGGGATCGATCCCTACCTGATCACCCTCGACGCCGAGCGCACGCTGTACGCGGCGCGCCGCAGCCTGGCCACCACCCGCCTGGTGCGGGCCACCAACCTGGTCAATCTCTACCAGTCGTTGGGCGGCGATCAGCTCATCGACGCCCTGCCGCCCCCGAAAGTGGAGACCGGCCCGGGCTGAAAGCTATGTCCGGCGGCGGAAGGCCGCCTCCAGGCTCCACGGACCGCCGCCCGCGAACACCAGATAGAGGAAGACGAAGCAGTAGAGCACGGCGGCCTCGCCCATGTTGAGCGCCGGATAGAAGCCGCGCGGCGCATGCGCCATGAAATAGGCGACGGCCATCTCGCCCGAGCAGAAGAAGGCCGCCACCCGCGTGAACAGGCCCAGCGTCACGAGCCCGCCGCCGACCAGCTCGACGACGGCCGCGACCATGAGCAGCGCGGGAAGGGGATCGGGCGCGCCCGGCTGCGGCGCCGGAAAGTGGAACAGCTTCATCAGGCCGTGCTCGATGAACAGCAGGCCGGTGATGATGCGCAGGATCGAAAGCACGCGCGGCGACCAGGCGTCGAGGTTCGGCATCGGCAGCTCCTGTGGCGGGAAAAGCGGATACGCTTACTGGCGCCCTCAGGCGGCGCGGCTCGCCCTCAGGTCGGCGTCGACGATCCGCTGCAGGGCGACGTAGTCGGTCTTGCCGGTGCCGAGCACCGGGATCTCGGGCACCCGGATGATCTTGCGCGGCACAGCGATCTCCGGGGCGCCGAGCGCCTGCGCGTGCGCCACCAGCGGCGCCGGATCGGCGTCGCGGCGATCGGTGACCAGCACCAGCCGCTCGCCCTTCTTGGCGTCCGCCACCGCGACCACCGCGTGGCGGCAGTCGGGCCAGACGCCCGCGGCGAGGTCCTCGGCGGCGGCCAGCGAGACCATCTCGCCGCCGACCTTGGCGAAGCGCTTCACCCGGCCCTGGATCTTCAGCCAGTTGTCGGGGCTGATCGAGACCACGTCGCCGGTGTCGTGCCAGCCGTCGACCGGCGGCTCGAGGCCGCCGCCGGGCGCGAGATAACCCGCCATGATGTTGGGGCCGCGGACGTAGAGCCGTCCGCCCCCCGGGATGCCGTCCACCGGCTCCAGCCGGATCTCCATGCCCGGGACGAGGCCCCCGACCGTGCCGCGGCGGTTGTCTCCCGGCTTGTTGACCGCGATCACCGGGGCCGCCTCCGTCGCGCCATAGCCTTCCAGCAGCGGGACGGGCCCGAACCGCTCGGCGATCAGGTTGTGGGTCTCGTCGCGGACCCGCTCGGCGCCGCAGACCACGAATTCCAGCCCCGACAGCTCGCCCGGCTCGGCGGCGCGGGCGTACTGGTTCACGAAGGTGTCCGTGGCCAAAAGGATCGAGGCCTTGGCGTCCTTCACAAGGGCCGGGATCTGCTTGATGTGCAGCGGCGAGGGGTACTCGAAGGCCTTCATGCCGCAGAGCAGAGGCAGCAGCACGCCGCCGGTCAGTCCGAAGCAGTGGAAGATCGGCAAAGGGTTGAACATCACCCAGTTCGGGTCGAGCGCGATGTGCGCCCCCACCTGGCGCACGTTGGCGATCAGGTTGGCCTGCGTGAGCATCACCCCGCGCGGCGCGCCGAAGCTGCCGGAAGTGAACAGAATCACGCCGGCGTCGGAGGGCCTGGTCTTCGCCGCGAACCGGCCCGGCAGCGCCCCGGCGGCCGCCGCGTAGAGCTTGTCCGCCAGGCCCACGCTCTCGCGGACCTCCTCGAGGTAGGTGACCGTGGTCATGGTCTCGAGCGCATCGATGAGGTCGTGCAGCTTGCCTTGCTCGACGAAGCGGTGGGCGGTGAGCACGCGCGTCACGCCGGCCAGCTCGCAGGCCGCGCGCAGGTTGCGGATCCCGGCGGTGAAGTTGAGCATGGTCGGCGTGCGGCCGATCGCATGCAGGGCGAAGAAGGTGACCACGCCCGCCGCGCTGGAGGGCAGCATGACACCGACCCGCTCGCCCGGCCGGGTGAAGGCCGCGATCTTGCGGCCGAGCGCAAAGCTGGCGCGGATCAGGTCGGTATAGGTGAGGGGCTTGCGCTCCTGGTCCTCGAGGATCGGCTTCTTCGGCCCGTACTTGCGGGCCGCCGCCACGAGCGCCTCGAAGAGGGTCGTCTGCGCCTGGCGGGCTTCGAACGTCGGCGGCACGAGCGTCTCTCCCGGACCGTGGCGGCCCGTTTTTTCCGGCGCGCGAGCCTATCTGCGCGCCACGGCCTTGAAAAGATCGGTTACGGGCCGTGATCGCCCGAGGGCTCCGCAGACATTTGGCGGGTTGATCCGGCGCGCGCGACCGCCGATCTAGGGACCATGGCCGTGGTCATCGACAGGCTGGGCGAACCGCGCCCGAGGCACCCCGAGAAGCAGAACCGGCCCGACACGCCGCTGCTGCGCAAGCCCGAATGGCTTCGGGTCCGCGCGCCGGGCTCGCCGGGCTACGCCGCCACCCGGGCGATCGTCAAGGAGCACCGGCTGGTGACTGTGTGCGAGGAGGCGGCCTGCCCGAACATCGGCGAGTGCTGGGACAAGAGCCACGCCACCTTCATGATCCTGGGGCAGGTTTGCACGCGCGCCTGCGCCTTCTGCAACGTCGCGACCGGCAGGCCCGAGCCGGTCGACGCGGACGAGCCGGCCCGCGTGGCCGACGCGGTCGCCAAGATGGGGTTGAAGCACGTCGTCGTGACCTCGGTGGACCGCGACGACCTGGCGGATGGCGGGGCAGGGCAGTTCGTCGCCGTCATCCGCGAGATCCGCGCCGCCGCGCCCGAGACGACCATCGAGATCCTGACTCCGGACTTCGCCCGCAAGCCGGTCTCCGCCGTGGAGCGCGTGATCGAGGCCCGGCCCGACGTCTTCAACCACAATCTGGAGACCGTGCCGCGGCTCTACCTCTCCATCCGGCCGGGCGCCCGCTACTACCACTCGCTTCGGCTGCTCGAGCGGGTGAAGGAGCGCGATCCGAGCCAGTTCACCAAGTCGGGCGTTATGGTGGGTCTGGGTGAAAGCAAGGAGGAGGTCATGCAGGTGATGGACGACATGCGCTCAGCCGGCGTCGACTTCATCACCATCGGCCAGTACCTGCAGCCGAGCCGCAAGCACGCGCCGATCGACCGCTTCGTCCATCCCGACGAGTTCGCGGCCTTGGCCGAGATCGCCAGGGCCAAGGGATTTCTCATGGCGGCGGCCAGCCCGCTCACCCGCTCGTCGCACCACGCCGGCGAGGACTTCGAGCGCCTGCGGGCGGCGCGCATCGCCAAGAGCGCTGTCGCGTAGCGCCCGTGCGCCACCACGTCTCCAAGCTCCTGCCCTTCAGCCCCGACCAGCTGTTCCAGCTGGTGGGCGATGTGGCGGCCTATCCGGAGTTCGTCCCCTGGATCGGCGCCATGCGGACCTGGAACCCGCGCCATCTGAGCGAAGGCGTCGACAGCCTGGACGCCGAGGCCGCGGTCGGGTTCGCCTTCCTGAAGGAGCGGTTCGCCACCCGCGTCCGGCGCGATGCGGTCAACCGGCAGATCGACGTCACCCTGCTTTCCGGCCCGTTCCGGAAGCTCGAGAACCGCTGGCGGTTCCTGGAGGCCGGGCACGGCTGCACCCGCGTGGAATTCGACATCGATTTCGAGTTCAAGTCGCGGCTGCTCGGGGCCGTGCTCACCGCCAACTTCGCCCATGCCGTCGACAAGCTGATGGGCTGCTTCGAGGTGCGCGCGAAGGTGCTGTATGGGACTCAACATCAACCGCTCACCCCCGCGCAAGCGGGGGCCCAAGCGGGGGCGGCCCCATCCCCTTGAGGTTCAGCGTGGGTCCCGGTCTCTCGCTTTGCGAGGACCGGGATGTGAGCCGCGATTACGTCACCCGTTCCCTGAGCGCCTGCAGGGCCGACTGGACCGCGGCGAGCTGGATGGCTTCGCGGGTCTCCTCCTCGAAGAACTCCTCGCGATGCATCAGCGCCTGATTGGCCCGGGCGGTGGCGATATGGACGGTGCCGACCGGCTTCATGGGCGTGCCGCCGCCCGGGCCCGCCACGCCGGTGACGGCCACCGCGACGTGGGCGTTGGAATTCTCCAGAGCGCCTTCCGCCATCATCCGCGCCACCGGCTCGGAGACCGCGCCCAGGTCGGCGATCAGGTCGCCGGGGACGCCCAGCAGTTCCTGCTTGGCGCGGTTTGAGTAGGTGATGAACCCGCGCTCGAAGACGTCCGAGGCGCCCGACACCTGGCAGATGGCGCCGGCCACCAGCCCGCCCGTGCAGCTCTCGGCGGTGACGATGCGCAAGGAGCGCTCCCGCGCCTCGTCCACCAAAAGGCGGGCCAGGGTGACGATCTCCAGCGAGAACATGGCGGGGCGACCTCTTAACGGCTCATAAGCTCGGGCTCGGCGAGACCAGAACATCGCTCCCGCTCCTGCATCAAGGCGATTCGCGCCCATGACCACGCTCGCGATCGAGACCCGCGCCCTGCGCGCCCCGCCGGCGCTGTTCGCGGTGACGGTGTTCGCCAGCGCCGCGCTGGTGTTCATGGTCGAGCCGATGTTGGCCAAGCTGGTGCTGCCCCTGCTCGGCGGCAGCCCCTCGGTCTGGAACACGAGCCTGGCCTTCTTTCAGGCGGCGCTGCTCGCGGGCTACGCCTACGCCCACCTGCTGCAGAAGGTTCGGAGCGTGCGGACGCAGGCGGCGATCCACCTCGCGCTGGTCGCCGCCGCCGCCCTCGTGCTGCCGCTCAGGGTGCACGAGCTGTTCGGGCCGCCGTCGTGGACGCATCCGGCGCTGTGGCTGTTGGGCGTGCTCGCCGCCTCCATCGGGCCGCCCTTCGCCATCCTTTCGGCCACGGCCCCGCTGGCCCAGGCCTGGCACGCCCGGATCGTCAGGGCCGAGGCGGGGAAGGAGCCCTACGTGCTCTACGCCGCCAGCAACCTGGGCAGCCTCATCGCGCTCCTGGCCTATCCGATCGTGGTCGAGCCGGTGTTCACCGTGCGCGGCCAGACGCTGGGCTGGAGCGCGGGCTACGTGGCGTTCGCCCTGCTCCTGGCGACGCTCGCCATCGTCTGCGCCCGCGCACCCGCGCTCGCGCCCGAAGCGCCGGCCGGCGAGGCGCCCGCCGCCGCAGTGACCTGGCGCGAACGGCTGACCTGGCTCGCGCTCGCCGCCATCCCGTCCAGCCTGATGCTGGGCGTCACCACTCATCTGACGACCGACGTCGCCTCGGCGCCCTTCCTGTGGGTCGCGCCGCTCGCGCTGTACCTGATCACCTTCATCATCGCCTTTCAGGCCCGCCCGGCGATCCCGCGCGGGCTCGCGCTGATGTTCCAGGCCGCCGCGGTGGCGGGCTGCGCCGCCCTGTTGCCCTTCAAGGCGAGCGGCTTCCTGCTGCAGCTGAGCGTCCACCTGGCCGCCTTTTTCTTCACGGCGCTCGTCTGCCACCAGGCGCTGGTCGCGCGCCGGCCGCCCGCGGCGCGGCTGACCGAGTTCTATCTGTGGCTGTCGATCGGCGGCGTGGTGGGCGGCGGCTTCAACGCCTTCCTCGCCCCGGTGATCTTCGACAACGTCTGGGAATATCCGCTTGTGCTGACGCTCGCGTGCCTGGCGCGGCCGTCGCGACAGGGGGATCTGCGGACCGGGGACTGGCTGCTCCTGGTGCTGGGCGTCATTGCGGGCGTGGCCGCCCCGGTGCTGGTGGGCGTCGCCGCGCCGCACCTCTCGGGCCGGCACGTGATCGGCTCGGTCAGCGAGCTCGACCTGCTGGTCGCGGGCGCCCGCACGGCGCTCGGGGCGGCCGCGATCTCGGCCTTCCTGATCCGCGACCGCGCGTTGCTGTTCTGCGCGGTGATCGCGGTGCTCTCGATCGGCGCGCAGGCCGCCGCCGACCGCGTCGACACGCAGCACAGCTGGCGGAGCTTCTTCGGCGTGCTGCGCGAGTCCGTCGCCCCCGCCGCGGCGCTCGGCGGCGAGGTGAGGATGCTGGCGCACGGCAGCACCCTGCACGGGGCGCAGGCGGTGAACCCGAAGTTCCGCTGCCGGCCGCTGGTCTACTACACGCCCTCGACCCCGATCGGTCAGGTGTTCGTGAAGGCGGCGGCCAAGCCGAACCTGCGGATCGGCGCGGTGGGCCTGGGGACGGGTTCGGTGGCGGCCTACGTCCGCCCGGGCGACCACCTGACTTTCTTCGAGATCGATCCCCTGGTGATCCGCATCGCCACCGATCCGAAATACTTCAGCTACACCACCGAATGCGCCAAGGGCCGGGTGGACTATGTCGTGGGCGACGCCCGCCTGACGCTCGCCAAGCAGCCGCCCGGCGTGTTCGACATCCTGCTGATCGACGCCTTCTCGTCCGATGCGGTGCCGGCTCATCTGCTCACCGTGGAGGCGGTGCGCGGCTACCTGTCGCACATCAAGCCGGACGGGGTGGTGATCCTGCATCTCTCCAACCGCAACCTCGACCTGAAGGCCCCGGCCATGGCGGTGGCGAGGGTGGCGGGCGCGGCGGCCCTGCTGCAGGAGCATGTCGTCCCGCCGGGCGGACGGGCGGTCTGGGAGTCCGGCGAGGACGCCCTGGTGCTGGCGAAATCGCGCGCCGCGCTGGCGGGTTTCCGCGCCGACAAGCGGTGGAAGCCGATCGATCCCCTGCTCGCCCGCGCCTGGACCGACGACTACACCAACGTGCCGGGCGCGCTGTACCGGCGGCTGCAGGAGAAGATCACCTGGCTGCCGTAGCTCAGGCCGGCAGCTCGTAGCCGGCCGCCGCCTCGATCTCGAGGGTCTTGCGGACCGCCGGGCGCGCCATCATCCGTTGATAGTGCGCCTCCAGGTTGGGGAACTCGCCGGCCGGCGGATGCAGCGAGTTGCGGAACCGCCAGAACAGCCGGAACAGGTGGATGTCGGCCACGGAGTAGGCCCCGGCCGCCCAGCCGCCGCCCAATCGGCCGTCGGCGAGCGCATAGACCTCGCGGGCGTGCTCCAGGCCCTGCCGCCGGGCCGGATGGACGCTGGAGGCGATGAACGACATCCAGGAGACGACGTGGGCCTGGGCTTCGAGGTCGTCCGGCCAGAGGCCGGCCCCGGGGCGCCGGCGGGCGAGGTAGAACAGGATCGCCGCCACTTCGGTGAGTGGGCGCCCGCCGATCAGCAGCAGCGGCACCTTGCCTTCCGGGTTGAGCGCCAGGAACTCGGGCGTGCGGTTGTCGTCCTTGCGGAAGGAGACGGGCCGCCCTTCGAAGGGGCTTCCGATCTCGTGCAGCGCGATGTGCGGCGCCATCGAGCTCGCACCCGGCGCATAGAACAGGATCAACGGCTCGGCGGGGCTCACGGCGGCGTCTCCACCGACACCAGGGCCTGGGCCATCAGCCCTTCCTCGCGCCCCGTGAAGCCCATGCCCTCGGTGGTCGTCGCCTTGACGCTCACCCGCTCGACGGCCACGCCCAGAAGGTCGGCGATCCGCTCGCGCATGGCCTGACGGTGCGGGCGGACCTTGGGACGTTCGCAGACGAGCGTCAGGTCGGCGTTGAGGATGCGGCCGCCATGGCGGGCCAGCAGGGAAACCGCATGGCGCAGGAACTGGTCCGAGGAGGCTCCCTTCCAGCGCGGATCGCTGGGTGGGAAATGTTCGCCGATGTCACCTTCGCCGATCGCGCCCAGCACCGCATCGGTGAGCGCGTGCAGCCCGGCGTCGGCGTCGGAATGGCCGACCAGCCCCAGCTCGTGCTCGATGCGGATGCCGCAGAGCCAGACCACGTCGCCGGGACCGAAGCGATGGGCGTCGATGCCCAGGCCCATGCGCACGATCCGGCGCGCGCCGGCGAGCTGCTCGGCCAGCAGGAAGTCCTCGGGGTAGGTGAGCTTCATCAGCACCGGATCGCCCGGCACCATGGCGACGTGGCCGCCGGCCCGCTCCATGACCGAGGAATCGTCGGTGGGCTCCTCGTTCGCCGGCCAGCGGCGATAGGCGGCCTTCAGGCGCCCGAACCGGAACGCCTGCGGCGTCTGCGCGCGGTGGAGCCCCTCGCGCGAGACCGTCTCGTCGATGAGGCCCTCGCCGCGCTTCAGGGTGTCCGGCACGGGCAGGGCGGGCACCGCCCCGTCGGCGATGTCGAGCGCGGCGAGCAGCCGGTCCACGTGCGCGCGGCCGACGAACGGCCGGGCCGCGTCGTGCACCAGCACCGGCTGGGTGCGCACGGCGGTGATGGCGGCGAGCCCGGCCTGCACGGAGTCCGCGCGGGTGCGGCCGCCCGTGACGGCGCGCCAGCCTTCCAGCCCGGCCAGCGCCTCGTCCACCTGGGCCAGCCGCTCCCGGGCGACCACCACCACGACTTCGCGCGCGCCGGCCGACAGCAGGCCCTCGACCGACCACCGGATGATCGGCCGTCCCCCCAAAGTGCGCCAGACCTTCGGCTCGCCGGGGCCGGCCCTCAGGCCCGCGCCCGCGGCGACCACCACCGCCGAGAAGCTCATGGCCTCGTTCTAGGGCCCCGGCGGCGCTTGTTCCAGCTTTACGGCGCGGCCCGACTTGCCTAAAAAGGCGGCGATGAACGTGACTATAAAATGAGCAACGTGGTCAAGCTCGGCCCGGTGGCGATCGACGGGCGATGCTGGATCGCGCCGATGACCGGCATCTCCGACCTGCCGTTCCGTCGCGCCGTCAGCCGGCTGGGAGCGTCTTACGTCGCCACCGAGATGGTCGCCTGCGCCGAGTTCGCCCGGGGCCGGCCCGACGTGGTCCGCCGCGCGGCCGTCGGCGAGGGCCTGCCGCTGATGGTGATCCAGTTGGTCGGGCGCGATCCGAAGCTGATGACCGATGGCGCGAAGCTCGCCGCCGCCGCCGGCGCCCAGGTGATCGATCTCAACTTCGGCTGCCCCGCCAAGCAAGTGACCGGCGCGCTCTGCGGCTCGGCCCTGATGCGCGAACCCCTGCTGGCCGAGCGCCTGATCGCGGCTGTCGTGGAGGCTGTCGACCTGCCGGTGACGGTGAAGATGCGGCTCGGCTGGGACGAGTCCTCGAAGTCCGCGCCGGAGCTTGCCGCGCGAGCCCAGGCGCGGGGCGCCAGGGCGGTCACCGTCCACGGCCGGACGCGCTGCCAGTTCTACAAGGGCTCGGCCGACTGGCGCGCGGTCGGCGAGGTGAAAGCAGCCGTCTCGATCCCGGTGATCGTGAACGGCGACATCGCCGACGGCCCGAGCGCCCGGGCCGCGCTGCAGGCCTCCGGCGCCGATGCGGTGATGGTTGGGCGCGGGGTGTATGGCCGGCCCTGGATCGCCGCCCAGCTCGAGGCCGAGCTGGCGGGCGAGCCGTTCGCGGCCCCCGATCCCGAGACCCGGCGCGCGGTCGCGCTGGACCACTTCGCCGACAGCCTCCGATTCTACGGCGACCGGCTGGGCCTGCGCGTCTTCCGCAAACACCTGGCCGCCTACGTGGACCAGGCGCCGTGGCCGGCGGACCCCCAGGCGCGTCGTGCGGCGCGCGCCGAGCTCTGCCGCCTGGAGGACCCGCATGCGGTCGATCGCGCGCTGACGATGCTGTGGACCGCCTCCGAACCGCGGCTCGCGGCATGAACCCGCAAACCGTGGACCAGGTCCGCGCATCCGGCGACGAGGCGCTCAAGGCCGCCGCCTTCGATCTCAGTCCCGATCCGTCCCTGGTGATCGACATCGAGGGCGCGCTGGTGGCGGTGAACGAGGCGGCCGAAGCCCTGTTCGGGCATGGGTTGAGTCTCCTGGCGCGAGGGCGCTTCCTGGCGGCCCTGCCGCCGGGCTCGGCGCTCGGAGCGTTGCTCGAGCGGGCGCGCGCCGAAGGGGTGCGGGTGCGCGAGCGGGGGCTCGAGATCAGCCTCTTCAGCCTGCCGCCGTTCGAAGCCGATGGCGCGGCCGCGCCGCTGGACGACGGCTCGGTGTTGCTGACGCTGATGGTCAGGACGGGTCTCGGGGTCGAGCGCGGCGTGGCCGACGCCGCGGGCCTTCCGGCGATCTCGGGGCTCGGCCGCATGTTGGCGCACGAGATCAAGAACCCGCTCGCCGGCATCCGCGGCGCCGCCCAGCTCCTGAAGTCGGGCGTCAAGGCCGAAGACGTCCCGCTCGCCCAGCTGATCGTCGACGAGACCGATCGGGTGGCCCGCCTGGTCGACCGGATGGAGGCCTTCTCCGAGGACGTCCTGCCGGCCCTCGCCGCGGTCAATATCCATCAGGTGCTGGACCGCGTGCGCGCGCTGGCCGCCAACGGCGTCGCCGACGGCCTGATCCTGCGCGAGCAGTACGATCCCTCCCTGCCGCCGGTCTGGGGCGACGAGGACCAGCTGATCCAGATCTTCCTGAACCTGGTGAAGAACGCCGCCGAGGCGGCCCACGCGCGCGGCGACGGCCGCGGCGAGATCACCATCCACACCGCTTATCGACACGGCGTGCGCGTCCGCTCCGCGCGCGGCCAGTCCCTGCGCGGCGCCCCGCTCGAGGTGCGCATCCAGGACAACGGGCCGGGCGTGCCGGCGCACCTTCGCGAGCATCTGTTCCAGCCGTTCGTGACCTCCAAGCCCAGCGGCGCCGGACTGGGCCTGGCGCTCGTCGCCAAGCTCGCGGCGGCCCACGGCGGCCTCATCGACTTCGAATCCGAAGCCGGGCGGACCACGTTCCGGGTGCTGCTGCCGATCGCCGCCGAGAAGGACCTCTGACGCCATGACCGCGGCCGCCAAGAAGATCCTGATCGCCGACGACGACGCCTCGATCCGGCTGGTGCTCTCCCAGGCCTTCACACGGCTGGGCTATCAGGTGCGCGCCACCGGCAACGCCGCCACATTGCTGAAGTGGGTGTCGGACGGGGAGGGGGACCTGGTGGTCACCGACGTGGTGATGCCGGACGAGAACGTGTTCAACGTGCTGCCGCGCATCCGAAAGCAGCGGCCGAAGCTGCCGGTCATCGTGATGAGCGCCCAGAACAACCTGATCACCGCGGTGAACGCCGCCGAGGTCGGCGCCTTCGAATACGTGCCCAAGCCCTTCGACCTCGACGACATGACCTCGGCGGCGCGCCGCGCCCTCGCCAGGCCCGCGGACCCGGAGGCGGCGAAAGCCCAGGCCCGTGCGGTCCGCGACGACCGTCTGCCCCTGATCGGCCGCTCGGCGCCCATGCAGGAGGTCTATCGCACCGTCGCCCGCCTGGTCGGGGCCGACCTGACGGTGCTGATCACCGGAGAATCCGGAACGGGCAAGGAGCTGGTCGCCCGCGCCCTGCACGACATGGGCCGCCGCCGCGACGGCCGCTTCGTGGTGATCAACCTCGCCGCCGTGCCGCGCGAGCGCGTCGAGGCGGAGCTGTTCGGCAAGGACGACGGGGCGGTCGGCAAGCTGGTCGAGGCCGACGGCGGAACCCTGTTCCTCGACGAGATCGGCGACATGCCGCTCGACGCCCAGACGCGGCTCCTGCGGGTGATCGATGGCTCTGAGCCGGCGATCAACCCGAAGACCAATCGCCGACCCAACGCGCGGATCATCGCCGCCACCAATCGCGACCTTCGGGGGCTGATCCACCAGGGCCTGTTCCGCGGGGACCTGTTCTTCCGCCTCAATGTCGCGCCGCTCCGCCTGCCGCCGCTGCGCGACCGTACCGAGGACATCCCCGACCTCGCCCGCGCCTTCCTGCTCAGAGCCAACCGCGAAGGGCTGCCCGCCAAGACCATCGACGCGGGCGCGCTGGAGCGGCTGAAACTGCACCCCTGGCCCGGCAACGTGCGGGAACTGGAGAATCTGGTCCGCCGGATCTGCGCGCTCTATGGCGAGGAGCTGATCACCGCACGGATCGTCGAGCGCGAGCTCGAGGACCTGCAGCCTGCGGCGGCCGGCCGCGCCAACGGACCCGCCACGCTCGCCGAGCTGGTTGAGCGCAATCTGGCCAGCTACTTCGCCGACCAGGCGGACGGAACCCCGCCGCCGGGACTCTATGACCGGGTGCTGGAGGAGGTGGAGCGGCCGCTGATCCGGCTCACGCTGCAGGCGACGCGCGGCAACCAGGTGCGCGCCGCCGAGATCCTGGGGCTCAACCGCAACACGCTGCGCAAGAAGATCTCCGACCTGGGCGTGGAAATCAGTCGCGGGCGCCGCTGACGCCATCCTGCAACATCGCTGTTGAGTTTGGAGCACAGTCCCTTAGGCTCCGCGCTTCATGGCCTTGCTCACCCAGCAGATTCCCGGCGGTCCTTCCGCCGTGGAGCGCGTGCAGCGCCTGATGCAATCGCGCGTCCTCCTGGGCTGCGCCTACGGCCTTGCGGCGGGCCTGACGGGCCTCGCCATCCTGCTCGCCGCCTCGCCGCCCGAAACAGGGCCCCTGGGCCCCGCCAGCCAGCCGATCCTGACCGTCCTCAGCGTCAATCTGATCCTGATCCTGATGCTGACCACCATGGTCGCCCTGCGGTTCGCCACCCTGTTGCGGGCCCGCGACCGCGATCCAGGCGCACGTCTGCACCTGCGGTTCGTCACGCTGTTCGCGTTCGCCGCGCTCGCGCCGGCGATCGTCGTGGCCCTGTTCTACGGAGTCCTGGTCAGCCGCGGCGTCGAGAACTGGTTCAGCCAGCGTGTTCAGACGGTGGTGGAGAATTCGGCGACCGTCGCCCGCTCCTACGTGGAGGACCAGAAGCGCTACATCGGCGACCACGTCACCCTGATGTCCGCGGACCTGAACCGCGAGGCGGGCAGCCTGCAGACCAGCCCGATCGCGTTCAGCCACTACCTGGCCGTCCTGGCCTCCTATCACGCCTTTCCGGCCGCCTATCTGATCGACCGGCAGGGCCGCGTGCTGGCGCGGGCCGAGACGGCCGATGCGCCATCCTTCGTGGTGCCCCCGGAATCCAGCTTCAAGGCCGCCGACGAGGGCGACATCTCGGTGCCGGCGTTCGATTCCACCGATCTGATGCGGGCGGTCTACCGCCTGCGCGGCTATCCCGACGCCTACCTCTACGTGGTCCGCCCGCTGGAGAAGGGCATCCTCAATCACCTGCGCGATGCGGAAGCCTCGCTCGTCTCCTATCGCGAGGCGGCGCAGAACCGCGAACGGATCCAGACGATCTTCGCGCTCTCCTACGCTGAAACCGCGCTGCTGGTGCTGGTCGCCGCCGTATGGCTCGGGCTGTGGTCCGCCAACGCGATCTCGGGGCCGGTGGCCAGGCTGGTGCAGGCGGCGGGACGCATCGCCGGCGGCGACCTCAGCGCCCGCGTCGACGCCGACAGAGACCCGGAGGAGATCGCCGTCTTGTCGCGTGCATTCAATAGCATGACGAACGATCTTCAGGTACAGCAGGAAGCACTGCGGCGCGCCAGCCTGGAGGCCGAAGAGCGGCGCCAGTTCATCGAGACGGTGCTGGCCGGGGTGAGCGCCGGCGTCATCGGGCTGGACGCGCGTGGCCGCATCTCGGCGGCCAACCGCCAGGCCGTGGGCTTGCTGGCGCTGCCGGGCGACCACGGCCGCGGCCGCAAGCTCTCCGAGGTGGCGCCGGAGTTCGCGGAAGTCCTGGAGACGGCGGGCCGGGCGGGCGCGGGCGAGGCCGAGGTGGATGTGGTGCGTGGCCGCGAGACCCGCCGCCTGAGGCTCCGGGCGAGCCGCAGCGAGGGCGGCCTGGTGCTGACTTTCGACGACATCACCCGGCTGGTGGCGGCGCAGCGCAACGCCGCCTGGCGCGACGTCGCCCGCCGCATCGCCCACGAGATCAAGAACCCGCTGACCCCGATCCAGCTCTCGGCCGAGCGGCTGCGCAAGAAGTTCCGCCGCAACGTGCCGGCCGGCGAGATCGAGACCTTCGACCGCTGCACCGACACCATCGTGCGTCAGGTGGGCGACATCGGCCGGATGGTCGACGAGTTCTCCGCCTTCGCGCGCATGCCGGCGCCGAAGTTCGCCGAGCACGACGCCGCGGAGCTCCTGCGCCAGGCGGTGTTCGCCCAGCGGGTGGCGAGCCCGGACATCGCCGTCGAGCTGGAGGAGTCCCCGCCGCACGCGGCGGTGCTGGCCGACGAGCGGATGCTCGCCCAGGCGCTGGGCAACGTGCTGAAGAACGCCGCCGAAGCCGTGGGCGCCCGCCAGGCCGTCGAGCCCCGTCTGCCGGGCCGCATTCGCGCCCGACTCGCCGCCGACGACAGCGGAGTGGTGTTCGAGGTTGAGGACAATGGCGTGGGGCTGCCGTCGAAGGACCGCGACCGGCTGACGGAGCCCTATGTGACGACGCGCGAGAAGGGCACCGGCCTAGGCCTCGCCATCGTCAAGCGAATCCTGGAAGACCATGGGGGCGAGATCGAGCTCACCGATGCGCGCGAGGGACGCGGCGCGCTGGCCATCCTGAGGCTTCCCCCCGCGGCGCGGGTCCGCCCGCAGACCGCCCCGGCAAAGGCGACGACGGCGTGAAGGTGAGAAATGGCGTCTGACGTTCTGGTGGTCGACGACGAGGCCGACATCCGCGACCTGGTGGCCGGGATCCTCTCCGACGAGGGTTATGCGGTCCGCACCGCGACGGATTCGGAATCGGCGCTGGCCGCCGTCCGGGCCCGCAAGCCGGCGCTGCTGGTGCTCGACATCTGGATGGCGGGCGGCGGCATGGACGGGCTGGAGCTGCTGGATCTGGTCAAGGCGCTCGATCCCGACCTGCCGGTGATCATGATCTCCGGCCACGGCAACATCGAAACGGCGGTGAGCGCGATCAAGCGCGGCGCCTACGACTTCCTGGAGAAGCCGTTCAAGTCGGACCGCCTGCTGCTCATCGTGGAGCGGGCGCTGGAGGCCACCAGCCTGCGCCGCGAGAACCGGCGGCTGCGCACCCAGGCGCTGACGCCAGAGGGGCTGATCGGCAAGTCCATGGCCGCCCAGCAGCTGCGCAATATCGTGGCCAAGCTCGCCTCGGCCAACAGCCGGGTGCTGATCTCCGGACCGGCCGGCGCCGGCAAGGAGACGGTGGCTCGGATGATCCACGCCGCCGGGCCGCGCGCCCGCAGCGAGTTCGTCGTGCTCTCGGCCGCCGGCATGACGCCGGAGCGCATCGACGTCGAGCTGTTCGGTGAGGAAGGCGACGGCGGCCGGCCCGCCAAGATCGGCGTGTTCGAGCGCGCCCACGGCGGCACGCTCTACCTCGACAAGGTCGCCGACATGCCGCGGGAGACCCAGAGCCGCATCCTGCGCGTGCTCGTCGAACAGCGCTTCCGGCGCGTGGGCGGCGGCTCCGACGTGCAGGTCGACGTGCGCGTGATCTCGTCCACCTCGCGCGATCTGCGCGAGGAGATCGCGGCGGGACGCTTCCGGGAGGACCTGTTCCATCGGCTGAACGTGGTGCCGGTCAACGTGCCGGGCCTGGCGGAGCGGCGTGAGGACATCCCCGAGCTCGTCGACTACTTCATCGGGCGGATCTGCGAGGCGTCCGGGCTCGCGAGACGACGGCTGGCGGACGACGCGATCGCCGCCCTGCAGGTGCGCGCCTGGCCGGGCAACCTGCGCCAGCTGCGCAACAACGTGGAGCGCATCCTGATCCTGGCGGCGGGCTCGAGCGATGACGCCATCACCGCCGACATGCTGCCGGCGGAAGCCACGGTCAGCGACCAGGCGACGAGCCTGGGGGCTGAGCGGATCATCTCGCTGCCGCTTCGCGAGGCGCGCGAGGTGTTCGAGCGGGAGTACCTGAACGCCCAGATGCTTCGCTTCTCCGGGAACATCTCGCGCACCGCCGCCTTCATCGGCATGGAGCGCTCGGCCCTGCACCGCAAGCTGAAGTCGCTGGGCCTGTCCGGCGCGCGGCAGGTCGAGGAAGAGGTCGGCTGATGGGCCCCGACCGAGCATCCCGGCGAGAGCCGGGACCCAGACGGCAAGCGGAGCCTTCGTTCGGGAAACGCTGCGCCTGTCCCGTCAAGCCTGTTGATTTCGATCTCGGTCCCGGCCTTCGCCGGGAGGAGCGGGGGGACTGATGGGCCGCGTCGCCTATGTGAACGGCCGTTTCGCGCGGCACGGCGAAGCCATGGTGCACATCGAGGATCGCGGCTACCAGCTCTCCGATGCGGTCTATGAGGTGTGGGCGCTGTTCGACGGGCGGCTGTCCGACGCGGAGGGCCACTTCGTCCGCCTCGAGCGGAGCCTTTCCGAGCTCTCGATCCCGATGCCGATGAGCCGCCGGGCGCTGACGCTGGTGCTGAAGGAGGCGGTGCGGCGCAACCGCGTGCGCGAAGGCCTCGCCTACCTGCAGGTCAGCCGCGGGGTCGCGCCGCGCGACCATGCCTTCCCGAAGGCCCCTGTGGCCCCGTCCATGGTGATCACGGTGAGCGCCGTCGACCGCGCCGCCACCGAAGCCCGGGCCGCCAAGGGCGTGGGCGTGGTCACCACGCCGGAGAACCGCTGGGGCCGCTGCGACATCAAGACGGTGGCCCTGCTGCCCAATGTGCTGGCCAAGCAGAAGGCGAGGGCGGCGGGCGCCTACGAGGCCTGGTTCGTCGACGAACTCGGATTCGTCACCGAAGGCGCCTCCTCCAACGCCTGGATCGTCGATCGAGACGGACGGCTGCGCACCCGCGACACCAACGCCAACATCCTGCGCGGCATCACCCGGCGCACGCTGATGGAGGTGATCGCCGAGGAAGGCCTCGCCCTGGACGAGCGGCCCTTCACCCCCGACGACGCCAAGACCGCACGCGAGGCCTTCATCACCGGGGCCGGCTCGCTGGTGCTGCCGGTGGTCTCGGTCGACGGGACGCCGGTGGGGGAGGGGCGCCCCGGACCGCTCGCGCTGAAGCTGCGGCGCCTCTATATCGAGCGCGCGAAGGCTACAGCCGTCTGAAGGGTCGCTCGCGAGTGTCGGCGGCCGGAGCCGACGCGTCTTGGCGCCTATTGATACTTGGCGGGAACGCTTACCTGAAGACGCTCTGAGACTCGCCGCCCGGAGGGACGGTTCTGGCGGCGCACGCGCCGCGGCGCCCGCGATTGCGCCCGTCGCAAGTCCCGGTCTAGCGTGGCCGTCGCGTGTGTGGGCGGCGGCTGGCCGCTCGTTGACAACGAAAAGAGGCGGTCAAGCCGATGAACGACAAGAAGCAGAACCTGCAGGACACCTTCCTGAACAGCGTGCGGAAATCCAAGACGCCGCTCACCATCTTCCTCGTGAACGGGGTGAAGCTGCAGGGCGTCGTGAGCTGGTTCGACAACTTCTGCGTTCTGCTGCGCAGGGACGGGCAATCCCAGCTCGTCTACAAGCACGCCATCTCCACCATCATGCCGGCCCAGCCCGTGCAGCTCTACGAGCCGGTTGAAGACGAGTCCGATTGAGCTCGAAATCCATCGATCGCGAAGCGCCGGTCCAGGGCGCCGTCGTCCTCCATCCGGATCGGGAGGGCCGTGGCCATGCCCGGGACGCGGAAGCGCGCCTGGAGGAGGCGATCGGGCTCGCCGAGGCGCTCGACCTGGAGGTGCGCGACGGCCTCATCGCGCCCCTGCGCCGGCTCGCGCCCGCCACCCTGTTCGGCAAGGGAAAGGTCGAAGAGATCGGCCGCCTGATCGTCGCGGTCTCGGCCGACGTCGCCGTGGTGGACGATGCGCTCTCGCCCGTGCAGCAGCGCAACCTGGAGCGGGCGTGGGACTGCAAGGTGATCGACCGCACGGGGCTGATCCTGGAGATCTTCGCCCGGCGGGCGCGGACGCGGGAGGGCCGGCTGCAGGTCGAGCTCGCCCGCCTGACCTACGAGCGCTCGCGCCTGGTCAGGACCTGGACCCACCTGGAACGCCAGCGGGGCGGCTTCGGGGTGATGGGCGGCCCCGGCGAGACGCAGATCGAGACCGACCGTCGGTTGCTGGCGAGCCGGATCGCCAAGCTGAAGCGGGAGCTGGTGGAGGTGCGCCGCACGCGCACCTTGCAGCGCTCCGCGCGACGGCGCGTGCCGTTCCCGTCGGTGGCGCTGGTCGGCTACACCAACGCCGGCAAGTCGACGCTGTTCAACCGCCTGACCGAGGCCGAGGTGGTGGCCGAGGACATGCTGTTCGCCACCCTCGATCCGACGCTCAGGGCGCTGAAGCTGCCGGACGGACGGCCGGCCATCCTGTCGGACACGGTGGGTTTCATCTCCGACCTGCCACACGAACTGGTCGAAGCGTTCCGCGCGACCCTGGAGGAGGTGCGCGAGGCCGACGTGATCCTGCACGTGCGCGACATCGCGAGCGACGAGAGCGCGGCGCAGGCGCAGGACGTGCGCGAGGTGCTGGCCCGGCTCGAGATCGACATGGACGAGCGCCGCATCCTGGAGGTGTGGAACAAGCTCGACCTGCTGGATGAGGAGGCGCGGGCCTCCGCCGAGGGCGAGGCCCGCCGGGCGCATCCGCCGGCGATCCTGGTCTCGGCGGTGACCGGGGAAGGCTGCGAGGCCCTGCTGCGCGCGGTCTCGGCCCTGGTCGACGAGGCGCCGCCGGTCGCGGTGGTCGCGCCGGCGGGGGAGGGCGCGGCCATCGCCTGGCTCTACCGCAACGGCCGGGTGATCGAGCGCGAGACCGCCGACGACGGCGCGGTGCGGCTGCAAGTGAGCCTGACGGCCCAGGCGCTCGGCCAGTTCGAGCAGCTGTTCCCCAAGGCCGAGGTGCGGGGGCCTTGAACTCGAGTTGCTCCCCCATTGGGGGAGCTCCCGCGAAGCGGGTGAGGGGGTTTCCGCCCCGGCATCAGCGGATGAAACCCCCTCCGGCCCTCTGGGCCACCTCCCCCTTGCGAGGGAGGAACTGGGTCCGTCAGCCCTTCTCCGCCGCCTTCGCTTCGTCCCACAGCGCGTCCATCTCCGGCAGGTCCGAGCCCTCGGGCGAGCGGCCGCGCTCCGCAAGTTTCTGCTCTATGTAACGGAAACGGCGGATGAACTTGGCATTGGTCGTTCGCAAGGCGTCCTCCGGGTCGACATCCAGAGCACGCGCGAGGTTGGCGACGACGAACAGCACGTCGCCCATTTCCTGGCGGGCCTTCTCGACATCGCCGGCGGCGACCTCGGCCTTGAGCTCCTCGACCTCCTCGTCGAGCTTCGCGAGCACTTCCGTGGCGGACGGCCAGACGAAGCCCACGCCGGCCGCGCGCCGGGACAGCTTCACCGCGCGGGTGAGGGCGGGCAGGCCCACGGGCACGTCGTCCAGCAGGCCCGCCGCGCCGCCCTTCGCCCGGCGCTCAGCCGCCTTCAGCTGCTCCCAGCCTTCCTTCTTCTGCTCCGCGAGCGAGCCGTAGCTCTCATCGCCGAACACGTGGGGGTGGCGGCGGACCATCTTGTCGTTGATGGCGCCGACGACCTCCTCGAAGCCGAACGCGCCTTGCTCCTCGGCGATGCGGGCGTGGAACACCACCTGCAGCAGCAGGTCGCCGAGCTCGTCCCTGAGGTCCTTCAGGTCGGCGCGCTCGATGGCGTCGGC
>NZ_DATIMC010000111.1:0-33081 GCF_035475775.1 Phenylobacterium sp. | reverse complement strand
CACTTCGGGCGCGGGGAGCGGCGGTTGCCGGACGGAAGCGGACAATTCGGCTATCTGGGCGTCGGCCGCTCGCTGTCGGGCCGCGCCTGGCGAGAGCGCCCCGCCGACCCCGAGACCGTCCGCCGGCACCAACTGTCCCTGGGCCTCTCCGAGCCGCTGGCCCGCGCGCTCGCCGCGCGCGGCGTGGCGGACGGCGCCGGCGAGGTCTTCCTCAATCCGACGCTGAAGGCGCTGTTCCCCGACCCCTCCGCCTTCGCCGACATGGATCGTGCGGCGCAGATCCTGATCGAGGCCCTGGAGCGCAAGCGGCCGCTGGTCGTGTTCGCCGACTACGACGTCGACGGCGCTTCGTCGGCCGCCCAGCTCGTCCGCTGGTTCCGCGCCATGGGCTCGGACCTGCCGATCTATGTTCCCGACCGGATCACGGAGGGCTATGGCCCGTCGCCGGCCGCTTTCCGCCGCCTGAAGGCCGAGGGCGCGGAACTGGTGGTCACCGTCGACTGCGGGGCCGCCGCCCACGACGCGCTCGCCTGCGCGGCCGAGATCGGGCTGGAGGTGGTGGTGATCGATCATCACCTGATGCGCGGCGGCGAGATCCCGGCCGTCGCCGCCCTGGTCAATCCGAACCGGCCGGATTGCGCCTCGGGCCAGGGGCGCCTGGCCGCCGCGGGCGTGACCTTCGTGCTGCTGGCGGCGCTCAACCGCGAGGCCCGCCGCCGCGGCCTGTTCGGCGAGCGGGCGGAGCCGGACCTGCGGCAATGGCTCGACCTGGCCGCCATGGGCGCCATCTGCGACGTGACCGAGCTCACCGGCTTCAACCGCGCGCTCGCCGCCCAGGGTCTGAAGGTGATGTCCGCCTGGCGCAATCCCGGGCTGAAGGCGCTGCTGGAGGTCGCCAAGAGCCAGGGTCCGGCCTCGGTGTTCCACGTGGGCTTCATCCTGGGCCCGCGGATCAACGCCGGCGGCCGCATCGGCCGCTCGGACCTGGGCGCGCGGCTGCTCGCCACCGACGATCCCGCGGAGGTCGCCCAGCTCGCCGCCGAGCTCGACGCGCTCAACGCCTCGCGCAAGGAGGTGGAGAAGGAAGTCCTGGAAGCGGCGATCCGGATCGTCGAGCGGGAATCCAACCAGGCCGAGGCGCCCTGCCTGCTGGTCGCCGCCGACGACTGGCATCCGGGCGTCATCGGCATCGTCGCGGGGCGGCTGCGCGAGCGCTACCGCAAGCCGGTCGTGGTCGTGGGCGTCGACCGCGCCGCCGATGTGGGCAAGGGCTCCGGCCGCTCGCAGCCGGGCGTGAACCTCGGCCGCGCGGTGCAGGCGGCGTTCGAGGATGGCCTGCTGCTGGCCGGGGGAGGCCACGCCATGGCCGCGGGGCTCTCGGTGCGCCCCGCCGCCATCCCCGAGCTTCGCGCCTTCCTCTGCGAGCGCCTGGCGGAGGAGGCCGGTCTCGCCGCCGCCGAGGACGGCCTGGAGATCGACGCGCTGGTGACGACCCGCGCCTGCGACCGCGCCCTGTGGTCCGACTTCCAGCGGCTCGCGCCGTTCGGGCCCGGCAATCCCGAGCCCCTGTTCGCGGCCGCCGACGTGCGCATCGAGCGGCCCATGGCGCTTCGCGGCGGCCATGTCCGCTGCACGCTCACCGACGGCTCGGGCGGGCGGCTGAAGGCGGTGGCCTGGCGCATCGAGGACAGCGAAGCCGGCCGGCGGCTGCTGCAGGGCGGCGGCGGCCTCCACGTGGCCGGCCGCCTCAAGCCGGACGACTGGCAGGGCCGCCAGGGCGTCGAGCTCGAGATCGAGGACGTCGCCGACCCCCGGCAGGTTTGACAGCGCCGCCGCCTCGATGACAGCCTGACTGTCGCGAATGGCGCGCTGCGGGGGTACGCGCATGGCCCGCATCGTGGTGATGTCCGGCTATCCGGCTGCGGGGAAGTCGAGCCTCGCCCGGGCGCTCGCCGCCCGCCTCGGCTTCACCTACGTCTCGAAGGACGGGATGCTGGACGTGATCTTCCGCGCGATGCAAGGCGCGCCCGGCGACCACGCCCTGTCGCTGCGGTGCGGAACCGCCGCCTGGGAGATCTTCTGGGCTCTGTCGCGGGCCGGCGGCGACCTCGTGCTGGACAGCAACATCAAGCGCTCCGATCCGTATGAGGCGACGCAGCTCGCCCGCCTGAGCGGCCGGATCGTGGAGCTTCGCTGCGATTGCCCGCTGGAGCTGGCGCAGCGGCGCCATCGCGAGCGCGCGGCTTTGAGCCGTCCCGCGCAACGCATGCAAGAGCTGGAACCGGCCCGCGCGGCGCACTACGAGATCCCGCTCGCGTCGGCGCCCTCGTGCGTGTGGACACCACCCGTCCGGTGGACATCGACGTCGTCGCCACGGAGGTGCTCGCGGCCCTCGCCTGAACCGCGCCTGGCGGCAGTCTTGCGCGCCGCGGGCAAGGCGGTCTATAGAGCCGCCCTTCGCGACGCCGCGGTCCCTTCGTCTATCGGTTAGGACGTCAGGTTTTCAACCTGAAAAGAGGGGTTCGACTCCCCTAGGGACTGCCATGCGCCCGCCGCGAACCGGCGGGGCGGCGCCGTCCGATTCCCAAAATCCCCATTGACGGGCCTCAAGTTACGAGAACAGTGTTATACTTGGCCAAGTAGTAGGCCGAGGGGCAGATGGCGGTTTTCGAATTGGATGAGGTGGATGTGCAGGCGATCGCGCTGCGCATCACCGGGCGTGTCAAATGGTTCGACGCCGGCAAGGGCTATGGCTTCGTCGTCCCCGACGATCCGAACCAGACGGACCTGAAGGACGTGCTGCTGCACGTGACCTCGCTGCGCAACAGCGGGCGCGAGAGCGCGCTGGAGGGCTCCATCATCACCTGCGACGTGGTTCGCCGGCCGAAGGGCTGGCAGGTGAGCGAGATCGTCGAGATCGACGAGAGCGCCGCGGCGCCGAGCGAGCGTCGGCCGCGGGAGATGCGCGACCCCGCCGGGCCGCGCCCGCAGCGGCGGCCGCTGCTGCCGGCCGGTCCGCGCGAACGGGCCAAGGTGAAGTGGTTCAATCGCACCAAGGGCTACGGCTTCGTCGTCCGCGACAGCGAGCCGGGCGACATCTTCGTCCACATCGAGACGCTGCGCCGCTCCGGCATGGAGGACCTGCAGCCGGGCGAGGACGTCATGGTGCGCTTCGCCGAGGGGCCGAAGGGCCTTGTGGTCGCCGAGATCGAGGCGTCTGATCTCGGCTAGATTCGTCTGCGCCGGAGCTTTGCGTGGTCTTGCAGCTTACTGAGCAGCGCAGCCGGCTGGCGCTGGCCGTGGCGTTCGGCCTGGCCGCTATTGTCCTGGCGCCGGCGGCGCGCAGCGAGACCGACATCCCGCGGATGGATCCCGATCGCTGCCATGGCCAGGCGGTGATCGCGCCGCTGCAGCCGCTGACCATCGTGACCGCGCGCGGCCCCGCCCGCTTCAAGGTGGAGGTCGCCCAGACCGAGCGGCAGCACGCCTATGGCCTGATGTGCCGTCGCCGCCTCGCCCCCGATCGCGGGATGCTGTTCGACTTCCACGCCCCCGCCGACGGCGTGAACTTCTGGATGCGCAACACCCTGATCGGGCTCGACATCGTCTACATCGCGCCGAACGGGAAGGTGCTGTCGGTGGCGCGCAACGCGGCGCCGCTGGACGAGACGCCGATCCCCGCCGGGGGCACGATCCGCGCCGTCCTGGAGATCCCGGCCGGGCGCGCCGCTCAGCTCGGCGTCAAGCCCGGCGACAAGGTGATCGACCGGATCTTCACCCGGTGACGGACGAGCCCGCGGAAGCCATCCCGCCGCCGCCGGAGGGCTTCGCGCCCGCCCAGGGTCGGGGCCTGTTCTCGACCCGCAACGGGCCCTATTTCCACCGGGCGTCGCAGGGCGATCTGGTGGAGCAGGCCTTCTACGCCCTGCCGCGCCACTGCAATGGGGTCGGCATCGTCCACGGGGGCATGCTCTCGGCCTTCATGGACGGGGTCCTGGCAGGCGCGGTCTGGCGAGGCGCGCAGAAGCGGGCGGTCACCATCCACCTCTCCATCGACTTCCTGCACATGGCCAGGGCCGGCGAGTGGGTGCGCGGCGAGGCCCGGCTCACCCGCGCGACCCGCGAGGTCGCCTTCGCCGAGGGGCGCGCCTATGTCGGCGCCCATGACGTGGTCCGCTGCTCCGGCGTGTTCAAGCTGATGTCCCGGTGAGCCGCGGCCGCGCGAGCGAGGTTTGCGGCGCGGCGAAAAGGCCTATATCGCAGGCTTTCCGGACCGGCGGGGCGTAGCGCAGCCTGGTAGCGCATCTGCTTTGGGAGCAGAGGGTCGCAGGTTCAAATCCTGCCGCCCCGACCATCGTCTGGCCCTATTGCGGCGCGTCCGGCGCAGTTCGCGCGGCGCCGGGCGTGGGGATCGCCGGCGCGGGCAGGATGGCGGGATCGACGCCCGGCGGATGCTCCGCGGCCTCGAGGGCGGCGGCGGCCTGGGCGGTCTGGAACAGCCAGCGGCTCTCGCCGCTGAACCCGGCGATCGGCCTATAGGCCGTGACCTCGCCGGCCGTGCGGACGCGCTCGGCCTCGCTGTCGAGCACCAGCAGCGCATCGCCCTCGCGGACCAGCAGGACGGCATGGTCCACCTGCCTGCGGGTGTCGCGCACCAGCACCAGATAGAGCAGCCGGCTCGGGACTCCCGCCATCTGCAGGAGCCGCATCTTGGCGATCGCGAAGTCCTCGCAGTCGCCGCGGCCGGCGGCGATGGTCTCGGCGAGGCTCGCCCAGTGGTCGGCGACCCCATAGACCTCCTGGTCTGTCGCGACCGCCACGCGCCGGTTCACGAACTCGTCCACCGCCTCGGCCTGGGCTCGCAGCGGCAGGCCCCCGATGCGCGCCACCAGCGCCGCCCAGTCGGCTGGGAGCGGCGAGGCGGCCGGCGCCTGCGCGTCGCGCCACGCCTGATCGAGCGCGGTGGGTCCGATGGCGATCGCCTGATAGCCGAACACGTCTGGGTCGAGCGGCGGCCCGGGATCGGCGAGCAGCCGGCCCAGCTGCCGGTCGAGGTCGTCGGAGGCGGACGGGCTCGGCGCGGCGGCGGGGGCGGGCGCACGCACAGGCGCAGGCATGGCGTCGGCCGCCCTGGCCGTCGGCGCGCCGAGCACCATCAGCATGGCGAGCGGGATGCAGGCGAACCACCTCAGCGTCACGTCTCCCTGACGGCCATCGGCCGGCGGCCTGCGCGGCCGAATCGGCGCGCCCATCCTACGGCTTTCCGCCGGGATGGCGGCGTGGCGGCTCGCCACAAGGCGCAGCTTCGCCCAAGGCTTTATGTTTCTCGGTCGTCTGCTAAGGGGACGGCGCGGCGCGGATTCGGCCGGGCCGGCGTTCCCGCACCGGGAGAGAGACCCCAGGTTCCGTCATGCTCGCGCGCATCTTCCGCCCTTCCAAGACCGCCATGCAGTCGGGCAAGGCCAACACCAAGGACTGGGTGCTGGAGTTCGAGCCGAGAGACGCGCGCCAGCCCGATCCGCTGATGGGTTGGACCCAGACGGGCGACACCGCCTCCAGCCAGGTGCGCCTGTCGTTCGAGACGAGGGAGGAGGCGGTCCGCTATGCCGACCAGCACGGCATCGCCTTCCAGCTGATCGATTCCAAGCCCGCCAAGCGGATCATCAAGGCCTACGCCGACAACTTCGCCTTCAGCCGCAGGATTCCCTGGACTCACTAAAGGTTAGCGCCCGTAGCTCAACTGGATAGAGCACCTGCCTTCTAAGCTGGTGGTTGCAGGTTCGAGTCCTGCCGGGCGCGCCAGCCCTATCGCCGCTTACAGAGGCGTCCGGTCGGCCGCCAACGGAACCACCCAGTCGGCGCGGGCCGGCGCCTCCTGCGCGATCCATCGCGTCAGGCGCTCGTAGTGGGCGACGAAGCGGGCGATCTCGTCCGGGCCCATGCCGCCGCCGGTGCGGGCGCGTAGCTTCGCCTCCTGCTCGGCGCGCCAGCCCGCCACCACCTCGAACCCCGGCGCCTGCAGCAGGACGAGCCGGTCGATCGTCGCGAACAGCGGCTGGTAGGCGCCGTCCAGCGCGAGATTGACGAAGCTACGCCAGCGGCCGTCCGGGTCCTCGTCGCGTTCCAGGGCGTTCACGGGCTGCACGAGGGCTTCGGCCGGCTGCGGCCGCGCGCCGACGCACCAGCCCTCGAACAGCACGACGTCGACCGGTGCGGCGACCCGCGGCCACTCGGATGGCGGACGAGGTGTATCGGCGGCCTTGTCGAAGCGGGGCAGGGCGACCTCGCCGGGCTCGCCGAGCCGCCGCAGCACTTCGATCCCGAGCACCGGGTGGTGGGTGCCCGGCGGTCCGCGGGTCGCGAGCAGCGGATGGACGGCGCGCGCCAGCTCCGCCCGGGCCGCGCGCGAGAGGTAGAGGTCGTCCAGCGACAGGATGGCGTCGCTCAGGCCCTTTGCCTCGAGCAGATGCTGCGTCGCGGCGCAGATCGTCGACTTTCCCGAGCCTTGCGGTCCGCAAACCCCGATCACCGCCGTTCGCCCGAGCGTGCGGCGCGCCGCGGCGGCCATCTCCGCCAGCGGCGCGCACACCACCGCGGCCGTGCGCCGGAAGCTCTCCGGCAGGCGGTCGGCGGCGATGAAGGCGTCGAGCCAGTCCTGCGCCACTCAGGCCCCGCCCGTCGGCTACTCCCCGCCGGTGATCGGCAGGATCATGCCGGTGATGTAGCTGGCGGTCTGGGGCGAGGCCAGGAACACGTAGGCCGGCGCGATCTCCTCGGGCTGGGCGGGCCGCTTCATCGGCGTCTGCGCGCCGAACCTGGCGACCTGCTCGGCCTGCCGGTCGGCCGGGTTGAGCGGCGTCCACACCGGCCCTGGGGCCACGGCGTTCACCCGCACGCCCTTTTTGATCAGGTTCGAAGCCAGCGACATGGTGAAGGCGTGGATGCCGCCCTTGGTCATCGAGTAGTCCAGGAGCGCCTTCGAGCCCTGCAGCCCGGTCACCGAGCCGGTGTTGATGATGGCCGAGCCCGCTTTCAGGTGCGGGATCGCCGCCTTGGCCATGTGGAAGTAGCCGTACAGGTTGGTCTTGATCGTGCGGTCGAAGTGCTCTTCGGAGATCTCCTCGATGCCCTCGGCGTGCTCCTGGAAGGCGGCGTTGTTGACCAGGATGTCGAGCTTCCCGAGCTCCTTCACCGTCCGCTCGACAGCCTGCTTCGCGAACTTGGGATCGGCCACGTCGCCCGACAGCAGGATGGCGCGGCGGCCCTCCTTCTCGACGGCCGCCTGGGTCGCCTTGGCGTCCTGCTCGCTGTCGAGATAGGCGATGGCCACGTCCGCGCCTTCGCGCGCGAACAGCGCCGCGACCGCCCGGCCGATGCCGGAGTCGGCGCCGGTGACCAGCGCCACCTTGCCCTTCAGCTTGTCGGAGCCTTTGTAGTAGGGCGCATCCCACATCGGCTGCAGCTGCATCTCGGCCTGCACGCCGGGCTTCTCCAGGTGCTGCTTGGGAACCGGCGGGACCGGATATTCGCGCGCGCCGGTCTGCGGCGGCTTCTCGTCCTTCTGCTCGCCGCCCGGCGCGAAGGAACGCTGCTCCTTCTGATCGATCTCGCGCTGGACGTCGCGTTCTTCGCGCGCGGCCTGTTCCGCACCGGGGCTCACGCCGCCATGGGGTTCGCTCATGGTCTGGACCTCCGTCCTGGTTTCGCCCGCAATCGCGGCGAGGGGCCGAAGGTTCCGGGGTTCAGCCGATGCGGCCGGCGTAGACGGAAAGGGCCGACTCGAGGTCGGCGACGAGGTCCCTGGCGTCCTCCAGGCCGATGTGCAGCCGGATCAGCGGGCCGCCGTAGTCGCGCCGGAATCTCCGGGTCTTGAGCTGGTGATCGCAAGGGATCGCGAGGCTCTCGAAGCCGCCCCACGAAAACCCCAGCCCGAACAGGGTGAGCTCGTCGAGGAAGGCGTTGACGGCCGCCGCCGGGCCCGGCTTGAGCGCAAACGCGAACAGCCCGCAGGCGCCGCTGTAGTCGCGCGCCCACAGCGCGTGGTCCGGCGCGCCGGGCAGGGCGGGATGGAAGACCGCCGCCACCTCCGGCCGCACCGCCAGCCAGCGGGCGACCGCCAGGCCGCTTTCGCCATGCCTGGCCAGACGGGTGGGCAGGGTGCGCAGCCCCCGGAGCATCTGGTAGGCGTCCTCGGGCGAGACGCTCCAGCCGGTCTGCACGACCCCGTCCAGCAGCGCCCGCACGAGCGCCGGATCGCGCGCCGCGGCCGAGCCCATGAAGACGTCGGAATGGCCGCCGACATACTTGGTCAGCGCCTGGATCGAGAGATCGACGCCGTGTTCGAGGGGTTTGTAGAGATACCCCGCGCCCCAGGTGTTGTCCGCGGCCGTCAGGATGTTCCGCGCGCGGGCAAGCTCCGCCGTGCGGGTCATGTCCTGCATCTCGAACGACAGCGAGCCGGGGCTCTCCATCAGGATGAGGCGCGTCGCATCGGCGGCCCTGCCGACCAGCTCTTCCGGCGCCTGCCGAGGATCGAAGTAGCCGGTCTTCACCCCGAACCGCTTCAGCACCGTGTCGCAGAACCGCCGCGTCGGCCGATAGACCGTGTCGGCGACCAGGATCTCGTCGCCGGCCTTCAGCACCGCCAGCAGCGCCCCGGTGACGGCGGCGAGCCCGGACGGATAGAGCGCCACCCCCGCGGCGCCTTCCATCTCCGCCAGCGCGTCGGCGAGCGCCGCCTGGGCGGCCAGCCCCTGACGGCCGTAGGTCACCCGGTTATGATCGTCGTAGAGCGCCTCGGCGTCGGGCAGCAGGACGGTGGAGCCCTTCTGGATCGGCGGACCGACCGTCTTCGCCAGCTTGTCGGGCGTCGCGCCGGCGCGGATCAGGCGGGTTTCGTCGTCCATGCGGGCACTTAGAGCCGCGGGCGCAGGGCTTTCAAGGCGCAGGCATGAGGGTCAGGCGCATGGCGCAGCGGGCGGCCGCCTCGAGCCCCAGCTTCGTCTCGCGGGCGCGGATCCAGGCCAGGCGAGGGTTGAACGCCTCTTCGAGGACTTCGGCGAAGCCGCAGCTCGCGTAGAACGGGGCGTTCCAGGCGATGTCGCGGAAGGTGGTGAGCGTGACGGCTGGCGCGCGCCGCCGCCGCGCCTCGGCGACGGCCGCCATGACCAGGGCGCGGCCAGCGCCGTGGCCCTGGGCCTCGCGCCGCACGGCGAGCTCCCAGATGTGCAGGGCGTCCTCGAACAGCTCGCAGGCGGCGAAGCCGGTCAGACGCCCGCCATCCTCGGCGACCCAGACCAGGCCCTGCACGGCGAGCGGCCGGTGGAAGTCGGCCGGCGAGACGTCGCCGTCGGCCACCGCGGCCTGCGACGAGCCGCGGAACAGCTCGGCCGCGGAGCGCTCGATGGCGGGCAGCTCTGAGCATTCGTCCGGACGCGCGAGCCGGATATGCATGGCCTCGCCGATCAGGGGCCCGTGGCGACCGGCGTATCCTGGCGCGCGCCCCATTCGGCCCAGGAGCCGTCATAGACCGCCACGTCCTCGCGCCCGAGCCGGGCCAGCGCCAGGGCGAGCACGGCGGCGCTGACCCCGGAGCCGCAGGTGGTCACGATCGGCGACTGGAGGCTGACGCCGGCCTCGCCGAACACCCTGCCGAGCTCGGGGGCGGCCTTCAGCGTCCCATCGGGACTGATCACCGCCGAGAATGGCACATTGCGCGCGCCCGGCATGTGGCCGGCCTTCAGACCGGCCCGCGGCTCCGGCGCCTCGCCGCGGAAGCGCGGCCCCGGGCGGGCGTCGACGATCTGCGCGTCGCCGGCCTCCAGCGTGCGGCGAACCGCGGGCAGGTCGCGCACCAGCTTCGCCTCGAAGATGGGCTCCAGCCCAGTCGGCGCAGGCGCGGGGGAGCCGGCCTCGACGGCGCGGCCCTCGGCCCGCCACTTCGGCAACCCGCCGTCCAGCACCTTCACGCGCGGGAAGCCCATCACCCTGAGCGTCCACCAGACCCTGGGCGCCGAGAAGATGCCCTGGCCGTCGTAGACCACGATCTCGGCGGCGCGCCGCAGGCCCAGCGCGCCCGCCGCCCGGGCGAAGGCCTCGCCCGAAGGCAGCATGTGCGGCAGGTCCGTCGTGCGGTCGGCCAGCTGGTCGATATCGAAGAAGACCGCGCCGGGGATGTGGCCCTTGGCGTAGTCTTCGCGCCCCTTGCGCCCGTCGGTCGGCAGGAACCAGGTGGCGTCGAGGATCTGCACGCCCGCATCGCCGAGCCGCTCGGCGAGCCATGCGGTGGTGACCAGGGGATCGCTCATGCGCCCATCCAGGCCGGCGCGGGCAGGTTCTTCTCCCGCAGGAACGCCGGATTGTAGATCTTCGACTGATAGCGCTGGCCATGGTCGGCGAGCACGGTGACGATGGTGTGGCCGGGACCCAGGTCGCGCGCCAGGCGGATCGCGCCGGCGACGTTGATGCCCGTCGAGCCGCCCATCACCAGCCCTTCGTGCTCGACGAGGTCGAACAGCGCGAGCAGCATCTCCTCGTCGGAGATCCGGTAGGCCCGGTCGATGACCATGTCCTCGATGTTGGCGGTGATCCGCCCCTGGCCGATGCCCTCGCTGATCGAGGTCCCCTCCGCCTTCAGCTCGCCGTCGGTGTAATAGGAATAGAGCGCTGCGCCATGCGGGTCGGCCAGGCCGATGGCGACGTTCGGATTGCGCTCGCGCAGCGCCAGGGCGACGCCGGCCAGCGTGCCGCCGGATCCGACGGCGCAGATGAAGCCGTCGACCTTGCCGTCCGTCTGGGCCCAGATCTCCGGACCCGTGGTCCGCACGTGGGCCTCGCGGTTGGCGACGTTGTCGAACTGGTTGGCCCACACCGCCCCATTCGGCTCGGTTTCATTGAGTTCCTGCGCCAGACGGCCGGAATACTTCACGTAATTCATCTCGTCGGAGTAGGGGACGGCGTCCACCTCCACGAGCTCGGCGCCATAGAGGCGTATGGCGTCCTTCTTCTCCTGGCTCTGGGTGCGCGGGATGACGATGGTGGACGGGTAGCCCAGCGCCTTGCCGACCATGGCCAGGCCGATGCCGGTGTTCCCCGCCGTGCCTTCGACGATGCGGCCGCCGGGGCGCAGGAGGCCCTTCTGCTCGGCGTCGCGGATGATGAACAGCGCCGCGCGGTCCTTCACCGACTGGCCAGGATTGCAGAACTCCGCCTTGCCGAGGATCTCGCAGCCGGTCATCTCGCTGGCGCGGCGCAGGCGGATGAGGGGGGTGTTTCCGATGGCGTCCAGGACGCTCGCGGCGACTTGCATGGCCGCTACTTAAGACGCGGCGCCGCTTCGGAACAGGGGTTGGCGAAACGTCCGGATCGCACGCCGCCGTTCGGGTCGGGAAAATCGCGATATGCGCGCCCGGGATCAAGCGCATGGCCGAGCGCTCGCCGAGGCCCAAGGGGTGCGTAAGGCTTGCGGCCGGCCCGCCGTGGTCAGCCGATCCCGCTGACCCGCTTGAACACGGGGCAGCGCTCGGCGTCGGGCTTGGCCGCGCAGGCCTCGATGAAGGCGGTGAGCTCGGCGCGCTGCAGAGCGAGCGCCTCGACCTGCGCCTCGATCTCGATAATGCGCCGCCGCGCCATCGCGCGCACCGCTGCGCAGAAATTCGGGGACTGCTCGGCCTCGCCCAGCAAGCCTTCGATATCGGCGAGCTTCCAACCCCAGGCCTGCGCCGTCTTGATGTAGCGGATCCGCCAGACCGCCTCGTCGCCATAGCTTCGTCCTCCGGGATCGGCGGGCGGCCGGGCGATGAAGCCGCGCCGCTCGTAGAAGCGCACCGTCTCGACGTGGACGCCGGCCTCCGCCGCCAGCCGCCCGATGGTCCTGCGCCGCGCCTTCATCAGCATCCTCCGAAACCCGCTTGACTCCGTACCACGGTACGGCGTGCAGGGTCCGCAGCCTCGATGCATGGAGGCGACGATGGACAGGCGATGGGGATGGGCGGCGCTGGGCGCCGCATTGATCGCGACGACGGCGGCCCCGGCCGCACCGGGCACTGCGGAGACTGTCGCCCAGGCCATGGCGGCCGCCTACGTCGCGGCCTGGGACCGCGGCGACGCCTCCGCGCTCGGCGCCCAGTTCGCCGCCGATGGCGACTTCATCAATCCCGCCGGGGTCTATGCCCGTGGCCCGGCGGAGATCGGGGCGTTCTATCGCACCGCCTTCGCCCGCGGCTATTCCGGCAGCGCCGGGGCTTTCCGGGTGGTGAAGGTGCGCCGGCTCGCGCCCGGCGTCGTGGCGATCGACGGCGAGTGGTCCATCACCGGCGCGCGCGGCCCGGATGGGAGACCCCGTCCTCCGGAGCGGGGGATCGCGGCGGCCGTGCTCGTCAGCGGCGCGGGCGGCTGGAAGGTCGCCCTGCTGCGGGAACAGGAGGGCGCGGCGAAGATTGCGGGCTGAGCTCGCCGGGGCCGATCGCGCTTGTGATGCGGCGCGGCTCGCGGCACTTAGCGGCAGCCGCAATCCGAGGGGGAGCCATGACCGTCCTGACGCTCGAGCGCTGGAATCTCGCGATCGGAGACGGCCGGCCGCTGCTGGTCATCGCCGGGCTGAACGTGCTGGAGGACCTGCCGCTCGCCCTGGAGACGGCGCGCCGCCTGAAGATCGTCGCCGCCGAGCTCGGGCTGCCCTACGTCTTCAAGGCCAGCTACGACAAGGCCAACCGCTCCTCGATCCACAGCTACCGCGGGCCGGGCCTCGAGGAGGGGCTGCGCATGCTCGCCGAAGTGAAGGCGCAGGTCGATGTTCCGATCTGCACCGACGTCCATGCCCCAGAGCAGGCCGAAGCGGTGGCCGCGGTGGCGGACCTGGTGCAGATCCCCGCCTTCCTGTGCCGACAGACCGACCTGGTCGTCGCCGCCGCGCGCGCCACCCGGGCGGCGGGCGGCTGGCTGCACGTCAAGAAGGGCCAGTTCCTCGCGCCCTGGGATTGCCGCAACATCCTCGACAAGGTGCGCGAAGCCAGCGAAGGCGCGGATTTCACCGTTTTGTGCGAGCGCGGCGCCTCCTTCGGCTACAACAACCTCGTGGTCGACATGCTGAGCATCCAGGAGATGCAGGGCCTGGGCGTGCCGGTCACCATCGACGCCACCCATGCGGTGCAGCTCCCCGGCGCGGATCCGAAGAGCAACGCCACCTCGACCGGGGGGCGCCGCGAGGGCGTCCCGGTGATCGCCAAGGCGGCTGTGGCGGCCGGAGCCGACGGCGTCTTCCTGGAGTTCCATCCCGATCCCGACCGGGCGCTGTGCGACGGGCCGAGCTGTCTGCCGCTGGCCTCAGCGCGCGATCTCCTCGCCGCGCTGCAACGGATCCGACTGGCGGTGAGCGCCTGAGGCCGGCTTGACCGCGCCCGCGCCGCGCCGCACACCGAGCGCCATGGATCTCTCGGAGCTCCAGCACCTGCTCAGCCTCTCGGCCGGCCGCCGGGTGGTCTGCGTGGGCGACCTGATGGTCGACCGCTTCGTCTACGGCGAGGTCACCCGCGTCTCGCCCGAAGCCCCGATCCCGGTCCTGGCGCGCGCGCGCGAACTGGTGATGCTGGGCGCGGCGGGCAATGTGGCGCGCAACGTGGCCGCGCTCGGCGGCGCCGTGGCGCTGATCGGGGTGATCGGCGACGACGCGGAGGGCAAGGAGGCGCTGCGGCTGGCCGGCGAGGAGCCGGGCGTCGAGGGCTACCTCATCGTCGATCCGGAGCGGCCTTCGACGCTGAAGACCCGCTTCATCTCCGGCGGCCAGCAGCTGCTGCGGGTCGACCTGGAGGCGAGCCGCGCGGTCTCAGGCGAGGTGGAGCAGCGCCTGATCCGCACGATCGCCGACGCCGCCGACGACGCCGGCGTGATCCTGATCTCCGACTACGGCAAGGGCGTGGTCACCGAGGCCGTCATCGCCGCCTGCCGTGCGGCCGCCGATGCGGCGGGCGGCCAGGTGGTGGTGGATTCCAAGGCGCGCTCCTTCGCCCGCTACGGCGCGGTCGACCTGATCAAGCCCAATGCGCTGGAGCTCTCGCACGCGACCGACCTGCCGGCCGAGACCGACGCGGAGATCGAGACGGCGCTGGCGCATGCGCTCAGCCTGTGGGACGCCAAGGCGATCCTGGTGACGCGGGCGTCGAAGGGCATGTCGCTGGCGCTCCGCGGCGAGCCGGTGCGCCACTTCGCGACCGCCCCGCGCGAGGTCTTCGACGTCTCCGGGGCCGGGGACACCACCTTGGCGGCGCTCGGCCTGGCGCTGGCGTCAGGCGCGGACCTGGACGCGGCGGCCGGCTTCGCACAGTTGGCCGGCGGCGTCGCGGTCGGCAAGGCCGGCACTTCGGCGGTCTCGCCGGAGGAGCTCATCGAGGCCGCCCTCGTCGCCCACATGGCGCCGGCCGAGGCCAAGGTCGCCACCCTCCGCCGCATGGCCGACGAGGTGGCCCGCTGGCGGGCGCGGGGCCTCCGGATCGGCTTCACGAACGGCTGCTTCGACATCCTGCACAAGGGCCACGTCGCCTATCTGGCCCAGGCCAGGAGCTGGTGCGACCGCCTGATCGTCGGCCTCAATGCCGACGACTCGGTCCGTCGCCTGAAGGGCGAGGGGCGGCCGGTGAACGACCTGGAATCCCGCGCCCTCGTGCTCGCCGGGCTCGGCACGGTCGATCTCGTCGTCCCCTTCGAGGAGGACACGCCCGTCCGCCTGATCGAAGCCGCGCGCCCCGACGTGCTGGTCAAGGGCGCCGACTACGCCGAGGACGAGGTGGTTGGCGCGGACCTGGTCAAGAGCTGGGGCGGAGAGGTGCGCCTGGCGGAGATCGTCGAGGGCTACTCGACGACCGCGGCCATCGCGCGGATGAGCCGAAAGGCCAGCCGGTGACGCGCCGCATCGTCTTCGTGACCGGCGGGGCGGGGTTCATCGGCTCCAACATCGCCGCCAAGCTCGCCGAGGACCGCTCGCTCGACATCGTGGTCTGCGACCGGCTGCGGGAGGCCGAGCTCGGCAAGTGGCGCAACATCGCCAAGCACCCGATCGGCGACTTCGTGGCGCCGGAGGAGATGTTCGAGTGGCTGGAGAAGCGCTGGCGCGAGGTGGAGGTGGTCATCCACATGGCCGCGGTGTCCTCCACCACCGAGCCGGACGCCGACAAGATCCTGCGCTCGAACTTCAGCCTGAGCCGCGACCTGTTCCGCTGGTGCGCGGACCGGCAGCGGCGGCTGATCTACGCCTCCTCGGCCGCCACCTACGGAGCCGGCGCCCAGGGTTTCGTCGACGACAATGACTACGAAGCGCTGGTCGCGCTGCGCCCGCTGAACACCTACGGCTGGTCGAAGGCGCTGTTCGACATCTTCGCCGTGCGCCAGGCAAGCCGCGATTACGCGCCGCCGCAGTGGGTGGGGCTGAAGTTCTTCAACGTCTACGGGCCCAACGAGGAGCACAAGGGGGCCATGAAGTCGGTGGCCGCCCAGATCTGGCCGCACGTGCGCGAAGGCCATTCGGTGCAGCTCTTCAAGAGCTACCGCAAGGACGTGCCGGACGGCGGCCAGAAGCGGGACTTCCTCTATGTCCGGGACGCGGCGGAGGTGGTCGAATGGCTGACGAGGACGCCGGAGGTGAATGGGATCTTCAATCTCGGTTCCGGCCGGGCGCGCACCTTCGAGGACATGGCCAAGGCGGTCTTCCAGGCGGCCGGGCGCGAGCCCGCGATCGACTACACGCCCATGCCGCCGGCCATCCGCGACAAGTACCAGTACTTCACCGAGGCTTCGATGGAGCGGCTGTCCGCGGCCGGTTATCCGAAACCCATGACGCCGCTGGAGGAGGGGATCGGAGATTACGTGACCCGCTACCTCTCCCAGCCGGATCCCTACCGCTAGGCCATGCCGGCTCGGGTTGGGCGCCCGCCGCTCTGGCTGACCTTGGCCATTCTCGGCCTGGTGCTGGTCCTGGGCCTCGCCACCGGCGTGTTCTGGGACGACCTGCAGCGCACGGCGCTCGATCCCAAGATCCCCTTCCAGACCTATACGCCGCCGAAGGCGCCCGACTACGCGCTGAAGTCGGCGTGGTACCTGCTGCCGACCGATCCGGCGCATGCGCCGGCCGGCGCGGTCGACGTATTCTTCCTCTCGCCCACGATCTACGACGGCGGCGAGCAGTGGAACGCGCCGATCGACGACCGCCGCGGCGACAAGCTGTTCCGCCGGGTCATGGCCCCCAACTACGCGGGACCTTTCGTGCGCGTCGGCCGGCTCTATGCCCCGCGCTACCGCCAGGCGAGCCTCTACAGCGAGCTGACGCTCCGCGAGGACGCCCAGGAGGCGCGGCGCTTCGCCTACGGCGATGTCGCCGATGCGTTCCGCTTCTATCTGCAGCACGAGAACCAGGGCCGGCCTTTCGTCCTGGTGGGCGTCGAGCAGGGCGGGTTGCTCGCCGACCGGCTTCTCGCCGAGCAGGTCGCGCCCGATCCGGCGGTGCGCAGCCGGCTGGTGGCGGCCTATCTGATCCGCACCATCGTTCCGGCTGAGAGCCCGCCGATCCCGCCCTGTATGATGCGGGCTCAGGCCCATTGCCTCGCGGCGTGGATGACGCTCAGGGCCGATGAGTTCCCGCGGGCGCAGACGCTGCTCGACCGGGCGCTGGTCTGGGGGCCGCATGGCGAGCTCGTCGGACTGAACGGCCGCCAGGCCCTGTGCTTCAATCCGCTGCTCGGCGCCACCACCGATGCGCCGGCGGCTGCGCGCTTGAACCTCGGCGCGGCCAACGCCACGGGCCTGGAATGGGACGCCCGGCCGGCGTTCCTGGCCCGCCAGGTGTCGGCCCAGTGCCAGGACGGCATCCTGCGCGTCTCAGCTCCCAAGTCGGGCGCCTTCAGCCCGCAGGGCTCCTGGGCCGACCGCAAGAAGGCGCCGGGCTACAATCTGTTCTATGCCGACATCGAGGCCGACGCGCTCGCCCGCGTGGCCGCCTTGACCGGCCAGGCGGCAGGTGCGCAACCCTGACGGCGCACAGCCTCGCCGGAGCGCGCCATGCCGCAGACCAACCGCCAGATCGTCCTCGACCAGATCCCGCAGGGGAAGCTCTCGCCCGAGCATTTCAAGCTGGTCGCGACCGACGCGCCGGCGCCTGCAGAGGGCGAGGCCCTGGTCCGCACGCGCTACATCTCGCTCGACGCCGCCAATCGCGCCTGGATGCAGGGCGCCACCTACCGCTCCGCGCTCAGTTCCGGCCAGGTGATGGCCGGCGGCGCCATCGCCGAGGTGGTGGAGAGCCGCGATCCCTCCTTGGCGCCCGGCGACCTGGTGAGCGGCGACATCGGCTGGCAGGACTACGCCGCGGTTCTCGCCAGACGGCTGCAGAAGCTGCCCCGGCTGGAGCCCGTCACCCATCTGATGAGCGTCTTCGGCGTGGCCGGACTCACCGCCTATTTCGGGCTGCTGGAATGCGGCCAGCCAAAGCCCGGCGAGACCGTCGTGGTCTCGGCGGCGGCCGGCTCGGTGGGCTCGATCGTCGGTCAGATCGCCAAGCTCAAGGGCTGCCGCGTGGTGGGCATCGCCGGCGGCAAGGCCAAGTGCGAGTGGCTGAAGGCCGAGCTCGGGTTCGACGAGGCGCTGGACTACAAGTCGGGCGAGCTCAAGCGGGCGATGCGCGAGGCGCTGCCTTCCGGGATCGATGTCTATTTCGACAATGTCGGCGGCGACATCTTCGAGGCCTGCCTGTTCGCGATGAACGCGCATGGCCGGATCGCCTGCTGCGGCGCGGTCTCGCAGTACGACGGCCCGCCGCCCGCGCACGGGCCGCGCGGCATCCCCGGCCTGATCGTCACCAAGCGTCTGAGGCTCAGGGGGTTCATCGTCTCGGACTTCGACGCCCAGCGCGAGGCGGCGCTGAAGGACCTGCAGGGCTGGGTCGCCGACGGCCGGCTCAAGGTCCAGGAGGACATCGTCGAGGGCCTGGAGAACACGCCGGCCGCCCTCATCGGCCTGCTCGCCGGCGAGAACCGCGGCAAGCGGATGGTGAAGGTGCGCTGAAGCCGGGGGCGGCTCCCGGCTCCGACACCTTTACTTGGCGTTGTTCAGAGCCCCCGCGACCCTGGTGTTCGACGCGTTGATCGCGGCCTGAAGGTTGCGCGGGCCGCCCAACACGCCCGCTGCGCCGCTCGATGGAGCCTGGGCCGCGGCCCCGGGCGCGTGCGCGTGCGTGGGGATGTGCGGCAGCGGGAGCGGCTGCGACCCGGACGCCCGCCACAGGAGGATGGCCGCCACGATGCAGACGGCCGCAAGCCCGAGCGAAAGAAGAGACTGACCGGTCATGCTCCGACCTCCAGAGGGCAAGCTATGGCGGCGATACTGCTCCAGGGCAGATCCCAAAGCCAGACCGGTCGGCCGAGACACGCCGGCTCATCCCGCGTCCCTCAGCGCCATCCCGGCTTTCCAGTCGAACAGCTCCGAGAGCACCTGCAGCGCCCGACCGCGGGCGCTCTTGAGCTCCGGGTCGCGGGCCATGACCAGGCGGGCGTCGTCGCCGGCGGCGGCGATCAGGTCGGCGTGCGCGAACGGATCGGCGAACACATAGGCCGGGAACCCGGACTGGCGAAGGCCCAGCGCGTCGCCGCCGCCGCGCAGCTCGAGGTCCTTCTCGGCGATCAGAAACCCGTCGTCGGTGCGCCGCAGGATGTCCAGGCGCTGCTGGGCCGTCTCCCCGAGCGGCGGATCGTAGAGCAGGACGCAGGCGCTCTCCTGCCGGCCGCGGCCGACGCGGCCGCGCAGCTGGTGCAGCTGGGCCAGTCCGAAGCGCTCGGCCTGCTCGATGACCATGATCGTGGCGTTCGGCACATTGACGCCCACCTCGACCACCGTGGTCGCGACCAGCACCGAGAGCCTGCCGTCGGCGAAATCGGCCATCACCGCGTCCTTGGCGGCGGGCGCAAGCTTGCCGTGCACCAGGCCTACCGACGGGCCGATGCTTTTGGCGAGGTCGGCGGCGCGGCGTTCCGCGGCGGCGAGGTCGGAGGTCTCGGTCTCGGAGACCAGCGGGCAGATCCAGAAGGCCTGCGCGCCGCCGGCCACCGCCTGGCGAAGCCTCGCCTCGACCTCGCCGACGCGGGTGATGGGCGCAGCGCGGGTTGCGACCGGCGTGCGGCCGGGCGGCTTCTCGTCGATGCGGCTGACGTCGAGGTCGCCGTAGACCGTGAGCTCGAGTGTGCGCGGGATGGGCGTCGCCGACATCGCCAGGAGGTGCACGCCCCGGCCCTTGGCCTGCAGCCGCTGCCGCTCGGCGACCCCGAACCGGTGCTGCTCGTCGACCACGGCCAGCCGCAGCCGATCGAAGACGACGTCGTCCTGGAACAGCGCGTGCGTGCCCACCGCCACCTTGGCGGCCCCGGAACTCAAGGCTGCAAGCTTTGCGGCGCGCGGCTTGCCCTTGTCGCGCCCGGTGAGCAGGACGACCTCGACGCCATGCCCGGAGAGCGGCCCGGCGATGGTCTCGAAGTGCTGGCGCGCCAGGATCTCGGTGGGCGCCATCAGCGCGCTCTGGCCGCCGCCGGCCGCCACGTCGGCCATGGCGCACATGGCGACCACGGTCTTGCCCGAGCCGACGTCGCCCTGGATCAATCGGCTCATCCGCTCGCCGGAGGCGAGGTCGGCGCGGATCTCGGCGAGCGCGCGGGCCTGCGCGCCGGTGAAGGCGAACGGCAGGTCCGCCCGGACGCGCTCGGCGATCGGGCTGGGCTCGATCCTGGCCGCAGGCTCGCGCCGCCGCTCGGCCTTGCGCTGGGCCATGGCGAGCTGGTGCGCCAGGAGCTCGTCGTAGGCCAGCCGGCGCAGGTGGTTCGCCTGGGGCAGCAGATCGGCCTCGCTCTGCGGCTCATGCAGCCGCTGGAGCGCCGCCCGCCAGCCGGGGAACCGCTCGCGCGCGAGCCAGGCCGCATCCTGCCACTCCGGCAGCTCCGGCGCCCGCGCCAGCGCCTCGAGAACGAAGGCCCGCACCCGGCGCGCCGGCAGCCCCTCGGTCGCCGGATAGATCGGCTCCAGCTCCGGGATCTCCTCGCCCTTGCCCGGCTCGACCATGTAGTCCGGGTGCACCATCTGGCGGCCGAACTTGTCGTCGCCGACCTTGCCCGAGACGATCCGCCTGGTGCCCGCCGGATGGCGCTTCTCCAGCGCATCGGCGAAGCGTCCGAAGAACACCAGCGTCATCCAGCCGGTCGGATCGGACACCCGGGTGCGCCAGGGCTGGGCGCTTGTGCGCGGCCGCTGGTGCTCATCGACGGTCACCTCGAAGGTCATCACCTCGCCGTCGCGCGCCGCCGAGAGCGAAGCGGGCGTGCGCCGCACGATCGAATGCGGCTTCAGGAACGCCACGTCGCGCACGACCGGCCCCGCCACCCGGGCGAGCAGCGGCGCCACGCGCGGGCCCACACCCTTGAGCGTCGTGATCGGCGCGAAAAGCGGGAACAGAATCTCCGGCCGCATGAAAGCAACATAGCCCGGCTGGCGCGCAAGGCCCGAGCGCTCTATATCCGCCGCTCTTCCGATGACCGCTGACAAGGACGCCCGGCTCAAGAAGCTGAGGTTCCGGGCCTGGCGCCGGGGCTTCAGGGAAGCGGACCTCATTCTGGGGCCGTTTGCGGACCGGCACGTCCCGAACTTCAGCGAGGCCGAGCTCGGCTGGTTCGAGCGGCTGCTCGAGGTCCCCGACCCGGATCTCTACGCCTGGATCGTCGGCCGCGCCGAGCCGCCGGCGGAATTCTGCGGGCCCATCATGGATCGGATCAGAGCCTTCCGCTTTGAGGCTCACGCCTCGCGGGGAGACGACCATGGCGGATGACAGCTCGCGGCCGATCACCGCGGCCGGCCTCAGGCGCGTGGCGGAGGATCCGGGCGGCCTGGATCTGGTCGGCGCGCCCGAAGGCTTCGACGCCCTGGTCATGGCCGACATCGTCAAGGCGCGCAAAGGCCTCTCGGTGTTCGTCGCCCGCGACGGCTCGCGGCTGTCCGCCTTCGCCGAGGCCTTCGCCTTCTTCGCGCCGCATGTGGAGGTGCTGCGGCTGCCCTCCTGGGACTGCCTGCCCTACGACCGGATCGGGCCCTCGCCAGCCGTCGCCGCCCAACGCATGGCGACGCTCTCCCGGCTTGCCGAGGGTCTCGACGCCAAGCCGCGGCTGCTGGTCACCGCTGTGCCGGCGCTCCTGCAACGGGTCCCGCCGCGTTCGGCGGTGGCGCGCGCGGCCTATTCGGCGCGCGTCGGCAATGTCGTCGAAATCGCCGATCTCGAGCGGTATTTCGCAGTCAACGGCTACGCCCGGGCCTCCACGGTTTCCGAGCACGGCGAGTTCGCGATCCGCGGCGGCGTCATCGACGTCTTTCCGCCCGCGGCCGAGGAGCCGGTGCGCCTCGACCTGTTCGGCGACACTCTGGAATCCATCCGCGCCTTCGATCCGGAGACCCAGCGCTCGACGAAGCAGCTGAAGGAGGTCTCGCTGCTTCCGGTCAGCGAGGCGCTGCTCGACAAGGACGCGGTCTCGCGCTTCCGCAGCGGCTATCTGGAGGCGTTCGGCGCGGCGGGCGACGATCCGCTCTACGCCACCGTGTCCGAAGGCGGCCGCCGCGCCGGCATGGAGCACTGGCTGCCGCTGTTCTATTCCCGCATGGAGACGCTGCTCGACTACCTGCCGGACGGGAGCCTCGTGGCGCTCGACCACCTGGCGGGCGAGGCCCGCGACGAGCGGCTCGCCGTGGTCCGCGACGCCTACGGCGCGCGCAGCCAGACCGACCGGCGCACCCACTACCATCCGCTCGAACCCGAGCGGCTCTATCTCGACGAGGACGAGTGGCGCGAGGCGTTGCAGGCGCGGCCCACGCGCCGCTTCACGCCGTTCCTCGAAGCCGAGGGCGAGGCGGTCGTCGACATGAGGGCGAGGGCGGGGCGCAACTTCGCCCCGGAGCGGCAGCGCGACAGCGTCAACCTGTTCGAAGCCACCGCCGACCACGCCCGCAAGCTCGCCAGCGCCGGCAAGCGCGTGCTGTTCGCCTCCTGGTCGGAGGGATCATCCGACCGGCTGGGCTCGATGCTCGCCGACCACGGCCTCAAGAACATCCCGTTTGCCCCCTATTGGGACGCGGCCAAGGCGGCGGATCCCAAGACTCCGCAGCGGGTCGTGCTGCCGCTCGACGCCGGCTTCGAGACGGAGAGCCTGGCGGTCGTCTCGGAGACCGACATCCTTGGCGACCGGCTCGCCCGGCCGCGGCGGCGCCGGCGCGCCACCAACTTCCTGGCCGAGGCCTCGGCGCTGACCCCGGGCGATCTCGTGGTCCACATCGAGCACGGCATCGGCCGCTACGAGGGGCTCAAGACGCTGGACGTGCAGGGCGCGCCGCACGACTGCCTGGAGCTGCAGTACGGCGGCGAGGCTAAGCTCTACCTGCCCGTCGAGAACATCGACCTGCTCACCCGCTATGGCGCGGAATCCGAAGGCGTCCAGCTCGACCGGCTGGGCGGGGCGGCCTGGCAGGCGCGCAAGGCCCGCGCGAAGGAGCGGCTGCGCGAGATGGCCGAGGGCCTGATCCGCATCGCCGCCGAGCGCGCCACCAAGCACACCCAGGAAATGCCGCCGCCGCACGGCATCTTCGACGAGTTCTGCGCCCGCTTCCCGTACGAGGAGACGGAGGATCAGCTCACCGCCATCGGCGACGTTCTGGAAGACCTCTCGGCCGGCAAGCCCATGGACCGGCTGATCTGCGGCGATGTGGGGTTCGGCAAGACCGAGGTGGCGCTGCGCGCGGCCTTCGTGGTCGCGATGAGCGGCAAGCAGGTGGCGGTCGTCGCGCCCACGACCCTGCTCGCCCGCCAGCACTACAAGACCTTCTGCGAGCGGTTCGAAGGCTGGCCCGTGCGCATCCGCCGGCTCTCCCGCCTGGTCCCGCCCAAGGAGGCCGCCGAGACCCGCGAGGCGCTGAAGGCCGACGAGGTGGAGATCGTCATCGGCACCCACGCGATCCTCGGCAAGCAGGTCGCGTTCAAGTCCCTGGGCCTGGTGATCGTCGACGAGGAGCAGCACTTCGGCGTCAAGCACAAGGAGACGCTCAAGGAGCTCCGCGCCGACGTGCACGTGCTCACGCTCACCGCCACGCCCATTCCGCGGACCCTGCAGATGTCGCTCTCCGGAATCCGCGAGATGTCGATCATCGCCACACCGCCGGTCGATCGCCTGGCGGTCAGGACCTACATCACGCCCTGGGACCCGGTGGTGGTCCGCGAGGCGCTGCTGCGCGAGAAATACCGCGGCGGCCAAGTCTACTACGTCGCGCCGCGGATCGCCGACCTGCCCGAGCTGGAGCGCTTCCTGCGCGAGCAGGTCCCGGAGGTCCACTTCGTCGTCGGCCACGGCCAGATGGCCGCCACTCAGCTGGAAGACGTCATGGCGGCCTTCTACGACGGCAAGTACGACGTGCTGCTCTCCACCAGCATTGTCGAGAGCGGGCTCGACATCCCGACCGCCAACACCCTGGTCATCCATCGCGCCGACATGTTCGGCCTCGCCCAGCTCTACCAGCTCCGGGGTCGGGTTGGCCGCGCCAAGGCCCGGGCCTACGCCTACCTGACGACGCCGTCGGAGAAGCCGATCACGCTCTCGGCCGAGAAGCGGCTGAAGGTGCTGCAATCGCTCGACAGCCTGGGCGCCGGCTTCCAGCTCGCCAGCCACGACCTCGACATCCGCGGCGGGGGAAACCTCCTGGGCGAGGAGCAGTCGGGGCACATCCGCGAGATCGGGGTCGAGCTCTACCAGCAGATGCTCGAGGACGCGGTAAACGAGCTGAAGGCGAAGACCGGCGCGCAGGGCCTGGTCGCCGATCGCGGCTGGTCGCCCCAGATCAACACCGGCGCGGCCGTGCTCATCCCCGAGGACTACGTCCCCGACCTCAACGTGCGGCTGTCGCTCTACCGGCGCCTGTCCGACGCCGAGAAGGCCGCCGACCGCGAGGCGCTGGCGGCCGAGCTCATCGACCGCTTCGGCCCCCTGCCGCCGGAGGCGGATCAGCTTCTCAAGGTGGTGGCGATCAAGGGGCTATGCCGCGAGGCCAATGTCGCCAAGATCGACGTGGGCCCGAAGGGTGCGGTCGTCAGCTTCCGCGACGAGCAGTTCAGGAATCCGGCTGGACTCATTCAATTGGTTCAGAAAAACCAGACTTCCTGGCGGTTGCGGCCCGATCACAAGGTGGTGGTGAAGGGGGAGTGGGAGACGCCGGAGCAGCGGCTGAACGCCGCCGAGAAGGTGCTGGCCGAGCTCGCGCGGCTCGCCGCTTAGCGGATTACCGGCTTAAATCAACCCGCGCGGGCTTCCTTCAGCAGACGGCTCGCGCGCAGCGCCATCTCCAGCCGCTGGGCGCAGACCAACCCGACGGCGAGCAGCAGGAAGGCGTCCGTGAGATCGTTGATCGGCAGGTCGAGGGCGCCGGCGTTGGCCGCGGCATAGGCCCGCAGACCATAACGCAGGGCGAACACGGCGAGGATCAGCAGCATGCCGATGGGCGAGGTCTGGCTGGTGAGCGCCTGCGTCGCCGGATCGACGGCGATGCGCGTGAAGCGGCCGCGCCACCAGCCGAGAAGCGCGCCCACGATGAGGGCGGCCGCGTCCAGCTCGAGCGACGCTGCGCTTGGCGGGCCCTGCTGAACGAAGGTCAGCGCCGTGAGCGCCAGCAGGATCGCCGGGGTGACCCACATCCGCTCGATCTTCAGTTGCCGCGCCCGCGCGTTGCGCAGGATGACGAGGCCGATCACCACCAGCGGAACGAGATAGGCGGCGGGCGGCAGGCTGGGGGGCGGGTTCGGCGTCATCAGCTGGCTTTCCGTCCAAAAGCTTCCGCCGCAGCGGCTTCGAGCGCAAGCGCCGCGCCATCGGCCCGGAAGACCTCGGCGACGCCCAGGTCGAACTCGACCACGAACGGCGGCTTCCCGTCACCGGCCTCGAAAGCCGTGCAGCCGATCACCGCGGCGATGCGCTCGCCGGCGGCGCGCGCGGCTCCGGCCGGCGTGGCGGGCAGCGCCAGGGCGAAGACCTCCGGCGCCAGGCGCGCGGCGGTGTCCTCCACGCGCACCAGCCGGCCGATCATCGAGCCGATCTGGGGAATGGCGCGAGCGATCCATCCGCCGGCGCGCGCGGCCAGGATCTCCGGCTTGTCCGCCACCCGCAGCACGCAGACCGACAGCGGTCGGTTCCGCTCTATCGCGGCGCGCGCGAGGCGCGCCAGGTGGGCGGCGAAGAGATCGCGGGTGAACAGTCCGCTGGCGGCGTCCATCAGGCCGGAGGTGCGGGCGGCCTCCAGCGCCTGCCGCACGGCGCTCTGGCGGCGGTAGCTGCGGGCGAGTTCGACGACCCGGCGCGCGGTCTCGGCCTCGGGCGTCTCCGGCGTCGCCACGTCGCTGATCCCGCGGTGATAGGCCTCCGCCGCGGTCACATAGGAATGGGGCCGCATGTAGAGCAGGGCAGGGGTGTGGTAGAGGCGCGTGTTGCGCCGCAGCCCCGCGGCGATCGAGAGCGCCTCCTGCGGGTTCTCCCCCGCCCAGAGCACCACCGCGTCGAAGCGGCGTTCGTGCAGGTAGTCGAAGGCGGTGTAGGCGGTGAAGGAGCCGACCACCTCGGCCCCATGCTCGCCGAGCGCGTTGGAGAGCGCCAGGAACTGTGGCGCGGGCTCGCCGATCGCCAGGACCTGGTAGGGCGCAGCCGGCGGCTCGACGACCTCCAGGCCGCGGCCTCGCTCGGCGAAGGTCTCCAGCCGGAGCTCGAATTCCTCTTCCGCGACCGCGGTGCGCACCAGCGTCTCCAGCCGCATGGCGACCTGCGCCGGATGCAGCGGCGGAGCGAGCGTCAGGTCGAACCCGCGAAGCTCGAGGGCGGCGTCGGGCTGACCCACCGCCACCACCGGCAGCCGGCGCGGCGCGCAGGCCTCCTTCATGCGCTCGGCCAGTTCGAGGGCTTCGGCGCCGCCCGCCAGGTCGATGACGGCGGCTTCGATCTGCAGATCCGCGAGCGCCGCCAGGGCGGCATAGGCGCCGCGCGCCGTGACCGTGCGCCAGCCCAGCCGGTCGAGGCCGTCGGCCAACGGTCCGGCCAGGGCGTCGTCGCGCGCCACGATCACAACCCGCGCCTGCACGCCTGCCGCCATGCCCCCGTCCCGAACCCCGAACGCCAACTTGCGCCACCGCGTCCTGACGAGAGGTGAATCGCGCGCGCGGCGCCACCATAGACGGCGCGCTCCGGTTGCGACAGGCGCGGCGGGCTCGCGCGCCGCGAGGCCTTGGCTGACCAAGCGGCAGGGGCTCTAGTGGGGAGGACCATGGAGGACCACATGCGCCAGGGACCGCTCACCAGCCTGAAGATCGTCGAGTTCGCGGGCATCGGACCAGGCCCGTTCTGCGGCATGCTGCTGTCGGATCTGGGCGCCGACGTGGTGCGCATCGACCGCAAGGGCGGGCGGGGCGGGGCGCCCACCGACGTCACCTCACGCGGCCGCCGGTCGGTGGCGCTGGACCTGAAGAGTCCCGCCGCCGTCGAGGCGTGCCTCAAGCTGATGGCCGAAGCCGACGCCGTCTTCGAAGGCTTCCGTCCCGGGGTGATGGAGCGGCTGGGCCTCGGGCCGGAGGTCGCGCTGAAGCGAAATCCGAAGCTCGTCTACGGACGGATGACCGGCTGGGGCCAGACGGGACCGTGGGCGCAGGCCGCGGGCCACGACCAGAATTACATCGCCATCACCGGCGCGCTGCACGCGATCGGGACCAAGGACAAGCCGGTCCCGCCGCTCAACCTGGTCGGCGACTTCGGGGGCGGGGCGCTCTACCTGGCGTTTGGCCTGCTCGCCGCGGTGATCAGCGCCCGCCACACCGGGCAGGGCCAGGTGGTGGACTGCGCCATGAGCGACGGCGCGGCGTCCCTGATGGCCATGTTCTACGGCTTCAAGGCCTCCGGCATGTGGAAAGACGAACGGCGCGCCAACATGCTCGACGGAGGGGCGCACTTCTACGACACCTACCAGTGCGCTGACGGCCGTTGGATCTCGATCGGCTCGATCGAGCCGCAGTTCTACGCACTGTTGCTGGAGAAGACCGGGATTGAGGATCCGGAGTTCGCCAGGCAGCATGACCGCGCCGCATGGCCGGAACTGCACGAAAAGCTCGCCAAGGTGATCGCCGCCAAGAGCCGCGACGAATGGACCGAGATCATGGGCGGCAGCGACGTCTGCTTCGCCCCGGTGCTGACCCTCGAGGAGGCGCCGAAGCATCCGCACAACGCCGCGCGGCAGACGTTCGTCGAAGTGGCCGGCGTCACCCAGCCCGCGCCCGCACCGCGATTCTCCGCCACCCCGGGCGCCATCCAGGGGCCGCCGCCGCGCATCGGCGCGCATGACGAGGCGGCGCTGGCCGACTGGGGCTTCTCCAGGATCGAGATTGATGCGCTCGCCAAGGCCGGGGCGATCGATCGCGAGACGGTTTCCTGACGGACGCGTTCAGCCTGGGTTCAGCCGCGCGATCGCAGATTGACGCAGGGTTGTTCGTCGCGCTCTCCCGTCCCTCGAAGCGGCGAATGGCCCGGATGGCAAAGACACGCCCATCGGCGGCGCGTCACCCCTCAACCCGGTGGCGCGCCGTTCTGGCGCCCGGCCCTCAGCCCTGCGCATTGCGCTTGCACCGTGCGACGTTCCTCCCCACGCTCCGCGCCGATGAACCGCCGGCTCATGGCCCGACTGCGCCGCATCGACTGGGACCCGGTCCACTGGCTTCGCACGGGCCTGATCGTCACCGGCAAGGCGCTCGTCCGGATCTGGGGCCGGGACGTCATGCTCTACACCGGCGGCGTCTCGTTCTTCGCCCTGCTCGCCATCTTTCCGGCGCTCGCCATCCTGGTGGGCCTCTACGGTCTTCTGGCTGACCCAGAGCAAGCGGCGCGGCTGGGACAGGTGCTCTCGGTGCTGGCGCCGCCAGGCGCGCGCACCCTGCTGCAGAGCGAGCTCGTGCGGCTCGTGCAGGCCTCGCACGTCGCCGTCTCCACCCAGAGCCTGCTCGCCCTCTTCGTCGGCGCCTACGCCGCTCACCGCGGCTTCAAGGCGCTGCTGGCGGGCCTGTCCTTCATCCACGACGAGGACGAGCCGCACGGCTTCGTGGGTTTCAATCTCCTGGCGTTCGCCGTGCTGGTCGCGACCTTCGCGGCGCTGTCGATCATCTCCTCGGTGTTCTTCGGCCTCAGGATCCTGGGCTCCGCCTTCGATCTGCGGCCGCTGCGCGGCGTCACATGGCTGTTCAGCGAGTGGACCTGGGCCAGCGCCAGCCTGAGCATCGGGCTCTCCTTCGTCTATCGCTTCGCCATGTCGCGCCGGCCGGTCGTGTGGCGCGCTTCGGTGCTGGGCGGGGTGGTGGCGGCGGGCCTGTGCCTGTTCATGTCCTGGGCCATCGCCTTCTATGTCGAGAACATCGCGCCGCTGGGGGCGACCTATGGGTCCATCGCCACGGTGGTCGTCTTCCTGATCTGGTTGTCGTGGAACGTGAACGCGATCTTCTTCGGCGGCGCCTTGGCCACGGAGGTGGAGATCGCCATCGATGCGAACGCGCCCAGGCCGGCGCTCAAGGACCTCAGGGGCGCAAGGCCTATGGCTTCGCGACCAGGAAGCTGATCCCGCCGTCGCGCTCGTCGCAGGCGAGGATCACCGCCCCGATCTCGGCGGCGAAGTGCGGCACGTCGATGCGCGCCATCGGGTCGTCCGCCAAGAGGCGCACCCGCACGCCGCGGCCCGCCGCCTCCAGCGCGCGGCGCAGGCGCAGCGTGGGCACGGGGCAGCGGTGCCCGCGCGCATCCACCAGAACCTCCTCGTTCGGCATGTTCCGAGCCATAGGGCGCCTGCCGCTTGAACCCAAGCTCCACCGCTGCGCGTTGAGGCGGGGCGTGAGGGGCTGAAGGAGCCGGCATGGCGTCCGAGGGGGAGGTGTTCGCAACCGATGTTCCGGCCCGGCTGGACCGGCTGCCGTGGAGCCGGTTCCATTGGCTGGTCGTGGCGGCCCTCGGGATCACCTGGATACTCGATGGGCTGGAGGTCACGCTGGTCGGCTCGCTGTCCTCGGCGATCGCCAGCCCGCAGGCGCTGAACCTGACGGCGGCGCAGATCGGGATGACGGGCAGCTCCTACATCCTGGGCGCGGTGATCGGCGCGCTGGTGTTCGGCCGCCTCACCGATCGGCTGGGACGGCGGCGGCTGTTCACCGTGACGGTCGGGGTCTACCTGCTGGCGACCATCGCCACCGGCCTGTCCTGGGACTTCTGGTCCTTCATGCTGTTCCGATTCATCACCGGCGCCGGGATCGGCGGCGAGTACGGGGCGGTGAACTCGGCCATCCAGGAGCTGATCCCGGCCCGCCGGCGCGGCTATACGGACCTCGCCGTCAACGGCACCTTCTGGGTCGGGGCGGCGATGGGGGCGGTGGGCTCGCTGGTGGTGCTCAACCCGGCCGTGGTCCCTCAGGCCTGGGGCTGGCGGCTTGCCTTCGTGATCGGCGGCGTGCTGGCGCTGATCATCGTCTTCGTCCGCCGCTTCATCCCGGAGAGCCCGCGCTGGTTGATGACCCACGGCCGGCCGGAGGAAGCCGCCGCCGTGGTGGACGAGATCGAGCGGCGGGTGGAGCGCCACACCGCCCTGCCGCCGCTGATCAAGGAGACGCCGAAGCTGCGCTTCATGCGCCGCGGAGAAACCAACTGGCTGGAGATCGCCGCAATCCTGTTCCGCACCCATCCTCGGCGGACGGCGCTGGGCGTCGTGCTGATGGCCACGCAGGCCTTCTGCTACAACGCGATCTTCTTCACCTACGCCCTCATCCTGACGAGGTTCTACGGCATCGCCGACCGCAACATCGGCTACTTCATGCTGCCGTTCGCGCTCGGCAACGTGCTGGGGCCGCTGCTGCTCGGGCGACTGTTCGACAGCCTGGGCCGCAAGCCGATGATCGCGGCCACCTACGGGCTTGCGGGCGCGCTGCTCTGCGTCACCGGCTGGCTGTTCGCCCGCGGCGCGCTCACGGCGGAGACCCAGACCATCGCCTGGAGCGTGATCTTCTTCTTCGCCTCGGCCGCGGCCAGCGCAGCCTATCTCACCGTCGGCGAGCTGTTCCCCCTGGAGACGCGCGCCGTCACCATCTCGCTGTTCTACGCCTTCGGGACGCTGCTGGGCGGGGTCGGCGGCCCGGCGCTGTTCGGCGCGCTGATCGACACCGGCGAGCGCGGCCAGATCTTCAAGGGCTATCTCCTGGGCGGCGGGCTCATGCTGCTGGCGGCCGCCGTGCAGATCTGGCTCGGGGTCTCGGCCGAGCGGCGGTCGCTCGAAAGCGTCACGCCTCCGCTGTCCCTGGTCTCCGACGGCGGATGAGGCTCAACCCGTCCGCCGAAGGGGCTTCCGCCGCCGTTCCGATTTGACGAGCCGCCAGCCGTCACGGGTCAGGACGAAGGCGTGCGGCGAGCCGCGCCAGCCGTTCGCCGCCGCCGCGCTGCCGGCCCGCTGCAGGAGCCTGCGCCCGCAGAGTCGCAGGCAGAGCCCCAGGAACGCCGGATTCCGGTCGACCAGCGGCCCATTGAGCGCCTGGAACAGCAGGGCGCGTTCGTCGGCGGTCAGGTCGTGGATGTCACTCATGGCGCGTCTAACGCCGGGAACCGAGTCCCGTTTCTCCGGCAGAGCTTCCCGGCGGCTGGCGCCCGTCCGAACCTCAGGAGGTCAGGCTGATCTCGGCGCCCTCCGGATCGCGGATGGTGGCGAGCTTGGTCCCGTGCTCATCCTTGGGCGCCGCGCTGAAGATCAGGCCCTCGGTTTCCGCCTCAGCGTGCAGTCGCACCACGTCGTCGGTGGCGAAGCCGAGCTGCACGTTTCCGGCGGGGTTTGCTGGCGAGGCGGGGTGCAGGGCGAGGGTGACGTCGCCGGTCTCGAACTCCGACCAGAACGGGGTGTAGAAGCGAAGTTTCAGCCCGAGCCTGTCGCGGAAGAACGCCACCGCGCCTTCCATGTCGTCGGTGAAGCGGATCGCATAGGTGAACCGAGCCTGCATGGCTGTCCTCCCTGAGCGAGGGCGAGGCAAGGCGCGCGGCCAAGGACCGTAAAGCGGCTTCACAAGCGCTCCGGCTTGCGAAAAACTCGCGCCGCCTTGAAGGGGAGGGCGACCATGAAGACCCGGGCCGCCGTCGCCTTCGAGGCCAAGACGCCGCTGGAAATCGTCGAGCTCGATCTGGAGGGCCCGCGGGCCGGCGAGGTGCTCGTGGAGATCAGGGCGACGGGGATCTGCCACACCGACGCCTACACGCTCGACGGGCTCGATTCCGAAGGGCTGTTTCCCTCGATCCTCGGCCACGAAGGCGCGGGCGTGGTGCTGGAGGTGGGCCCCGGCGTCGCCAGCGTCGCGCCCGGCGACCACGTCATCCCGCTCTACACGCCCGAATGCCGCCAGTGCAAAAGCTGCCTGTCGCGCAAGACCAACCTCTGCACCGCCATCCGCGCCACCCAGGGCAGGGGGCTGATGCCGGACGGGACCAGCCGGTTCTCCTACAAGGGAGCCCCGATCTTCCACTACATGGGCTGCTCGACCTTCTCGAACCACACGGTCCTGCCGGAGATCGCGGTGGCGAAGATCCGCGCCGACGCGCCCTTCGACAAGGCCTGCTACATCGGCTGCGGGGTGACCACGGGCGTGGGCGCGGTCGTCAACACGGCCAAGGTCGAGCCCGGTTCGAACTGCATCGTCTTCGGCCTGGGCGGCATCGGCCTCAACGTGGTGCAGGGCCTGAGGCTGGTCGGCGCCTCGATGATCGTCGGCGTCGACGTCAATCCGGCCCGTGAGGACTGGGGCCGCCGGTTCGGCATGACCCACTTCGTCGATCCCAGGGCCGTGGATGGCGACCTCGTGGCCCACCTCGTCCAGCTCACCGACGGAGGCGCCGACTACACCTTCGACTGCACGGGGAACGTCGAGGTCATGCGCCAGGCGCTGGAGGCCTGCCACCGCGGCTGGGGCGAGAGCGTGATCATCGGCGTCGCCGAAGCCGGCAAGGAGATCGCCACCCGGCCCTTCCAGCTGGTCACCGGGCGCGTCTGGCGTGGCACGGCGTTCGGCGGCGCGCGCGGGCGCACCGACGTGCCGAAGATCGTCGACTGGTACATGGACGGGAAGATCGAGATCGACCCGATGATCACCCACACCCTGCCGCTGGAGCGGATCAACGAGGCCTTCGAGCTCATGCGGCGCGGCGAGAGCATCCGCTCGGTGGTGATCTACTAGACGCTCAGCAGCCCGCCTTCGGGCGCCGGGCGGGCGCGCTGGTTGTAGAGCAGCTTGCGGCGGCGATCCTGCTCCTCGGGCGGCAGCTTGGCCGGGTCCCCCGGCGTCACGCCGGCGGTGACCGCCATGCCCTTCTGCACGGCGGGCCGGGCCGAGAGCTCCTCGTACCAGCGCTTGAAATACTTGAACTCCTCAAGGTCGATGCCGCGCATCTGGAAGTTCACGCTCCACGGATAGCAGATCATGTCGGCGATCGTGTACGCGTCGCCGGCCATGTAGCGGCGGTCGTAGAGGCGGTTGTTCATCACGCCATAGAGCCTGTGCACCTCGTCGGCGAAGCGCTTGCGGGCATAGGACTGGTCGCCGGCGCTCTCGGGCGTGCGGCCGAAATGGCCCTGCTCGCCGAATTTCGGCCCCTGGTTGGCCATCTGCCACATGATCCACTGGGCGACCTCGTACTTGCCGCGCACGTCCTGCGGCCAGAAGCGGCCTTCCTTCTCGGCGAGGTACATCATGATCGCCCCGCTCTCGAAGACGCCGATCGGCGCGCCGCCGCCCTTGGGCTCGGTGTCGACCATGGCCGGCATGCGGTTGTTCGGGCTGATCTTCAGGAAATCGTCGGTGAACTGGTCGCCTACGCCGATGCGAACCGGGACCACCTGATAAGGAACCCCGAGTTCCTCGAGCAGGATGGTGACTTTCTTGCCGTTGGGCGTCGGCCAGTAGTGAACATCTATCATCGCAGGACCTTCCTTCAGCTCGGCGAA
>NZ_DATIMC010000110.1:0-17805 GCF_035475775.1 Phenylobacterium sp. | reverse complement strand
CGTCCGCTATTCCGCCGCGATGGAGACGCTACGGGCGCCGTCTCCCGACTTGGCCTTGAAGTTGATCGCCTGCAGGTAGCGGATGCCGTCCTCGGCGATGTCGTCGCCCACCGTCCGCTCGCCCTCCGCCGCCAGTTCGTCCATGTCCACGTACATGGCGTAGAACCACCGCGTCCGCTCGGTAATCAGCCGGGCGTTCAGGAGCGTCTTGATCAGTACGCGGAAGACGTTGGTCTCGCCCTTGAACTTGCGCGTCGGGTCGCGCTCCTTGCGGCGCTGGACGATGTCGGCGATCACCCGCTCGGGATCCAGCCCGAACTGGGCGTAGATCTCGGCCTGTTGGCGCGGGTCGCCGCGGTCGAACAGCAGGTTCTGGGCGCAGTGGGCGGTCCAGTCCTCGACCAGGTCGCGCTCGGCCTGGCTGAGCTGCGGCACCGTGCGGTCGGCCCAGATCTTCCCGAACTTGTGGTGGAAGGCCTCGTCGGTCATCACCAGCTGGAACAGCTTTCGCGCCAGGGGATCGCGGTTGTAGCGGTAGCCGTTCGAGAAGGCGCCCATGGCCAGGCCCTCCACCAGCATCTGCATGCCGACGATCTTCTTGTAGACCTCCGGCGCCTCGATGATCTCGATGAGCAGCGCCTTGAGCGCCGCGCCGCACTCGACCGGCCGGCCCCAGCGGGCCTTGATGTAGCGGGCGAAGGCGGTGACGTGGCGCGCCTCCTCCCGGGTCTGGTTGGCGGCGTACTCCTGCGCGCCCTGGTCGTAGAGCACGTGGCAAAGGCTGGCCGAGAGGTTCAGCGCGCCCTGCTCGCCATGCAGGATCGAGGAGAAGCTGCGCAGCTGCATGTAGTTGATGAAGCGGATGCGCTCCTTGGGGTCCTTCAGCATCCCGTCGATGTAGGGCAGCCGGAACAGCGGCATCTGGTCCTCGGGCACCAGCGGCTCGTTCTCCATGTCCCAGGGCTCGGAGAAGTCGATGTACTTGGGATCGAGCGGATCCCAGAAGTGGTCGTGGGTGGCCGAGATGATCTTGTCGAACGCCGTCGAACGCTGCCCGTAGCGGTCCAGCGTCAGCATGGCCTCGAAGTCGTCGGGCGCGACCGCCCCGTACATGGCGTCCTTGGTGATGTTGCCGTCGGCCATGGGGTCCTCCGCCGGAATTGACCCGCACGCCGCGGGCCCGATGCCAGAACAATGGGCGATGTTCGCGCGCGCCCGGCCTCACGTCAAAGAAAATGGCGCGGGCGTCAGGTTCGGACCGGCGCATGGCGCGCGCCCGCGCGGTGGGGCACAATCGACCGCGATCGGGGGGCCGGCGATGCCGCGGGCGGGCGTGGGCGAGCGAGCGTTCGAGTTCGGCGACTGGCGGATCGAGCCGTCGCGCGGCGCCATGGTCCCGCTGGCCGGCGGGCGCGAAGTCCGGCTGGAGCCCAGGCTCATGGACCTGCTACTGCTGTTCGCCGGCTCGGGCGGCCGGGTGCTGTCCAAGGACGATATCGTCCAGGCGGTGTGGGACGGGCGCGCGATCGGCGACGACACGCTCGCGGCCACCATCAGCCGGCTGCGCCGGGCGCTCGGCGGGACCGGCGAGCGGCGCTACATCGAGACCCTGCCCAAGCGCGGCTATCGGCTCCTGCTCGCCGCAACCGAGCCCGCGCCGGCGGATGCGCCGGGACCGGCTGCGCCGCGGGAGGCTCCGGCCAGGGCCTCGGCGCTCATCGCCCAGGGCCGGGCGGCCCTGCAGGCGCCCTTCGCCGCCAGCCTCGCTCAGGCGCGGCTCTACTTCGAAGCGGCCGTCGCCGAGGCGCCGGCCTATGCCCCGGGCCATGTCGGCCTGGCCGAGGCGCTTGCGGCCCAGCACCTGGCCGGCGAGGGCGAGGGCCTGATGGCGGCCGCCAGGGGCGCGGCGCAGGCCGCCGTGGGCCTCGATCCCGGGCTCGCAGAGGCCTGGGCGACGCTGGGCCTGGCCATCCTGGTCGCCGGCCGCGACTTCGCCGGGGCGGACGAGGCGCTTCGCCGGGCCATGGCGCTGGACCCCGCGCTCGGCGCGCCGCACCGCCACCGCGCCTTTGCCTACGCCGCCATGGGGCGCTTCGCCGAGGCCGAGCGCGAGGCCCGCCTGGGCGTCGAACTGGAGTCCGTGTCGCTGGCCGCCCACGGCGCGCTCCTGCAGATCCTGATCGCCGCGCGCCGGTTCGGCGCGGCCGTGGCGGCCGCCAACGCCGCCCTGGCGCTCGCCCCGGCCGCCAGCGAGGCCTGGTACGCCAAGGGCTGGGCGCAGGTGCTGGCCGGCGAGACCTCGGCGGGCGTCGAGGCGCTGCTGCGCGGCCTCGAGCTCTGGAGCCTGGACGCAGCCACGGTCGCGCGCCTGCGGAGGGCCTACCAGACGCAGGGGTTTGCGGGCCTGTGCGCCGCCACCGCCGCCGTGTTCGAGGGCCAGCAGGTGCTGTTCCGCCCGAAGGTGACCGACCTCGCGATCCTGTGGACCGGCGCCCGCCAGGCCGACCGAGCCTTCGCCGCGCTCGAGACGGCGCTGCGGCGCGACGATCCCCTCCTGATGCTGCTTCCGTGGCTGCCGCATTTCGACCCGCTGCGAGGCGACCCGCGGTTCGGGCGGCTGGTCGGCCGGGTGCGGCTGGCGCGCTGATCCGCAAGGAATTCGCAAGCCCGCCGCAAGGCTTGCGCAAACACTTCCTGCGCGCCGCCTCCGATCATGCGGGCCTCGCAAACCGGGAGGTTCCCATGTCCAGGATCGCCAGGGGGGCCGGCGCATTCGGCCTCGCCGCCGTCGTCAGCTTCGCCATCACCGCCTATGGCCAGGGGCTCTGGGGCCCGCTGGTGCTCGCCAACCTGCGCCTCAGCCCGGCCGTCCCCTGGGCGCCGCCGCTGATGGCGCTGCTGCTGGCCGGCCTGCTGCTCTATCTTTCCGGCCGCGGCTGGCCCGCCTCCACCTCGACGGCGCGCCGGCGGCTGCTGCGCTGGAATCCGATGCCGCTGTCGACCTTCGCGCTCGCCGTCGGCTCGGGCCTCCTGGCGCTGGTCGCCTTCGCCGGCCTCTGGATCGCGGTCTCGGACCTCGTCCACATCCCGCCCGGCGTGCAGCCGAGCGCGGCCGGCATTCCGCTCGCCACGGCCATCCCGATCTTGCTGATGAGCTCGCTGGCCGCGCCGCTCTCGGAGGAGGCCGCCTTCCGCGGCTACGCCATGGGCCTGCTCGAAAAGGCCTGGGGCTCGGCGCCGGCGGCGATCGTCGGCTCCTCGCTGCTGTTCGCCGCCGCGCATTTCCCACAGGGGCTCGATGCGGCCAAGCTCGGCCTCTATTTCACGGCCGGCCTGCTGTTCGCCGCCATCGCCTACCTGACCAACTCGCTCTACGCCGCCATGGTGGTGCACGGCCTGGGCGACGTGATCGGCTTCACCCTGCTATGGCCGCACGACCAGCAGGCGCACGCCATGGGCTTCGGCGATGCGCTGTTCGCCCCGGCTCTGGCGGCGATCGCGATCTTCGCGCCGCTCGCGATCCTCGCCTTCCGCAGGCTCGCCCGGGCGTCGAAGGCGCTCCGCGACCCTCGCGCCGAGCGGCCGCTCTCGCCCGCGCCCGTGGCGGCCTGAGCCGAAAATGAGGAACCACGGATTTCACGGATCGGCACGGACAAGAGCATCCGTGGAATCCGTGCAATCCGTGGTTCGAATTGCGATCGACGGGTCCAATCCCCGCGGTGGTCTATTCGGCCGCGATCAGCACCTGGCGGGCGCGGTCCTTGAAGTTGATCGCCTGCAGGTACTGGATGCCCTGCTCGGCGATCTCGTCGCCGACCATCGCCTCGCCCTCGCCCTTCAGCTCCTCGATGTCGACGTAGGTGGCGTAGAAGGCCTTGGTCCGCTCGGTGATGATGCCGGCGTTGACCAGGGTCTTCACCAGCACCCGGAAGATGTTGGTGGCCTCCTTCATGTTCTCGCGGCGGGTCTCGTCGGTGACGATCTCGGCCATCTCGGCGACCACACGCTGCGGATCGAGGCCGAATTCGGCGTAGAGGCTCATGTTCTGGTTCGGCGCCACGAGGTTGAACAGCAGCGTCTGGAAACAGTGCGCCGCCCAGTTCTCGATGATCTCGTGCTCGGCCGCCGACAGGTGCGGGATGGTCCGGTCGGCCCAGATCTTCCCGAACTTGTGGTGGAAGGCCTCGTCGGTCATCACCAGTTGGGTGAGCTTGCGCGCCAGCGGGTCGTTGGTCTCCTTGTAGATGGTGGCGAAGGCGCCCATGGCCAGGCCCTCGACCAGCATCTGCATGCCGATGATCTTCTTGTAGACCTCCGGCGCGTGGATGATCTCCACCAGCAGGTCCTTCAGCACCGGGCCGCATTCCACCGGCCGCCCCCAGCGGGCCTTGATGTACCTGGCGAAGGCGGTGACGTGGCGGGCCTCCTCGCGGGTCTGGTTCGCCGCATATTCCTGCGCGCCCTGGTCCTTCAGCACGTGGCAGAGCGAGGCCGAGAGGTTCAGCGCCCCCTGCTCGCCATGCAGGATCGAGGAGAAGGTGCGCAGGGTGGAGGCGTTGGCGAAGGCGACGCGGCGCGCCTCGGAGCCCAGCGTCTCGTTCACGTAGTCGAGCTGCAGCGGCCCGATCATCTTCTCCGGCAGGATCATGGTCTTGGCCATGTCGAACGGCTCGGAGAAGTCGATGTACTTGGGATCCAGCGGGTCCCAGAAGTGGTCGTGGGTGGCCGAGATGATCTTGTCGAACGCCGTCGAGCGGGCGTTGTAGCGGTCCAGCTCCAGCATCGACTCGAAGTCGTCGGGGGCGACCGCGTCGTAGATCAGGTCCTTGGTGATGTTGCCGTCGGCCATACGGGTCTCCTGAGGCGCTGGGGAGGCGTTCTATCTTGACGGGGTAAAGATAGCCCTTGCGGCGGCGGCGTCAAGAAAGATGACGGGGGCGTCACCTTCCGGCGGCTAGCGCTCTGTCGCCTCGATCGCCTCGATCTGCGCGTCCGAGAGCCCGAAGTGGTGGCCGATCTCGTGCACGAGCACGTGGGCGACCAGCTCCTCCAGCGTGATCGCGCCGTGCGCGGCCCACTCGTCGAGGATCGGACGGCGGTAGAGGAAGATCACCGAGGGCTGCGGCGCCGGATCGAACAGCGAGCGGCGGGTGAGATCGAGGCCCTGGTAGAGCCCGGTCAGCTCGAAGGCATCCTCGATCCCGAGCTCCTCCAGCACCTCCTCCTCGGCGAAGTCCTGCACGCGGAACAGCACCTCGCCGGTCATCTTCCGGAATCGCTCCGGCAGCGCCTGGAAGGCGGCCTCCGCGAGGGCGGCGAAGTCGTCGAGCGAAGGGGCGCGGCCGAAGCCCGCCCGCTCAGTCATCGGGCACCACGATGTGCGGCGCCTCGGGCAGGCGGGTCTCGAAGAGGCCGATGTCCAGCGGCTGCTGCGGCTCGACCGGCCGAAGCGGCGCGCGCGCCATGGCGTTCAGGGTCTCGCGGTCGAGCTCGCCGGCCGCCTTGCGCGCCACCCGCGCCTGGGGCGCGGCGGCCGCCGGCGCGCTGCGCGGCCGCCAAAAGGAGACCATCAGCCGCCAGACCGTCCGGGGCGGGCTCGCCGGCGGCGCGGGCCAGCGGCGGCCGTCCTTGAACGCGGGCTTCACCGGCGCCAGCAGCGCGGGCTTGCCGGGCTCGGCGGCGATCCGCTCGACGAGCCGGCAATAGCGCTCGTCGGCCTCGGGCGCCTCCAGGCGAGCGCGATAGGCCTGCAGCGCCGCCTCGCGGGTCGCAAACCCCGGGCCGACCGGCTCCGTCGCGAAGCTCACCGGCTCGCCGGCCACGGTGCGGGCCTCCCGCGCGCGGGCCGCCCGCCCGAGCGGCCGCGACAGCGCCTGCTCCGCATTGGCCGCCACCGGATAGAGGATCGTCATCGCCGCCATCATGCGCTTCACGCCGCTTATAACGAAAATGCGCCACGGATGCGGCCGGGCGCGGCTGGGCTTAGTGTGCTTGGCGGTGATTCGCGGGACGCGGGGATGGGTGCGGACGATCTGATCCTGGCGGCGGCTGCAGGGGCGGTGTCGCTGGCGATCTGCGCCGTGCTCTGGGCGCTCGCCCAGCGCCGGCTGGCCGCCGCCCGCATCGCCGCCCTGCGCGCCGAACTCGCCGAGATCGAGGGCCGCGCCGACGCCGCCCAGGCTTCCGCCGAGGCGTTCGATTCCGCCCTGCTCGCGGTCGAGGACGGCCAGGCCCTGCTCGCCTCGGGAGCGGAATCGCTCGCCCTCTGCGCCCGTGTGCTTGCGGTCGAGGCGGCCGAGCCGCAGGCGGTGGTCAACGCCCTGATGCGCGCCGATCCGGATCACGCGCGGCGGCTGCGGGCGCTGTTCGAGCGCGGCGAGGCCTGCGCCTTCGAGGTGCGCGGGGAGGCGGGCGGCGTCGCCGTCGAGGGCCGGGCGAGCGGCGCGCTCGCCTGGCTTCGGCTCTCGGCCGCGGTCGGCGAGGACGCCGGGCTCCCGACCGCGCCGCGTCTCGCCGCCTTCCTGGACGCGCGCGCCAGCCCGGCCTGGATCGCCGCGGCGGACGGCTCGCCGGTGTGGGTCAATGCGGCCTGGCTGAAGGCGGTGGACGCCCGCGACCTGGACGCCGCCGCCGCCCGGGGCCTCGCCTTCGACCGCGGCGCCGATGCGCTGGCGAGCGAGGCGGCCAACCTCGCCCAGGTGCGCGAGGCGGTGCGCTGGGCGACCATCGGCGGCCGGCGCCGGGCCTTTCGCATCACCGCCCAGCCGCTGGAAGGCGGCGGGGTGGGCGTCTGGACCGACGACGTCACCGAGCTGGAGGAGACCCGCGAGACGCTGAAGCGCAACGTCGAGGCGCATGACGAGACGCTGAACCACATCGCCGAGGCGGTGGCGATCTTCGGCGAGGGCAAGCGGCTGATGTTCCACAACGCCGCCTTCGCCGAGCTCTGGGGCCTGGAGCCCGCCTGGCTCGCCGACCGGCCGACCCACAGCGAGGTGCTGGACCGCCTGCGCCAGCGCCGCCGCCTGCCGGAGACCGCCGATTACGGCAAGTGGAAGGCCGCCGAGCTGTCCCGCTACGAGCAGCTCGGTCCTGCGGCCGACGACCTCTGGAGCCTGCCGGACGGCCGCACGCTGAAGGTGGTGCGCCAGCCGCACCCGATGGGCGGCCTGCTGCTGCTGTTCTCCGACATCACCGGCGAGCTGAAGCTGAAGGCGCAGTACAACGCGCTCATCGAGGTGCAGCAGGCGACGCTCGATAAGCTCTCCGACGCCGTGGCGGTGTTCGGCTCCGACGGGCGGCTGCGGCTGTCCAACGACGCCTTCGCGAACTTCTGGAACATCGCCCCCGCCCAATTGGAGGCGGCGGTCGATTTCGAAGGCGTCGTCGAGCTCTGCGTGCCGAAGCTGCACGATCGCAGCTTCTGGCGCGAGCTGAAGGGCCGGGTGGCCGACCCCGACCCCTCCGCCCGCTCGCCGATGGCCGGCGAGACCCGCACCGCCGATTCGCGCACGGTCGCCTTCCAGTCGCGGCCGCTGCCGGACGGGGCGACGCTGATCGCCTTCACCGACGTCACCGATGCGCGCCGGCTGGAAAGCGCGCTGGCCGACCGCGAGGCGGCGCTGGCCGAGGCCGAGCGGCTGAAGCGGGACTTCGTGGGCAACGTCTCCTACGAGCTGCGCACCCCGCTCACCACGATCATCGGCTACTCCGAGCTGCTGGAGCGCTCGGGCGAGATCGTCTCCGACCGGGGCCGCCAGCACGCGGCGGCGGTGAAGGCCGCGGCCACCCAGCTCGCCCGCTCCATCGACGATGTGCTCGACATGGCCCAGATCGACGCCGGCGAAATGGCCCTCGACCTGGAGGAGGTGCGGGTCGCCCAGCTCCTCGGGGCCGGCGCCGAGCGGTGGGTTCCGGCCGCGGCGGCCGCCCGGGTGCGGCTGCAGGTCGAGGCGGCCGACGATGTCGGCCTGATCCGCGGCGACGCCAAGCGCCTCGGCCAGATCCTCGACCACCTGGTGGAGAACGCCCTCGCCCAGACGCCGCCCGAAGGAACCGTGACGGTGGCCGTGAAGAAGGGATTGGGCGAGGTGCAGCTCACCGTCTCCGACACCGGGCGCGGCATCCCGTTCCACGTCCAGGCGCACATCTTCGACCGTTTCATCGGCCGCGAGCGCGGCGGGCCGGGGCTCGCCCTGGCGCTCGTCAAGTCGCTCACCGAACTGCACGGCGGCTGGGTGGCGCTGGAGAGCGAGCCCGGCGCGGGCGCCGCCTTCACCTGCCATCTCCCCGAAGAGGCCCAGGCCGCCGCCGCCCAGCCGGAGCTGAAGCTGGCCTGACGAGCGCCGGAGGCTACTCCTGGGGCGCGGCGCGCATGCCCTTCTCGAGCGCGAGCCAGGCCTCGTGCACCGCCTCCAGGCCGGGCGCCTGCAGGGCGCGCAGGTCGTGGCGCGCCTCCAGCCGCAAGCCCCCGAGGTCGCCCTTGCGCCAGCGCCGGCGCGCCGTGTAGGCGACCCCCTCGCGGTAGTCGAGCAGGATCAGGCGCGAGGGGAGCTGGAAGATCGCCGGGACCTGCACCTTGGCCCCGCTGGTGCTGCGGTCCATCACCACGCAATCGATCCAGCGTGTGAACCGCTCGCCATAGAACAGCCGCGCCGGGGTATTGGTCGGGACCCTGAGCTCGGCGCGCCGGTCGATCCGCAAGGGCGGCCCATCGGTCGGGTCGCGGTCGGCATCGGAGGGGCTCATGCGGGACTCCATGGCGGCGGTGAGCGGGCCAGCCCGCAAGCTCGATCTTAGCCTGCGCCGCGCCCGCCGCCAGCGCGCGCCGATTGAGCCGTCTTGGTCTGCTACGGCGCGATGCTGAAGGTGAAGTCGCCGAAGGTGTGGTGGGTGTCCCTCGACGTGACGCTCCAGTCTACCCGGTAGTTGCCGGGTGGGAGGCGTTCGCGCAGGGGCACGCGGACGACGCGTGCATCGTTCGCGTCGAGCGCCAGGGGGCCTGTCGGCGCGGCTCCGCCCAGGCCCCTTAGGGTGACGGACGAGCGGCGTGGCTCGATGGTCTCGCTGAACGACAGCCGCAGCTCCTGCGGCGAACCCCGGATGGTCGCGCCGACCCTCGGCAGCGCCCGGATCAGCCGGGCATGCGCCAGGACCGGACCGCCGCCGAGCACGGCCAGGAGAACGGAGAGGAGGAGGGTCGTCCGAACAGACATGGCGCTCACCAGATCGGCCTGCCGAGGCTTCGCGGGAAGAGATCGTCGAGGAAGAAATGGACCTGGACCATGAAGCCGGCGCCGCGGCCGCTCTGGCGATTGATCGGCACGATGGCCTCCGCCCCGAGCTGGACGCGTCCGCCCGACCAGATGAGGCCGGGATTGACGGTCCCGATGGTCCGCGCCCCGCCGCCCTGCGCGACCTGGCGTTCGAACGAGGCCTCCACCAGCGGGGTCAGGTGATTGACGAAGTCCGGAAGCCCAAGATCCTTCACGTGCGAGGCGAGGTAGCCGAGGCTGTATTCCACCGCCAGGCCGTAGCTCAGTACATCGGGGTTCCGCTCGCCGCCGCTGCGGCCGCGCGTGGGGACCGAATAGCCCGCCGAGCCGGTGACCGCGAAGGGTCGCGCCCAGGCCAGGCTGTCGGGAAGCTCGCCGGCGCCCTTCCCGAAATATACCATGGGCGTGATCGTGGACTGGCGCTCGGCCCCCACGCGGCCGGCGCCGGATCCGCCCCACTCGTAGCTCAGCCCGGCGGCCACGATGGCTTCGCGCTCAGGGCTGGCGAGGACCCGATACTTGAGCGTGGTCTCCAGGTTCTGGACGCCGCGCGCGGTCTCCCCGTCCGGACCCTTCAGCCGAGTCCAGGCCTCGCCGAACGACACGCCCAGCTTGTCGGTGAGGCGCTTTGACCATTCGCCTTCGATGTCCAGCTCGCGGACGCCCTCGCCGGTGCGGAGCGAGCTGAGGATGGGCATGGAGAGCTCGTCGGCGACGCCGGGGTCGTCGGTCGCGAGCGTGGCGGGGAAGAAGCGGTTGCCGACCACGGCGTGGGCCGAGGCGGCAGGGGCCGCGCACGCGGCGGCGACCGCCGCCGGGCACGCGAGGATCAGGGGCAAGCGCATGGTGCGCTCCAGCTTGTCTGAAGGGGCTTGCGGCGGCCGCTTCGCCATTTCGCGGCGGCGCGACCGGGATCTCAGACCTGGAGCGGGGGGCCGCGGGCCGACTGCGGCCGGCGCCTCTGCGAAGCCGGCGGCACGCGATCGGCCGCAAAATCGGCCCGAACGTAGATCGCAGTGAGCGGAGCCGCCGCAAGCACGAGCGCCGGCGGCTTGAGCGGCGCGCCGAGACTCGCGAACGCGCAGACGCCATGGCGGTGCGGCCGGTGCGGCGCGCCGGGCAGCGCCGAGGGGCCGCCGTGATCGTGCGCCGAGCTTCCCATGCAGATGACGAGCGGGGAGTCCACGAGGCCGGCCGTGTTCGGCATCCAGCCGGCGGGAATGGCGGCGCGCAGCATCAGCGCGGCCAGCAGCAGGAACACCGCCGCATGGCGGATCGGCGCGCTCTCGCGATGCTCCCGAACTCGGCCGCCCCTCATCGCGTGGACATCGCACTGCGGCGGCGGCCCAGTCAATCGGGCGGCTGCGGCGGCGCATCGACGTGGGCCTGGCGGCGCACTACGCTCCGGCGGCTGCAACGGGAGATCGCCCATGGCCAGCGTCCAGGTCCGCTACATCGTCGACGATGTCGGCGCCGCGATCGGCTTCTATGTCGAGCGGCTGGGCTTCACGCTGCAGATGCATCCCGCGCCGGCCTTCGCGATGCTGACGCGCGGCGATCTGCGGCTGGTGTTGAGCGCCCCCGGTCCCGCCCCCGGCGGCGGTCAGCTTTCGCCGGAGGGGAAGGCGCCGCGGCCGGGCGGATGGAACCGCTTCGCCATCGAGGTCGAAGACCTCGGCGCCTGGGTCGCGGCTCTGCAAGCGGCCGGCGCCGGCTTCCGCTCCGGGATCGTGGACGGCGTGGGCGGCCGCCAGGCGATCGTCGAGGACCCCTCGGGAAACCCCGTCGAGCTGTTCGAGCCCAAGCTGCCGGAGGCGCGTCTCGACCGGCCGGCCTGAGGCCCTGCTCCAATCCGCGTTCCGCAGAGGAACTTGCACCCCGGCGGCGAGGTTTCGACCACGCCCCGGCTTGGCTTCTCCGGTCCCGCTCGCCCTGGTCGCGCGCGCAAGTCCTCTCGAAGCAGGTGCAGGCGCAGGACCGCCGTGACCCCGCTTCCTGGTCACGGCTTCGACGAGGTGTTCAGGTGACGATCGACCCCAACAACCTTTCCGGCACGGCGACGCTGACGTTCGACGACGAGTTCAACAGTCTGAGCCTGTGGAACGGCTCGACCGGAACGTGGCGGACGACGCTCAACATCAACGGCCAGAACTACCAGAGTTTCCCAAGCAACGGAGAGCTTCAGTGGTACATCGACAATCTCAATCCGAACACGACTAGCGTCCGCCCCTGGAACGTCTCGAACGGAATCCTCACCATCACCGCGTCGCCCGCCGACGCTTCCATCGAGCCGTCCATCAACAACTACAACTACACGTCGGGCCTGCTGACGACAGAGAACTCCTTCTCGCAGACCTACGGTTATTTCGAGATGCGCGCCAAGCTGCCTGCCGGCCAAGGCTTCTGGCCTGCGTTCTGGATGCTGCCCACCACCACCAGCGCACGTCCGGAAATCGACATCATGGAAGTCCTGGGCAAGGACACCACGTCGCTGTGGCAGTTCTCGCACCCGGCCGACGCCTCCTTCGATAGGCCGTTCAACAACACCGTTCCCGACATGTCCGCCGGATTCCACACCTATGGCGTCGACTGGGAGCCGGACAAGACCACCTTCTACTTCGACGGCCAGGTGATGGGGGTGGCGCCCACCGCGCCGGATATGAACGGACCGATGTTCCTGACGCTGAACCTCGCGGTCGGCGGCACCTGGGGCGGACCGCCGGACGCGACCACGCCATGGCCCGGGAACCTCCAGATCGACTACGTCCGCGCTTACGAGCCGCTCGGCGCTTCGGCGTCTCCGCCGCCGCCGCCGCCCCCGCCGCCCAGCGGCATGGTGCTGACCGCCACCATGCCGAGCGAGACCCTCCAGGGCGGCAGCGGAACGGACACCATCACCGCGATGTCCGGCTCCAACTATCTAAGGGGCGGCGACGGGAACGACTCCATCCAGGGCGGCTCCGGCTTCGACGACATCAACGGCAACAAGGGCGACGACACGATCGACGGCGGCTCGGGCGGCGGCGACTGGCTGGTCGGCGGGCAGGGCAACGACCTGATCAGCGCCCACGCGGGCCAGAACATCCTCTACGGCAACCTCGGGAACGACACCCTGCACGCGGGCTCCGGCGGCGAGCTGATGCGCGGCGGCCAGGGCGACGATTCCATCACCGGCGGGATCGGCAACGACTGGATCTCGGGCGACCGCGGCTCGGACACCATGAGCGGCGGGGCCGGGGCCGACACCTTCCACAGCTTCTCCGGCGCCGGGCTCGACGTGGTGCTCGACTTCAACGCCATGCAAGGCGACCGCGTGCAGCTCGATCCCGGAACCGGCTACACGGCGAGCCAGATGGGCGCCGACACCGTCGTCGACATGGGCAACGGCGACGAGCTGATCCTCAGGAACGTGCAGCTCTCGAGCCTGCCGCAGGGCTGGATCTTCACCGCCTGAGGCTTGGGTTCCGACTGAATTGCGCTGGACGGGAAGGGCGTCAGCGGCGCGGCGGGGTCCCTAGTGCTGGCTCTCCGGCATGCGCACCACCAGGCCGTCGAGCGCGTCGGAGACCTTGATCTGGCAGGAGAGGCGGCTGTTGTCCTCGACGCCCTCGGCGAAGTCGAGCATGGACTCCTCCATCGCGGTCCTGTCGCCGGTCTTGTCGAGCCAGGCGGGGTCCACGTAGACGTGGCAGGTGGCGCAGGCGCAGGCGCCGCCGCAGTCGGCGTCGATGCCGGGGATGTTGTTCTTCACGGCGCCTTCCATGACCGAAAGCCCGTTCTTGACGTCCACCACGTGCTCGGCGCCGTCGTGCTCGATGTAGGTGATCTTGGCCATGCTGTTCTCAAGCGCCTTCAGGCGGCGACCTCTTTCATGGAAACGGCGGGATCGGCAAGCTTGCGCTTGTCCACGGGCCTGCGGCTGAGGATCAGCTGCTTGCCCATCATGAATTCCGGCGGGGCGTTGATCGCCTCCACCGACTGCAGCTGGTCGCCCTTCAGATGGAACACCGCGAAGCGGGCGCTGGCCGGGTCGCCGCGCACCACGACCTCGTCGGCGTCGAAGGGAAGGCCCGCGATCTGCAGCTTGATGTCGTACTGGTCCGACCAGTTCCACGGCGTCTCGGGCGCCGGCGCGGGGCGGCCGGCGATGGCGCAGGCCGCCTGCTTGGCCTGCTCCAGCGCGCTGGGCACGCTCTCGGGGCGGAACATGCGCGCGTAGAGCGGCATCGGCCGCTGCGTCACGTCGCCGATCGCGAAGATGCTCGGATCCGAGGTCCGCGCCGCCAGGTCGACCACCACGCCGCGCGCGCACGCCAGGCCGGCGTCGGCGGCGATCTCCTGGTTCGGCTGGGCGCCGACGCCGACCACCACGGCGTCGCAGGCGACGAGGCGCCCGTCGGCGAGCCGCACGCCGGCGACGCGCCCGTCCTCGCCCTCGAAGCCCACGACGCTGCAGCCCAGCTCGAAGGCCACCCCGTGCGCCTCGTGGCAGCCCTTGAAGAAGGCCGACAGCGTCGGATTGGCCACCCGAGCCAGCAGCCGCGCTTCCTTCTCCAGCACCACCACCTCGCCGCCGAGCGCCCGCCCGGAGGCGGCGACCTCCAGGCCGATGTAGCCGCCGCCCACCACCGCCAGCCGCTTGCCGGGGCCGACCGTCGCCTTCAGCCGTTCCGCGTCGGCGGCGGTCCTGAGGAACATCACCCCCTTGAGCTCGGCGCCCGGAATGGGCAGGGCGATGGGCCTGGCGCCGGTGGCGAGCACCAGGATGTCGTAGGCGAGCTCGCTGTCGTCATCGAGCCGCACGCGCCGGGCGGCGCGGTCCAGCTCGATCGCGCGCTTGCCGGGCCGGAAATCGATCGCCTGCTCGCGGTAGAACGCCAGCGGCTTCAAGGCCAGGGACTCGGCGTCCGCCTCGCCCTTCAGCCAGGCCTTCGAGAGCGGCGGGCGCTGATAGGGCGGGATCGGCTCCTCGCCGATCAGGGTGATCGGGCCGGGGTAGCCGTACTGGCGCAACAGCGCCGCCAGCGTGCCGCCGGCGTGGCCCGCGCCCAGGATCGCGACGTGTGCGGCCGCCTCGCTCATGCTCTCCCGATGCCCAAAAATGACACCCCCGTCAACTTACTCTCGCCGCCGGCCGCTCTCCGTCCGCGCCGCGGAGAGGAAGCGGGCCGGGGAGAGGGCGCGAGCGGAGAATTGGCTTGCGAACCGGCGTCTGGACAGGTCCCATGGCCCGGAACGCGCGCCGAGTGGGCGATGCGACGCAGATCAAGGGTGGAGTCGGTCCATGGATGACGGATCGGTGGATTTCAAGCAAGCCGCGGCGGCCGAGGCCTGGCGCCTGCCGATCGAGGCGCTCGATCCGGCCCAGCCGGAGCTGTTCGCGGGCGACGCCTTCTGGCCGATCTTCGAGCGGTTGCGCAAGGAGGATCCCGTCCACTTCGTCGACTCGCCCGTCTACGGCCCCTTCTGGTCGATCGCCAAGTACAACGACATCATGGCCATCGACACCAACCACCAGGTGTTCTCCTCGGCCGACGGCATCGTGCTGCAGACGCTGGAGGCCAAGGCCGAATCGGAAAAGCGCCCGCGCGGCCAGAGCTTCATCTCCATGGACCCGCCGGGCCACGATGTGCAGCGCAAGACGGTCTCCCCCGCGGTCGCGCCGGCCAACCTGCAGGCGATGTCGCCGCTGATCCGTGAGCGCGCCGCCGCGATCCTGGACAACCTGCCGATCGGCGAGGAGTTCGACTGGGTGGACCTGGTCTCGAAGGAGCTGACGGCGATGACGCTCGCCACGCTCTTCGACTATCCGCAGGAGGACCGCCGGCAGCTGACCTTCTGGTCGGACATGTTCACCAATGCGCCGGGGCACGGTCCGGCGAAGAGCTGGGAGCACAAGCGCCAGGAGGCCGACGCCTGCTTCTCGCGGTTCACCGAGCTCTGGAACGAGCGGGTCAACGCCCCGCCGAGGTTCGACCTGGTCTCCATGCTGGCGCACGGGCCCGACACCCGGAACCTGGGCCTCACCGACTATCACTCGAACGTGGTGCTGCTGATCATCGGCGGCAACGACACCACCCGCAACACCATCTCCGGCTCGGTCTATGCGCTCAACAAGCATCCCGACCAGTACCGCAAGCTGCGCGAGAACCCCGATCTCGTCGCCTCGATGGTCTCCGAGACGATCCGCTGGCAGACGCCGCTGGCGCACATGGCGCGCACCGCGACGGAGGACTTCGAGTTCCGCGGCAAGACCATCCGCGCCGGCGAGCGGGTGGCCATGTGGTACGTCTCGGGCAACCGCGACGGCGAAGTCATCGAGAACCCGGACGCCTACATCATCGACCGGCCCCGGCCGCGGACGCACATGTCGTTCGGCTTCGGCATCCACCGCTGCGTCGGCAACCGCCTGGCCGAGCTGCAGCTCACCATCATCTGGGAGGAGATCATGAAGCGCTTCCCCGAGGTGGTGCTGGCGGCCGAGCCCACCCGCACGCACTCGGTGTTCGTGAAGGGCTACGAGACCCTGCCGGTGGTGATACCCCGCCGCGCCTAGCGCGCCCTACCGCGGAGGCGCGCGGCCGCGAATGCGGTCGAACCCGGCCTTGATGCCGGCGAAGCGCGCCGCGATCACTGGCTCGAACTCGTTGTCCGTGAAGATGTAGGGCCAGTCGCCCTCGACGCCTTCGCGCACCAGCTCGCCCACGTAGAGCGGGTCGATGCCGCCGGCCACCCGCTCGCGCACGTTGCCCAGCCAGGTCTCGATCGCCTGCTGGCCGGCGGCCGGCCGCGCCGGGACCGCGCCCGCGAACCGCTCCGGCAGGTTGCGCGCGGAATCGACGATCTGGGTGCGGATGAAGCCCGGGCAGAGCACCGAAACCCCGATCCCGCGCGGCGCGAGCTCGACGCGCAAGCCTTCCGAGAGCGCCACGACGCCATATTTGGTGACGTTGTAGGCGTTGCCCGAGCCGGAGATCAGGCCGGCGATCGAGGCGGTGTTGACGATGTGGCCGCCCTGCCCATGGCGCTCCATCAGCGGTCCGAAGATCTCGCAGCCCCACACCACGGCCATCAGGTTGACGCCGATCGTCCAGTTCCACCCGGCGTCTGTCCACGCGCCGTACGCCCCGCCGCCGGCGACCCCGGCGTTGTTGTGCAGGATGTGCACCTGGCCGTAGCGGGACAGCGTGGCTTCCGCCGCGGCCTCGAGCTGGGACTTCAGCGAGACATCGGCCGTGACGCCCTCGACATCGGCGTTGGTGCGCTTCAGGCCCTCTACGGCCTTGTCCAGTGCGGCCTGCTCGATGTCGCACAGCATCACCTTGACGCCGGCCTGGGCGAGCGCCGTCGCCACCCCCAGCCCGATGCCCGACGCCGCGCCGGTGATCAACGCGGTCTTGCCGGCCAGATCCTTCATGCGCCTTCCCCCCTGGAGCCCGTCGCCCCAGGCTGCCCTCAGACCACCCGCTCGACCAGCATCTTCTTGACCTCGGCGATGGCCTTGGCTGGGTTGAGGCCCTTGGGGCAGACCTGGGCGCAGTTCATGATCGTATGGCAGCGGTAGAGCTTGAACGGGTCCTCCAGCGCATCCAGCCGCTCGCCGGCCGCCTCGTCGCGGGAATCGACCAGCCAGCGGTAGGCCTGCAGCAGGGTGGCGGGGCCGAGGTACTTCTCGCCGTTCCACCAGTAGCTGGGGCACGAGGTCGTGCAGCAGGCGCACAGGATGCACTCGTAGAGGCCGTCGAGCTTGGCGCGGTCCTCAGGGCTCTGGATCCACTCCTTCTGCGGCTCGGGCGTGTCGGTGTGCAGCCAGGGCTCGATGGAGGCGTACTGGGCGTAGAACAGGGTGAGGTCCGGCACCAGGTCCTTGACCACCGGCATGTGCGGCAGCGGGCTCACCTGGACGTCCTTGCCGGGGATCTCCCGCCAGCCGTGGGTGCAGGCCAGCGTGTTGCGCCCGCCGATGTTCATGGCGCAGGAGCCGCAGACGCCCTCGCGGCACGAGCGGCGGAACGCCAGCGTCGCGTCCATGGTGTTCTTGATGTGGATCAGCACGTCCAGGACCATCGGCCCGCAGGCCTCGACGTCGACGTCGTAGGTGTCCCAGCGCGGATTGCCGGGCGCCTCCGGATCGTAGCGGTAGACGCGGAACGTCTTGGTCTGGCCCGCGCCTTCCGGCGCCGGATGATGCCGGCCCGTCTGGACCTGGGAGTTCTTGGGCAGGGTGAGCTGGGCCATCTGGCGTCCTTCTCGCTCAGTACACTCGCGCCTTGGGCGCGATGTAGGCGATGTCGTTGGTCAGGGTGAAGGAATGCACCGGGCGGTCGTCGAGCTTCACCTTGCCGGTGGCGTCGTCGAACCAGGCGAGCGTATGCTTCATCCAGCGCTGGTCGTCGCGCTCGGGGAAGTCCTCGCGGGCGTGCGCGCCGCGGCTCTCGGTGCGGTTGAGCGCGCCGTTCACGGTGACCGTCGCCTGGCCGATCAGGTTGTCGAGCTCGAGGGTCTCCATCAGGTCGGTGTTCCAGATCAG
>NZ_DATIMC010000109.1:0-8670 GCF_035475775.1 Phenylobacterium sp. | reverse complement strand
AAGGGAGAAACCACGGATTCCACGGATCGGCACGGATGGCGGTTTCCTGATCGCGCCCATGGCGCGAACGGCTTGAACCCCAGCGCTCCAGCCGCGATCCGTGCGAATCCGTGAAATCCGTGGTTCCGAAATGAAAAGAGGGCCGCCGATCGGCCGCCCTCTTTCTGCGTGCTTCTGCGCTTTCCGCGGTTCCTACTTCGCCCGGTCCATCAGGCCGGCGAAGCGGTCGAAGAGGTAGAGGGAATCCGTCGGGCCCGGCGAGGCTTCGGGGTGGTGCTGGACGGAGAACACCGGCCGGTCGGCGAGCGCGATGCCGGCGTTGGTGCCGTCGAACAGCGACACGTGGGTCTCGACCACCGGGGCGGGCAGGGTGTCGCGGTCCACGGTGAAGCCATGGTTCATCGAGACGATCTCCACCTTGCCGGTGGTCAGGTCCTTAACCGGGTGGTTCGCCCCGTGGTGGCCCTGCTCCATCTTCACGGTCTTCGCGCCGAGCGCCAGCGACAGCATCTGGTGGCCCAGGCAGATGCCGAACACCGGCGTGCCGCTGTCGACCAGCTTCTTGATCTCGGGCACCGCGTATTCGCCGGTGGCCGCCGGATCGCCCGGCCCGTTGGAGAGCAGCACCCCGTCCGGCTTGCGCGCCAGGATCTCCTCGGCCGTCGTCGTCGCCGGCACCACGGTCGCCCGCGCGCCGATCGAGGCGAGCGCTCGCAGGATGTTTCGCTTCACGCCGTAGTCGACGACCACCACCTCGTACTTCGGCCTGCCCGGCGGCTTGGCGTAGCCCTCGCCCCAGGCCCACAGGCCCTCCTCCCAGACGAACGGCTGCAGGCAGCTCGCATCCTTGGCGAGGTCGAGGCCGACCAGCCCCGTCCAGGCCCTGGCCCGCTCGATCAGAGCGTCCAGGTCGAACTTGCCGTCTGCGTAGTGCGCGATCACCGCGTGCGGCATGCCGTGCTCGCGGATGCGCTTGGTCAGCGCGCGGGTGTCGACGCCGGCCAGGCCGATCACGCCTCGGCGCGCCATCCAGGTCCCGAGGTCGACGTCGGAGCGCCAGCTGGCCGGCCTGGTCGGCAGGTCGCGGAAGATCGCGCCCCGCGCCGCCGTGCTCGCCGAGCCGGAGACCTGCTCCAGGTCCTCCAGGTTGGTCCCCACGTTGCCCACGTGCGGGAAGGTGAAGGTGACGATCTGGGCCATGTAGGAGGGATCGGTGAGGATCTCCTGGTAGCCCGACATGGCGGTGTTGAAGCAGACCTCGCCCACCGCCTCGCCGACCGCGCCCACGCCCACGCCCTGCAGCACGGTCCCGTCGGCGAGCGCCAGGACCCCGGTGGCGCCGGGCAGGAGGTCGCGACTCATCTGGGACTCCTCTTCCGCGGCAGGATGCGGGAAACCGGCCGGCCGATCCATCGCCGGGCAAGCGGTCGCGTAGGTAGTGGCCCGGCCGGCGCCGGTCAATCGGGCGGCTGGCCGCAAGCGAGGGATGCGCGTCCTTGCGTCGCCGGCCGCGCTCTGGCCAACTCCGCGCATGCTGGCGCTGCGGCCCAACTGCGAATGCTGCGAGCGCGACCTGCCCGCCGACAGCGATCAGGCGCGCATCTGCAGCTTCGAATGCACCTTCTGCGCCGACTGCGTCGAAACGAGGCTCGGCGGCCGCTGTCCCAACTGCGGCGGCAACCTGGTCGCGCGCCCGATCCGCCCGGCCGCGATGCTGGCCCGCTTCCCGGCGTCCACCGAGCGCGTCCTGAAGCCCCACCCCGGCTGCGCCGCCTGACGGAATAGGAACCGCAGAAAACGCAGAGTACGCAGAAGGCGGCCTTACTCTCCGGATCGCGCGCAGCGCGATCGATCAGCTCGTCCCCATGACCTTCTGCGCCTTTCTGCGTTTTCTGCGGTTCCATTCTTTCGTGCCTTCCGGGGTTCGATTACCTGCCCCGCCATGCAGCGCATCACCACCGTGGGCTTCGACGCCGACGACACGCTCTGGCACAACGAGAGCATCTTCCGGCTGACGCAGGACCGCTTCCGCGCGCTGATGGCCGAACACGCCGCCCCGGAGGCGCTGGACGCCAGGCTCGCCGAGGTGGAGCGCCGCAACCTCGCCCTCTACGGCTACGGCGTGAAGGGCTTCACGCTGTCGATGATCGAGACCGCCATGGAGCTGACCGGCGATCGGGCGCCGGGGCGGCTGGTGGCGGAGCTCCTCGCCGCCGGCCGCGAGATGCTGAGCCATCCGGTCGAGACCTTGCCGGGCGCAGCCGAGGCCTTCGCCGCGCTCGCGGGCGACTACCGGCTCGTGCTGATCACCAAGGGCGACCTTCTGCACCAGGAACAGAAGCTCGCCGCGTCGGGCCTCGGCGAGCATTTCGCCGCCGTCGAGATCGTCTCGGAGAAGAACGCCTCCACCTACGAGCGGGTCTTCGCCCGCTACGGAACGGGGGCCGCGCAGGCGGCCATGGTCGGCAACTCGCTGCGCTCCGACGTGATCCCGGCGCTGGAGGCCGGCTGCTACGCCGCCCACGTGCCCTACGAGCTCACCTGGGCCCACGAACTCGCCGAGCCGCCCCGCGGCCACCCGCGCTTCGCCGAGCTCGCCTCCCTCGCCGACCTCCCGGCCTGGCTGCGCGCGCTGAGCTAAGGGTTGGGAACCGCAGAAAGCGCAGAAGACGTTTCTGCGGTTCCACTGTCACAACCGCCTGCGCCGGTGCGTCCTTGCCTCAGAACCCCGCGGAGGCCGATCCATGGCCCGGACGATCGCAGGCGCGCTCGGCGCCATCCTCGCCCTGAACGGCCTCGCCATGCTGTTCGCTGGGCTCTGGTGGTACGCCGCCGTGCCGGGCGTGACCGCCACCGGGCCCTACAACCCGCACTTCGTGCGCGATATCGGCGCGGCCTACCTGGTCGCCGGCGGAGCGCTGGCGGCCTACGCCGCGTGGCCGCGGGAGGCCTGGTCCGGGCTCGTCGCCGCCGCCGCCTTCCTGACCCTGCACGCCGCGATCCATGTCTACGACGCCGTCTGCGGGACCCACCCGCTCGCCGACGTGCTGCGCGATCTCGCGGGCGTCTACCTGCCGGCCGCGCTCGCGCTCTGGCTCGCCGCCCGCCCCGCCGCCAAGGAGACCCGCCATGCTGAAGCTGCTGTTTAGCCGCTATCTCGACCGCTTCGAGCGCACCTGGGACTACGACGCCTCCTACATGCGGCAGATCCTTCGCGCCGCGCCGGCCAGCTTCCTGAAGTTCAGCTTCGTGACCGGCCTCGTCGACCGCAGGGCCGCGCCGGCCGCCGCGCTCGCGGCCGCCGGCCTCGTCGGCACGCTGGCCGAGGACTGCGGGCCTTGCACCCAGATCGGCGTGCAGATCGCCGAAGCGAGCGGCGTCGCGCCGCAGGTGCTGCGCGCGGTCCTGGCCGGCGACGAGACCGCCATGGGTCCCGACGCGGCGCTCGCCTGCCGCTTCGCCCGCGCCAGCCTCGCCCGCGACATGGCGGCCTGCGATCCGCTGCGCGACGAGATCCGCCGCCGCTGGGGCGAGAAGGGCCTCGTCGCCGTCGCCATGGCCCTGACCACGGCGCGCATGTACCCGACGCTGAAATACGCGCTCGGCCACGGCAAGGCCTGCTCGAGGGTGACAGTCGGCGGGGAGGCCACGCCCGTCGCCCACCTGCCCATCGCGGCGTAGGCTGGCCGGCCATGGACCGCACCGCCGACTTCGAAGCCCAGCGGCCGCGCCTGAAGCGCCTGGCCTACCGCATGCTGGGCTCCGTCTCCGAGGCCGAGGATGCGGTGCAGGACGCCTGGCTGCGCTGGATGCGCGCGCCGGATGACGTCGCCGACCCCGCCGGCTGGCTGGTGCGCGCCACGACGCGGCTCTGCATCGATCGCCTGCGCGCCGCCAAGGCCGCCCGGGCGGCCTATCGCGGCCCCTGGCTGCCGGAGCCCTTGATCGAACCGCTCGACGCCGATCCCGTGGAGCGGGCCGAGGAGGTCTCGGTGGCCTTCCTGCTGGCGCTCGAGCGCCTGTCGCCGCTGGAACGCGCGGTCTTCCTGCTGCACGACGTCTTCGACGAGGCCTACGCCGGCATCGCCGAGACCCTGGACCGCTCGGAGCCGGCGGTGCGCCAGCTCGCGGCCCGCGCTCGGGCCCACGTGCAGGACGCCCGGCCGCGCTTCGCGATCAGCCCCGACAAGGCCGCCGAACTCGCCGCCGCCTTCATCGCCGCGGCGGCCAGCGCCGACGTCGCCCGGCTCTCGGCCTTGCTCGCCCAGGATGCGGTGATGGTCACCGACGGCGGGGGCAAGCGCAAGGCGGCGCTCAGGGTGCTGGTCGGCCGCGAGGACATCATCGGCCTGATCCAGGGGCTGAAGTGGCGCGGCGGCGTCCCCGAGGTCCAGCGGATCGAGCTCGCCCGCATCAACGGCGCGCCGGGCGTCGTCATGCATCTCGCCGAAGGTCCCGAGACCGTGTCCTTCGAGACGGACGCCGCCGGCCGCATCTCGGCGATCTACGAGGTGCGCAATCCCGAGAAGCTCGGCCACGTGGCGCGCTGACCGCCTGCAAATCCGCTCGTCCCCGCGAAGCCGGGGACCCAAGCTGATATGCAACATGAGGTTCGGCGCCCGGTCCTCGCGCCGTATGGATCCCCGCCTTGGCGGGGGTGAGCGGAGAGGAAGGCTACTCCGCCGGCTCCTTCGCGCCGCGCAGCTCGGCCCGGATCGCCTCCAGCAGCGCCGCCGAGCCCATCGTCGAATCGGCCGCGCCGCCGCCGGTCAGCGCATGCTCCGGCGGCACGATCTCCGGCCCTTCGCCGGGCGGCAGGGGCGGGGTGTAGTAGCCCAGCGCGTAATAGGCCATGGCGTAGCCGATCAGCGCCTGCAGCTCGGGCTCCAGCGTCCGGGCGATCTCCGGCGGGCAGCTGAGGTACTGGTTCTCCTCCTGCCTGAGCCAGCCGAGCGCATAGGTGATGTTGAGCCCCCAGCGCTCGCCGTCGCTGTCGTTGGGGCCGCCGCCGTGGAACACGCTTCCGGTGTAGAGCAGCACCGAGCCCTTCTTCATCTCCGCCCGGGCGATCTCGCCGGGCTCGGCGACCCGCTCGTCGGGCCAGCCGACCGAGCCCGGGACCACCTGGGTCGCGCCGTTCGCGGCCGTGAAGTCGGTCAGCGCCCAGATCGTGTTCAGCTGCGGCTCGATCGCCTGCATGTGCTTGCCCCAGGCCCAGCGGTCGCGGTGGATCGCCTGCGCCGGCTGCCCGGGCATGATGCGGATCAGCTGCGTCAGGTGCAGCTGGTAGCGCTGGCAGTTGGGGAGCAGCACGGCGTCGCAGATCGCCCGCACGCGCGGATCGAGGACCAGCTTGCGGCAGAGCGGCGAGCGGGCGACCAGCGCGCCGGTCCGCGTGGTCTTGATCCCGGAGAAGGCGTCGCGGCCCGGTTGGGTGGCCTCCACGTAGGGGCGGAGCTCGGCGGCGAGGGCGTCGGTCTCCGCCTGGGAGAGCATGGCGTCGAGGATCAGCCCGCCGTCGCGCTGCAGCGTCGCGGTGATCTCCTCGGCGGGCGCATCGGCGGGCAGGTGTTGCAGGGCGGGCATGGCGTTGACCTCCGAAGTTCGCCCGAGCCTACCCCCGCTCGCCCGCGAAGCCGAGGCTGACGCAACGTCGGCTGTTGCGCCCGCCGGAGAAGGCGGGCCAACGTGGGATCCGGCCCAAGGAGCCTGCCCGATGACCGTCATGACCCCGTCTTCCCGCTGGTGCGAGGCCGGCGAAGCCCTGCTGCCCGAGCTGGTCGCGCTGCGCCGCTCGATCCACGAGGAGCCGGAGCTCGGCCTCAGGACGCCGCTCACCACCGCCAAGGCCAAGCAGGCGCTCGAGGGCCTGCCGCTGGAGATCCGCGAGGGCGGGGCGACCACCGGCTTCGTCGCCATCCTGCGCGGGCCGGCCAATGGCCGCACCGTGCTGCTGCGCGGCGACATGGACGCCCTGCCGCTCAGCGAGGAGACCGGCCTCGATTTCTCCTCCAGGGTCGAAGGCGCCATGCACGCCTGCGGCCACGACACCCACGTGGCCATGCTGGCCGGCGCCGCGCGCGTGCTCTGCGAGCGCCGCGACGAGCTCGCCGGCACGGTGATGTTCATGTTCCAGCCGGGCGAGGAGGGCCACCACGGCGCGCGCCACATGCTGGACGACGGCCTGATCGACCCGCTGCCCGACGCCGCCTTCGCGATCCACATCACGCCCAATGTGCCGACCGGGATCATCGCCGGGCGCGCCGGCCCGCTGATGGCGGCCGCCGACCGCTTCGAGATCCACGTGAAGGGGCAGGGCGGCCATGCCTCGCAGCCGCATTCGGCGCTCGATCCGATCCCGGTCGCCTGCGAGATCGTCACCGCCGTCCAGGCGATGGTCACCCGCACCATTCCGGCCTTCGATCCGGTGGTGGTCACCGTGGCGCGCATCACCGCCGGCACCACCAACAACGTGATCCCCGAACGGGCCGAGATCGAGGGCACCATCCGCTCGTTCTCGGAGCATTCGCGAAAGCTCGCCCACGAGGGCCTGCAGCGCCTCGCCCAGCATATCGCCGCCGCCCACAAGGCCGAGGCCGAGCTGAAGCTGTTCCCGGGCTTCCCGGTCACCGTCTCCGACGCCCGCGCCGTGGACCTCGCGGCGCGCGTCGCCCAGGAGCTCTACGGCGAGGCCGCCTGGCGCACCATGCCGACGCCGGTGATGGGCGCCGAGGATTTCGCCTACGTCCTGCAGAAGGTCCCGGGCGCCATGGTGTTCCTGGGGGCCACGCCGGAAGGCGGCGACTTCCGCGCCTGCTGTGCGCTGCATTCCAACCGCATGGTGCTCGACGAGCGGGTCATGCCGCGCGGCGTCGCCATGCACTGCGCCTTCGCCGAAGCCTTCCTGCGCGAGGGGTTCGCGGCATGAACACCGACTGGGCCGCCGTCGCCGCCGACCTCGAGCAGCTCCTGAAGCTCCGCTCGATCCCGTTCGGCATGAAGCTGTTCGAAGATGCTGCCGAGATGGAGGCGATCCCGCGCATCCGACGGCCGCAGCACGTCCACACGCTGGACCAGGTGGTAGGCCAGGCCTCGCGCCTCGGCTGGACGGTCGGGATCACCGCCGAGGACCTGGTCGGCGCGCAGTGCCGCGCGGTGGTGGGCCTCGGCGCCGCCAAGACCGACGCCTGGAAATCCGGCGAGCACATGACCGGCGTGTGGTTCTCGAGCCTCGAGGACGCCGCCGCCCACCAGGCGGCCATGCACTGCGTGCCGGACGGCCGCTACCAGGCGCTGGCCGTGGGCCCGCTCGCCTCGGGCAAGCTCGGCGAGCCCGACATCGCGCTCTTCTACGCGACGCCCGGGGCGATGATCTACTTCATCAACGGCCTGCAGTGGTCGGGCTACAAGAAGTTCGACTGGGGCGTGGTCGGCGAGAGCGCCTGCGCGGACAGCTGGGGGCGCGCGCTCACGAAACGCGAGCCCAGCCTCTCGATCCCCTGCTTCGCCGAGCGCCGCTACGGGGGCGTGCTGGACGAGGAGATGCTGATGGCCACCCCGCCCGAGCATCTGCAGAAGGCGATCGAGGGCATGCGCGCGCTCTCCAAGAACGGCTTCCGCTATCCGTTCCCGCAGTACGGCGTCCAACAGGACGTCCGCGCCGGCATGGCCGTGAGCTACAAGTCGTAGCCGGCGACCGCAGAAAACGCAGAGGGACGCAGAAATCGGCTGGGGTGTCGCAATACCCGATCGCGCCAAGGCGCGATCGGGATCTCACGTTCCGCGCCGCAGCGCATTCCGCGTCCTTCTGCGTGTTCTGCGGTTTCATTCCTTCCGTGCCTTCCGTGGTTCATAATGGGGCCATGCCCAGGCCCTTCCACGTCGAGCCGCTTCCCGCCACGTTCGGGGCGGTGGTCACGGGCCTGACGCTCGCCACGCTGCCGGACGCCGACTTCGCCGCGCTCTATGAAACCTGGCTCGAGCACGCCCTGCTGATCTTCCCGGACCAGCACCTGAGCAAGGAACAGCAGGTCGCCTTCGCCCGCCGCTTCGGGGCGCTGGAGTTCGACCTCGCGCCGATCTCCAACGTCCGCGCCGACGGCTCCGTCCGGGCCGACGACGACGGCGACGACGTGATCAAGGTGCTGAAGGGCAACATGGGCTGGCACTGCGATTCCACCTACATGCCGGTGCAGGCCAAGGGCGCGGTGTTCACCGCCCACGTGGTCCCGCCGCAGGGCGGCGAGACCGGTTTCACCGACATGCGCGCCGCCTACGACGCCCTCGATCCCGCGACCAAGGCGAGGATTGCGCCGCTCTCGGCCTACCATTCCCTGCACTACAGCCAGGCCAAGCTCGGCCACAGCCACAAGGAAGGCAGCGCCTACTCCGGCTACGGCTTCCAGGTGAAGGAGCCGCCGCTCCGGCCGCTGGTGAAGACCCATCCGGAGACCGGGCGGACCTCGCTCAACGTCGGCCGCCACGCCTATGGGATCCCGGGGCTCGCGCCCGAGGAGTCCGAGCGGCTGATCGAGGATCTCGTCGGCTTCGCCGCCCAGCCGCCGCGGGTGTGGCATCATCATTGGAGCGCCGGGGACGCGATCGTCTGGGACAACCGCTGCCTGATGCACCGCGCCTGCCCGTGGGACATGCGCCAGCCCCGGGTGATGT